>NZ_JPRS01000030.1 GCF_000738085.1 Cryobacterium sp. MLB-32
CYTCTGCGTCGTTGACATACCCCATTCTCCCACGAATAGAACAGATAAGCGAGGTATTCTCAGATAAGGACGAGAGAAATCGAAGATATCTTCCTTTATTGAGGGTGATCGTTCCCATGCAGCGCCGAGGCGGCGATACCGGTCCTAGGCGTCCTTCAAATCGATGCCCTTTGTCTCCTTCATCATCACGCAGGCCACGGCCGTGCAGACGCAGAGGGTCATCACGTAGGCCCCGGAGAGCCAGCCGACGTCGAGCGAATTGAACAGTGCATTGAGGTACGGGGCTGTGCCGCCGAATACCGCGACGGAGATCGAGTACGCGAAGCCGATGGCCTTGGTGCGAACCCGGGTGGGGAAGTTCTCGGCGAGCACCGCGGCGAGCAGGGCTCCGGGAATGGCCACGATCACGAGGGCCGCGGCCGATGCGATCAGCAGCGTCCATCCCGCGCTTGTGATCATGGCGTTGAGCGGAATGGAGACCACGATCATCAGGATCGAGAACGAGATCATCATCGGTCGGCGCCCCACCCGGTCAGAGAGCATTCCCCAGAGGGGCAGTGAGACGAGCGCAATCATCTGCGCGACCATGGTCACCCAGAACGCCGTGTCGGGGTTCATCCCCTTCTCGGTGATGGCGTAGGTCGAGGCGTACGAGGTCCATGTGTAATGCGCCGCCGTAATTCCTGATGTCATCGCAATCATCAGCAGGATGGCGCGGGTCACCTGCGATCCCGATCGTTTCGCCCGCACTGCCGGTGCTGGTTGCGCTGCTGACTTATGGGCGTGGAAGACCTCGCTTTCCTCCATGTTGCGCCGCATGTAGAGTGCTGCGAGGGCAAGAAGGGCGCCGAGCACGAACGGGATGCGCCATCCCCACTCGGCCACACTGCTCGTGCTGAGCACGGTCGTGACACCGCCGGCCACGGCGTAGGCGAGTACCGAGCCGCCGAAGATAGCCACGAACACCACGCTTCCCCACAGCCCGCGTCGGCTCTTGGGAGCGATCTCGGCCACGTACGTGTAGACCGTCGCCGATTCGCCGCCGTGGGCGAATCCCTGAAGCATGCGCACGAGCACGAGGATCACGGACGCCCAAGCGCCGATCGCACCGTACGTTGGCATAATGGCGATCGCCAGACTGCCACCCGCCATCATCAGCATGGTCGTGACGAGCACGATCTTGCGCCCATGCCGGTCGGCCATGTGCCCGAACACCACCCCGCCGAGCGGCCGCATCAGAAAGCCGACGGCGAAGACGGCGAGGGTCGCCAACAACGCTGACACCGGGTCGTCGGAGTTGAACATCGCCGCGGCGATGAATGGCGCGAAGACCGCGTAGGCGCTCCACTCGTACCATTCGAGCACATTGCCGAGAACGCTCGAGAACAACGATTTTCGTTTTGACCCGGACCCGGACCCGGCCGCGGACTCGCCGGGATTCGCCCGGTCAGGTAGCAACGGGGTCGACAACCGGGGAGTGGATGCTGATGCGTGCGTCATGAAAAGAGGCTCCTTTGCCTGGTTTTGCGCGTGCGGAACGGAGGCGGCACGCACGCTCTGATCGAGATCGAGATCGAGATCGAGATCGAGATCGCGGCCGCCCTGAGGCCTTGATGCTGTGGGTCAGTACCCGATGCCGGCCGCGCGGCCGGCGAATTGCCGGGCGCCGTCGAGAAGCCGGGGGATCCCCTCGCCCAGAGACGGGCCGAACGAGGTGTCGTCCGGGCGCTCGCCGTTGAGCCAGCGCGTATAGATCGCCTCGCAGAAAATCGAGGCCTTCCAGAGGGCGAGGGCCTGATACCAGTTGAGGTCACTCAGATCGAGCGGCATCTGCTCGCGATACCGGTCGACGAGCTCAGCGCGGTTCAGGTAACCCGCCAGGCGGGTTACGCCGGTGAGTTCGAGCGGGTTGGGGGCACTGCCGGGTTCGGAATAGGTGGCGGTGAGATACCCCAGATCCGCGAGCGGATCGCCGACCGTGGCCATCTCCCAATCGAGAATGGCCAGAACGCGGGCAGGGGCGTCGGCGGCGAACAACAGATTGCCGGTGCGGTAGTCGCCATGGATCACCGTCGCAGCCTGGGTCTGCGGAATGTTTTCGCCGAGCCATGCGCCGATCCGGGCCACGTCGGGAAGATCACGGGTGGTGTTCAGGCTCCACAGGCTGCCGAAGCGTTCGACCTGGCGGCGTAGGTAACCGTCTGGCCGGCCGAAGGAGGCGAGCCCGCCCTCGGTCACGGGCACCCGGTGCAACTGCACGAGGGCGTCGACCACGGCCGCGCTCGTGGCCGCGCGCTGCTCCGGGGCGCCGAGCAGAGCCGGGACGTCAGCGGCGATCGTTATTCCGCTCAGAAAACTCATCACGTAGAAAGGAACCCCGAGCACTGATTCGTCGGCGCACACCGCGAGGATGCGCGGCACCGGAACCCCCTCCGCCGAGACCAGCTGTTGGATGCGGGCCTCCCGAACCATGTCGTGGGTTGACCGGGGCAACGGGGGACGTGGCCCGCGCCGCAGCACGAAGACCTCGACGCCGCGCTCGATCCGGTACGTGACGTTCGACTGCCCATCGCCGATTCGTGCCCAGCGCAGGGGCCCTGCGCCGAGGCCGCGCGCATCGAGGAACTCCTCGACGGCGTCGACGATCAGGAGGGGAGGGGAGGCGAGGCGCGCGGCATCCGCTCTGCTGCGCACGACCTCGACGCCGTCGGGAACGTTCAGCATCAGAACTCCTCGCCGACATCGGCCAGGTACGGTTCGCCGGCCGCCACGGCTGCCGCCCGGCGAGCGGATGCCCGGCGCGAGATCGCCCACTTGTGCGTCTCATTCGAGCCGTCATAGATGCGGAAGGGGCGCACCTCGTTGAGGTAGGAGGCGAGGGGCAGATCGTCGGAGACACCGTCGCCGCCGCAGAGTTGCACGCAGCGATCGATCACCCGGTAGACCGCCTCCGACACGTACACCTTGGCAACCGACGACAGGGCCGAGCCCGCCTTCGGATCTGCTGCCAGCAGCAGGGCGGTCTTGGTGATGATGGCATCAGAGGTTTCGATGTCGATCACACTCTGGGCGATGAGCTCCTGGGCGAGCCCGAGGTTCTTCATGGGCGAGCCGAAGATCTCCCGGCGCTCGATCCGATCGAGCGCGATGTCGAGCGAGCGACGGGCGAGGCCCAGCCAGCGCATGCAGTGCGTGAGCCGTGCGGGTCCGAGGCGCACCTGGGCGTAGGTGAAGCCCTTGCCGACCTCGCCGAGTACCGCCGAGTCCGGCACGACGCACTCATCGAAGGACACGTGCGGGTGCCCGCCGTCGATGGCCCGGTCCATGGTGTGAATGAGCCTGCCCACCCGCACGCCCGGATTGGAGAGGTCCACGAGCAGCATGGTTGCGCCGGCGGGGGAGTCATCCGTCGCCTCGGTGCGGGTCATCACAATGCAGAAATCGGCGAGGAGGGCACCGCTCGTGAATCGTTTGTGGCCCGTGATCGACCAGCCTCCGTTGATCTTGGTGGCTGTCGTGCGCAGGGCGGCCGGGTCGGAGCCTGCCCCGGGGTGCGGTTCCGTCATACCGAAACACGACCGAGTATCGCCCTGCGCAAGCGGCACGAGGTAGCGCTGCTTCTGCTCCTCGGTGCCGATGAGGGCGAGCATGTGCATGTTCCCCTCGTCGGGAGCCATGCAATTGAGCGCGCTCGGGCCGATCAGCGAGTAGCCGGCCTCCTGGAAGATCGCCGACCAGTGCTCGATCGGCAGCCCCTGGCCGCCGAACTCCGGCGACACGTGCGGGGCGAAAATCCCCGCCTCCTTCGCGGCCGTCTGCAAACGGATGCGCGTGGCCGCGTCGAGCGCTTCGCCCGGCCGTGGCTCGGCGGGGATGACGGTGGTGCGGACGAAGTTGCGGGTGCGCAGCCGCAGGTCTTCGAGGTGTTCGGGCGAGATGTCTTGGGGTGAATCGGTCATGCGCGTGGTCCTTTCGAGCGAAGGGGGAGGTTCAAGCGACGCCGCCGGCGGCGAGCAGGCCGCCGTCGAGGTTCAGTACCTGACCGGAGATCCAGGCGGCATCATCGGAGGCGAGGAAGGCCACGGCGGCGGCCACGTCGTCGGGTACGCCGAGCCGGCCAAGGGGGTACTGCGCGGCGACCTCGGCTTCCCTGCCCGCGTAGAGCGCCTTGGCGAATTGGGTCTTCACTACGGCCGGCGCCACCGCGTTGACGCGCACGGTGGGTCCCATCTCGGCCGCGAGCGTGCGGGTCAGGTGCGCGATCGCGGCCTTCGTCACGCCGTAAAAGCCGATGCCGGGAGAGGCGGTCTCGCCCGAGACCGACGACATGTTGATCACCGAGCCGCCCCTGGCCCCGAAATCTAGCTCGGGGTGGTGCACCACGTCCTGGATCCAGGCGAGCGTGCCGAACAGGTTCACCTCGGTGATCTTGCGGGCGGCCTCGAGATCGAGGTCGACGAGGGGACCGTAGACCGGGTTGATGCCCACATTGTTCACGAGGATGTCGAGGGCGCCGAATTCGCGCGCCACGGTGTCGAGCACCTCCAGACGGTGCTCGGGGTCGTGGGACTTGCCGGCTACGGCGATCACGCTCCCGGCGGGGAACTCGGCGAGGCACTCGTTCAGCGGCTCGGCGTTGCGCGCCGTGATGCACACCCGAGCGCCTTCCGCTACAAGCCGATGCGCGATGGCGAGGCCGATCCCGCGGCTGGCTCCGGTGACCAGGGCGGTTCGGCCCTCCAGACGGTGGCACGAGGGGGCTGTCATGAGTTTCCTTTCCCGCGCAGCGCCGCGCGGCGAATCTTTCCGGTCGGTGTCTTGGGCAGATCGTGGATGATGCGGATGGAACGGGGGTATTTGTAGGCGGCCAGCCGCTCCCGGGTGAACTCGACCAGCTCGTTCTCCGTGGCGTGCGTGCCTGCTTTCAGCGAGACGAAAGCCACCACGGTTTCGCCGCGGTAGGCATCCGCTTCGCCGATCACGGCGGCTTCGTGAACGGATGGATGCGCGTACAGCGCGTCCTCCACCTCCCGCGGCCACACCTTGAATCCGGAAACGTTGATCTGGTCCTTGAGCCGGTCGACCAGATACACCCAGCCGTGTTCGTCGATGATGGCCACGTCTCCGGTACGCAGCAAGCCGCCGGGCATAGCCTCGGCGCTGGCGGCCGTGTTGTTCCAGTAGCCGGGAATGACCTGCGGTCCGGCGAGTTCCAGCTCGCCCTGCTCGCCCGCGGGCAGGAGAGTTCCGGTGGCGTCGAGGGTGCGCGCTGTCATGTTCGGCAGGAGTCGTCCGATCGAGAGCGTGCCGCTCGGGGCATGAATTGGGGCGAGACTGCCGGGTGGCACGGCGATGACGCCCGACGTGGTCTCCGTCATGCCGTAGGCATTGTGGATATAGACGCCGAATCGGTCACGGAACCGGTCCACCGTGGCCGGAGGGATCGGGGCCCGCCGGAGTACAGGGT
The DNA here is from genome assembly GCF_000738085.1 of Cryobacterium sp. MLB-32. Classification (GTDB taxonomy): domain Bacteria; phylum Actinomycetota; class Actinomycetes; order Actinomycetales; family Microbacteriaceae; genus Cryobacterium. Next base: position 5,468 of record NZ_JPRS01000030.1, read on the forward strand.
TTTGACCGATGCGAAGTGCTCGGGTGCGGCCTGCGGCAGCTCGAGGAGCGCGTTGAACACCGTGATCGACCCGATCGTGTACGTGATGCGATGACGGGCGAAGGCCTCGAGCACGAGCTCGGGGTGGAACCGGCCGGTGAAGACCAGCGTGGTGTCGGTGATGAGCGAGATCGCGCAGTTGATCACGGCTCCGGTGATGTGAAACAACGGCGCCACCGCGAGCACGACGTCGTTCGGGGCGAGTCCGACCCACTCGCTGAAGGTCGTGGCCACCTCGAGCACGTTGCCGTGCGTGTTCATGGCGCCCTTGGGCGGGCCGGTGGTTCCGGAGGTGTAGCTGAGCAGGGCCAGGTCGGTGCGGCCTAGGCAGATCGCAGCGGGCTTTCGCCCCGCGTGCAGTCGGATCAGGGCGGCCATGTCAGAGACGGTGGATGCCCCGGCATCCGCGCGTGCAGTCGACCCGGTATCCGCAACGAACGCCGCATCCACCGGTGCTGCCGCTGGAGGGAAGGCCCGGGGGTCGTCGTCGGTCTGGAAGTCGCGCGCGGAGGTGCTGATCAGCCACCGCACCGTGCCGTTCGCAACCGTGTCGCGCGTCTCCGCCACGTCCGTGTCGGTGCAGATGATGCCGATCGCGCCGGAATCGTCGATCAGCGACCGTAGCTCCGCGTGTTTGTACATGGGGTTCAGGAGCAGTGGAACGGCGCCGAGTTTCCACAGGGCGAGCAGTGCGAGAGCGTAGTGCGGAACATTCTGAAGGTAGAGCCCGACGCGGTCACCGCGGGCCGTGCCGGCCTCGTCGAGGGCCACGGCCAGGGCGTCGGACGCCCGGTCGACCTCAGCGGCGGTCATCTCCGCGTCGAAGTAGCGCAGGGCCACCTGTCGGGGGTTGGCCGCTGTACGCGCCTGCCAGGCTTCGACCAGGGAATCGAATGTCAACAGTGTCACCTTTCTCCCGGCCTCATCGCCGGCAAAACGATTCAAGAGTTCGCTACCGAGCGATCGCTCGGTAGCCTTAGTATTGGGGGAACGGATGTTGTGTGTCAAGATTTCGCACACAATCACTGTTCTCCAAACAGCGAGTCCCAGAGAGCGAGTACCAGTGACGCAGACGAGCGAGTCGGCCGACGCCGGGGGGACGTGGCGAGCCTGGCGCGACTACGGTGAAGGTTCGCCGCCGCCCATGTTGCAGGCCGCGCTGGACTGTTTCGTGGAGCACGGCTACCACGGCACGAAGATTCGCACGGTGGCCGCCCGCGTGGGGCTCTCCGTGCCCGGGCTCTATCATCACTACCCCTCGAAACACGCCCTGCTGGTGTCGATCGTGCGGTTCGCCATGCGCGACCTGCTGGAGCGGTGTGAGAGTGCCCTGGCCGAGGCGGGTCCCTCGATAGAGGAGCGTTTTCGGCTGCTGATCCAGTGCCTCGTGCTATTCCACGCGCATCGCAGTGACCTCGCGTTCATCGCCGCCAGCGAGATCCGCAGCCTCGAAGGCGAGGCACGCAGCGAGCACATTGCTTCCCGTGACCGGCAGCAGCGCATGGTCGACGAGATCATCGACGCCGGGGTCGCGGAGGGCGTTTTCGGCACGGAGTATCCGCGCGAGGCCAGCCTCGCCATCGTGACCATGTGCACCGGCGTCGCCCAGTGGTACCGGCTCGACGGCGCGCTCACGCCGGAAGAACTCGCCCTGCGCTACGACCACCTCGCGCGCCGCGCCCTTGCGTAGCCCAGGGGTGCCGTACCGCCACGCGGCACTTCATTGACGAATGGGCACTCGTCTGGTCGAGTGCCCGCACGCCAAAGGAGTGCCAGAAGGGACGGGGAGGGGGCAGGCTCTAGGCGAACGCCGCCGGCAGCGTGGCGCGGTAACGCGCCTGCAGGTCGGCGAGGCTCACCGAGAACTGGTCCTGGATCTCGAGGGCGTGCAGCTGGGCATCCGTCACTCCGATGCGCAGCACGGGGTACTCGCGGCCCTTGCACAGGCCGAGGAACTTCACGTCGTCCTCGCGCGGCACGCTCACGATGACGCGGCCGGCCGACTCGGAGAACAGGGCGACGGATGCGTCGACGCCGTCACGTTCGCAGATGTCGCCGAGCCATACCCGGGCGCCAACGCCGAAACGCATCACGGCTTCGGCGAGGGCCTGGGCGAGCCCGCCCTCGCTGAGGTCGTGAGCGCTGTCGACGAGCGCTTCCTTGCTCGCGGCGTGCAGCAGCCCGGCGAGGGCGACCTCGCGGCTGAGGTCCACGGCCGGCGGGCGACCGCCGAGGTGGTTGTGCACGACACCGGCCCAGGCCGAGCCGTCGAGCTCTTCGGCGGTGGTGCCGAGCAGGTAGATGTTGTGTCCGTCGTCCTGCCAGCCGCTCGGTGTGCGGCGCCCGACGTCGTCGATCACGCCGAGCACGGCCACCACGGGGGTGGGGTGGATCGGCTGGTCGCCGGTCTGGTTGTAGAACGACACGTTGCCGCCGGTCACCGGAATGCCGAGCTCGAGGCATCCGTCGGCGAGGGCGGTGACGGCCTCGCGGAACTGCCACATGACCTCGGGGTTTTCGGGCGAGCCGAAGTTGAGGCAGTCGCTGACGCCGGCCGGGATCGCGCCGGTGGCGGCCACGTTGCGGTACGCCTCGGCGAGAGCGAGCTGCGCGCCGCGGTACGGGTCGAGCTGGCAGTAGCGGCCGTTCGCGTCGGTGGCGATCGCGAAACCGAGGCCGGACTCCTCATCGACGCGGATCATGCCGCCGTCGTCGGGGAACGCGAGCGCGGTGTTGCCGCCCACGTAGTGGTCGTACTGGTCGGTGATCCAGCTCGGGTCGGCCAGGTTCGGCGAGCCGAGCAGGTCGAGGAACTGGCTGCGCAGCGTCTCGGAGTCGAGCGCTCGGGGCAGAACGGATGCCGTGTCGGCCTGCAGCGCGTCGATCCAGGTGGGGTACGCGAGCGGGCGCTCGTACACCGGGCCGTCGACGGCCACGGTGCGGGGGAGAACGTTGACGATCTCCTCGCCGTGCCAGTTGATGATGAGGCGGCCGGTGTCGGTGACCTCGCCCAGAACGCTGGTCTCCACGTCCCACTTCTTCGTGACGGCGAGGAAGCCCTCGAGCTTCTCCGGCGTGACGACGGCCATCATTCGCTCCTGGCTCTCCGACATGAGGATCTCCTCGGCGGTGAGCGTGGGGTCACGCAGCAGCACCTTGTCGAGCTCGATGAACATGCCACCGTCGCCGTTGGAGGCGAGCTCGCTCGTGGCGCAGGAGATTCCGGCGGCACCGAGGTCCTGGATGCCCTCAACGAGCTTGCCCTGGAACAGCTCGAGGCAGCACTCGATGAGTACCTTCTCGGCGAAGGGGTCGCCCACCTGCACGGCGGGACGCTTGGTGGGGCCGCCGGCGCTGAACGTGTCGGAGGCGAGAATGGATGCGCCGCCGATGCCGTCGCCGCCGGTGCGGGCACCGAACAGGATCACCTTGTTGCCGGCGCCGCGGGCATTCGCGAGGTGCAGGTCTTCGTGGCGCAGCACGCCGACGGACAGGGCGTTGACCAGCGGGTTGCCCTGGTACACGGAGTCGAAGTAGGTCTCGCCGCCGATGTTGGGCAGGCCGAGGCAGTTGCCGTAGAAGGAGATGCCCGAGACCACGCCGTGCACGACCCGCGCGGTGTCGGGGTCGTTGATGTCGCCGAAGCGCAGTGCGTCCATCACGGCCACCGGACGGGCGCCCATCGAGATGATGTCGCGCACGATGCCGCCGACGCCGGTTGCGGCACCCTGGAACGGCTCGATGTACGAGGGGTGGTTGTGGGACTCGATCTTGAAGGTGACGGCCCAGCCCTCGCCCACATCGAGCACGCCGGCGTTCTCGCCCATGCCCACCATGAGGTTCTTCTTCATGGCGGGGGACACCTTGTCGCCGAACTGGCGCAGGTACATCTTCGAGCTCTTGTACGAGCAGTGCTCGCTCCACATCACGGAGTACATGGCGAGCTCGCCCGAGGTCGGGCGGCGGCCCAGGATCTCGCGGATCTTCGCGTACTCGTTGGCCTTCAGGCCGAGGGCGCCGTAGGGCTGCTCCTTCTCGGGTGTCGCAGCGGCGTTCGCAACGGTGTCGGCGACGGCGCGGGAAGGTGTGTTGGAAACAGCGGTCACGTGGCGTTCTCCCAGATATAGCGGATGCTTGACCGGATCAGTCTACCTGTCGTCTTCCGCCCGGCCGATGACGCTCGTCCCCAGCGCATAACTCCTGCAGATTCCGCGCTGGCCGTCATGGTGCCGCGCAATCACGCGGGAATCCCGCTGAGTCATCTCGATGTGCAGGAGTTATGCGCCGTAGGCCGAAGTGGGAGTGGATCAGGTGCCGAGCTGCGGGCGGTCCAGATGCGCGCGGTACCCCTGTGCAGTGGCCCACGGCAGCCAGTTCGCCGGCAGCCAGCTGCCATCGCGCAGCTGGGGGTGTGCGGGGTGGCGGCGCAGCGCCCAGAGCGCGAACATGAGTTCGGTCCATTCCGAGGTGATCCGCCAGGTGATCGGTCCACTCGACGACTGGGCCTGCATGATGACCACGTTGAAGCCCACGACCTGCATGAGGTCGATCGATCCCCAGGTCCACGGGGAAAGGCCCTGCATGGTCTGGATGTAAATTCCATCGTTGGTGACGAACAGTGCGCCGCCGAAGAGCGGCCGCCACGCGTGCTGAGCATCGGCGGAAGCCTGGTTGCGCCGCGACGCGTTGCCGGCGGCGCTCGCCGCGAGCGTTCCGGCCGCCAGCGCGAGCCCGAAGACTCCCGTGCCCCAGACGAACGTCGAGGCCCGGTCGTAGGAGCCGTCGCCGGCGGCATGGAAGGAATCCACCCACAGGTCGCCGACGGCGAGGGCGACCGCACCGTCGGGCAGGGGGAAGAGCGTGTCGATTCGGTGCTCCGGAACCCGGCCCTGCACCGTGTCCGACACAATATGGCACGTGGTCCACAGCGCGGTGTCGGCGGGTAGCCACTCCCGTTTCGGCGGGCGAGCGGGGCCGTGCGGCGGAGGGGTCACCCCCGAAGAGTAGCGCGCCGCACCGCGCGCGCCTACGACGTTCTCAACCGGCCGATGGTCAAGGGGCGACGACTTCGCGGGCCCGCAGATCTTTGCGCAGGATCTTGCCCGATGCGGTCTTCGGAATCACCTCGATGAACTCCACGCGACGCACCTTCTTGTGCGGTGCCACCCGCTCGGCCACGAACGCCATGATGTCCTCGGCCGTGACGGTCACCTCGGCCACGATCACGACGTAGGCCTTCGGGATCTCCTGACCGTCGTCGTCGTTCACGCCGATCACGGCGGCGTCGTTCACGTGCGGGTGCGTCAGCAGCAACGCCTCCAGCTCGGCCGGAGCGATCTGGTAGCCCTTGTACTTGATCAGTTCCTTGCTGCGGTCGACGATGGTCACCTCGCCGAGCGCGTTCACCGTGGCGATGTCGCCGGTGTGCAAAAACCCGTCCTCGTCGATCGCGTGACGCGTGGCCTCCTCGTTGCCGAGGTAGCCCAGCATCACATTCGGCCCGCGCACGAGCAGCTCGCCGCGCTCACTCACCCCCTCGATCGGCAGGTCGATCTCCTCGCCGGTCTCGGCGGAGATGAGCCGGCACTCCATATTGGGTACGGTCACGCCCACCGACGCGCGCGACAGGTGCGGTGCATCGATAGGAATGAGGTGCGTCACCGGGCTCGCCTCGGTCATGCCATACCCCTGCAGCACCCGGCAATCCAGGCGACTGGCCACAGCCGCGGCCAGCGCTCCGTCGAGCGGCGCAGCCCCCGACAGAATCGTGTGCACGGTCGACAGATCGTACGAATCGATGAGCGGATGCTTCGCCACGGCCACCGCAATCGGCGGCGCGATGAACACGTAGGTGCAGCGCTCGTCCTGAATCAGGCGCAGGAACTCCACGAAGTCGAACTTCGCCATCGTCACCAGGGCCGCCCGCTGCTTGAACGCGAGGTTCAGCAGAACCGTCATTCCGTAGATGTGGTAAAACGGCAGCAGAGCGAGCACCCGGTCTTCCGGCACGACGCCGATCAGGTCGCGGGCCTGCTGCACATTGGCCACGAGGTTTGTGTGGCTGAGCATCACGCCCTTGGGCCGTGCGGTGGTGCCCGACGAGAAGGGCAGCACGGCCACGTGCGTGGCCGGCCGGATGTGCACCACGGGCGCCGGGGCGTCCTCTGCCAGCAAGTCTGCGAAGGATGGATGCCCCGCCGCGCCGTCGAGCACGATGAGGTGCGCGTCGTCGATGCCCAGCGCCCGGGCCGCCGTGGCAGCGGCGGGCAGCAGTGCGGTCACCGTGACGAGCCAGGTCGCGCCGGCATCGAAGAGCTGATGTTCGATCTCCTCGGCCGTGTAGAGGGAGTTGAGGGTGGTGACAGTGGCGCCCGCGCGCAGGATGCCGTGGAACACGCTCGTGAAGGCCGGGCTGTTGGGGCTCAACAGGCCGATGACGGTTCCGGCGGCGACGCGACGGGCGGCCAGCGCGCCGGCGACGGCGTTGATCTGCGAGATCAGTTGTCGGTAGCTCGTGCTCTCGCCGGTTTTCCCGTCAACGACGGCGGGGCGCTCGAGGTCGGCCTCGTCGATGTCGCCGAACAGGTAGTCGTAGATGCTGAGGTCGGGAATCTCGACGGGGGCGTAGGGGCTGGTGAACACGAATAATCTCCTTTGATCTTCGGTACGGGCACTTCCCGTTCAGATTACCAAGGCGATCGTGGGGGTGGGCTGGCAGTCATCCCGCCCGATTGGGGGGAATCTTGTGCTCGGGTGACCACGCTATCGTTCTGCTGCCGACCCTTATCGAAAGGCGAAACATGATTTCCGTCACCGAAAGTGTCACGACCGACTTCGAACCGGATGACCTCGAACCCCTTGATGTAGAGATTGTCGTGTTCGACATGGCCGGAACAACCGTGCGGGACGACGGTCTGGTGGAACGTGCATTCGCGCTCGCCGTGAGGTCCGTGGGGCTGGCCACCACCGATGAGGAGCTCGAGGAGGCGCTCGACTTCGTGCGCGAGACCATGGGCCGGTCGAAAATCGAGGTGTTCCATGCCCTCACCGAGGATGACGACGCCGCCCAGCACGCCAACGCGGTGTTCGAGGGCATCTACCTTGAACTGTTGCAGGAAGGTGGCGTCACCGGCATCGAGGGCGCGGAAGATCTGTTCCGCGACCTGCGTGAGGCCGGGGTGAAGGTGGCCCTGATCACGGGTTTTTCGGACAGGACTCAGCAGGCCATCATCGATGAGCTGGGCTGGAACGAGCTCATCGATGTGGCGCTCTCGCCGTCGGACACCGCCCGCGGCCGCCCGTATCCCGATCTGCCCCTCATGGCGCTGTTGCGCGCCGGAGCCACGAACGTGGCCGCGATGGTGGTGGTGGGCGACACCGCGAGCGACATGATCTCCGGCGTCAACGCCGGTGCCGGCCTCGTGGTGGGCGTGCTGAGCGGCGCCCACGACACCGAGATCCTCCAGGAGGCGGGAGCGGATGCCGTGATCGACACCATCGCCGAACTCGCCGAACTTCTCGGCCTCAACGACGACACGTTCTAGCCGCCCGTCAGTCGGCCAGCCCGTCGGTCAGCTCATCGGGCGCACGGTGAGGATTTGCTCGGCGCGGCCGATGGGGCCGGCTTCGTCGTGCAGCACGCTGCTCGTGAGGCCGTGGCCGGCCGGCCCGAATGTGACCGTGGTGTCGAGCCCCACCCACTGACCGGTCGGCTGGCGGTGAAGGTGGATGGTGAGGTCGAGGTTGGGGTACATCCACTCGGTCGGTGACTCGCGAACGGCAACTCCATTGGCCGTGTCCACGAGGGCGATGAAGGCCGCGTGCGGGCTGGTCGGCTCCCCGGCGACGAGGGCGATGTCTGATCGGAGCCAGGCGCTTGTTCGTCCGGGCAGCGGAGGCGCGATGGTCTTCAGCTCAAGCGAGGCGACGTAACCACCGGGCCAGGTGTCGGACATCGACCACGGAGCGGCAGCATCGGACGAGGGCATCGGTACGAATTCACCACCGGCGACGGCGGTGGTGTCGGCGGTCGCGATGAACCACGCGCGGGCGAGCACGGCGGGCCGGCCGGCGATGATCACGGTCGCTTCCACGAGTTCGATGGTGCGTCCGGGGCGGATGGTCTCGACCTGGATCTCGCACTCCTCGGCGGCGAGGAAGCCGAGAATGTCGAAGCTGATGCGCCCGAGCTCCATGCTGTTGACCCCGCCTTCTTTGGCGGCTCGGTGCAGGTCGATGGCGTGCACGATCAGGCCGCCCAGCGGGCTGAAGTGGATCTCGTCGGCATTCCACGCGCCACCGGCATGCTCGGTCGGCCGGTAGCGGCCGGGGGCGATCGGCTCGAAGTAGGCCTTCATCAGCGGCATGCTCCGGACCGCAATCTCGTGGTTCTGCTCATCATGTGTCTTCCGCTTCTCGTTGATCACGTGAATCACCCTGAGTGGGTCAGACCCAGTTTGTGGTCTGTTCACCTGCCGGTTACCCCAGCCCCCATGGCTGTTGGCGTGGTCTGTCTAACGTAGCTGAACGTATCACCCTCGACTTTTGGAAGGTTTCACGTGGCTATCACCAGCTCCCTCTCGCCCAGCGCCCACGCCCGTAGCATCGCTACCAGGGCCGCGATCGCCGCCGGAGCCGCCGCGCTCCTCACCCTGAGCCTCGCCTCCTGCTCCGCGGCCACCGCCGACGCCGCCGGGTCGGGCGACTCCGCGGTGAGCTACGCGGCCGACGAGAACACCCTCGTCTTCGGCGTTGTGCCCGACTCGGTCGACACGCAGACGAATTACCAGCCGCTGATGGACTACATCGAGGCCGAGACGGGCAAGACCGTGGAGTACCACGAGTCCACCGATTACGCGGCCCTGATCGAGGCGGCCATCGCCGGCAAGATCGACGTGGCGTCGTTCTCCGGGTTCACGTACCTCACAGCCACGACCAACGGAGCGGCGATCACGCCGATCTCCTCGATCGTCACCGAGCAGGGTCAGGAGCCCGGTTACTTCTCACAGGCGATCGTTCCGGTCGACAGCCCGATCACGTCCCTCGAGGAATTCGCCGGCAAGAAGGTGTGCTTCGTCGACCCGTCATCGACGAGCGGCTACCTGTTCCCCTCCTACAACCTGCTCGAGGCCGGCGTCGATCCGGTGGCCGACGTGACGCCCGTGTTCGCCGGCAAGCACGACGTGAGCGTGACCAAAGTGGGCGAGGGCAAGGAGTGCGAGGTGGGCTTCGCCGAAGACAGCGAGGTCGCCAAGAGCGACAAGGTCAAGGTCATCGGCGAGACCATGGTGCCCGGCGCTCCGATCGTCGTCTCCGACACGCTTCCCGCCGAGATGAAGACGCAACTCACTGACCTGCTCTCCCAGGTGAGTATCGATGACATCATCGCCTCGGGCATCACGTCCGCCGACACGGAGGCCTTCCGTGCCACGTTCTATTCCACCGAGCCGGTCAACGACGCGTATTACGACACCATCCGCGACATCTGCGTGAAGACGCAGGCCTCGCAGTGCCAGGGCTAGCCGCTTCGTCCACGACGTCGCCCGGCGGCGAGGCCGTGATCGAGGTGCGCAACCTGACCAAGCGCTTCGGCGACACGACGGCGCTGCACGAGGCATCCCTCACGGTGCAGGCCGGCGAGATCATCGTTTTGCTCGGCCTCTCCGGCTCCGGCAAGTCCACGCTGCTGCGCCATCTGGACGGCCTCGAGCTGCCCACGGATGGCGCGGTGCGCGTTCTCGGGCACGAGGTCCCGGCGCTCCGCGGTCGCGCTCTGCGCGCACTGCGCGGCCGGGTGGGCTTCGTCTTTCAGCAGTTCGAGCTCGTGGGGCCGCTCACCGTGCTGGAAAACGTGCTGACCGGCGCGCTGTTTCGCATCCGTGGGCCGCGTCTGGGCCTGTGGAGCTACAGCGGGGGGCACAAGCTTACCGCCCTCGCCCACCTCGACCGCGTGGGCCTGCTCGCCCAGGCCTACCAGCGCGCCGACACGCTCTCCGGCGGTCAGCAGCAGCGGGTCGCCATCGCCCGCGCGCTGATGCAGAACCCGAGCATTCTGCTCGCCGACGAGCCCGTGGCCTCCCTCGACCCGGAGTCGAGCAGCCAGATCATGGCCCTGATCAAGGACATCGCGCGGGATAGCGGTCTCACCGTCGTGTGCAGCCTGCACCAGGTGGATCTTGCGCTCGGCTGGGCAGACCGCATCGTGGGGCTGCGGCACGGGGAAGTCGTGCTTGACACCCCGACAGCGGGAATCAGCAAGGCGCAGGTGATGGAGATCTACGGCCGCGTAGCGACCACGACCGCGGAGCTGGGCGCGATCGCGACAGAGCTCACCGCTCCGGTGTCGCCCGAACCTGTTCCGGCACCCGCGGCTTCATCCTGGACAGAGTCCCGTGACGCTGCCCTCGACCCGCGCACGTCTGCATCGGCCAGGGACAACCGCCGGTGACACTCACGCTGGAACGGCCCGCTGCGGCGCCCGACCCGGGCCCCGCTCCTGAGCGGACGCCACGCCGCCGGGCCGCACCGGAGAAGATCGCGGCGCTCCTGACGCTCGTCGCGCTCGTCGTGGCCTCCGTCGTGTCGCTCGTGAGCATCGACATTTCACTACCGCAGATGCTCGAAAGCTGGTCGAACGCCCAGCGCTTCTTCGACCGGGTGGGTGTGATCAGCTTTCCCGCGCCGGGCGAGTTGCTGTACCTGACGGCGCTCACCGTGGGCTGGTGCTCTGCGGCACGCTGTTCGCCGCGGTCTTCTCGGTGCCCCTCGCGTATCTGGCCGCGGCCAATACCACCCCCGGTCGCGGCTGGATGGCCGCCGCGCGTTTTCTCGGCGTGGCCACCCGGGCCGTCCCCGACGTGGTGCTCGCCATGGTCTTTGTGCTGATGTTCTCCCTCGGGTCGCTTCCCGGAATCCTGGCGATCGGCATCCACTCGATCGGCATGATCTCCAAGATGTTCGCCGATGCCATTGAGCAGATCGACGAAGGGCCGAGGCTCGCCATTCGCGCGACCGGCGGCTCCCGGCTGCAGCAGTTCACGGCGGGCGTGTTGCCGCAGGTGCTGCCGTCGTGGGTGGCCACGGTGTTGCACCGCAACGACATCAACCTGCGCGGCTCGGTGATTCTCGGCTACGTGGGCGTCGCCGGTCTGGGTCTCGAGATGTCGTACGCGTTCAAGTCGCTCAACTACTCGCTTGGTCTGGGGATCGCCCTGGTGATCTTCGCGCTGTGCGTGGTGATGGAGATCGTCTCGAGTGTCGTGCGCACCGCGATGCTCGGCCTGGCACCCACCGGACGCGGACTGGGCGATCGCCTGCTGCGCCGGCTGCCACGCCGCGCCCGCGCCGTTGATGACGTTCGCCGCCCCTGGACCTCCGTGCGCACGCGCAACACCGTGTGGGGGTGGACGGCCGTGGCCGTCGTTGTCGGAAGCGTGTGGATCTGCGACATTCGCTGGGGCGATTTTCTCACCGTCTGGGGATACATTCCCGAGACGGCCGCCAAATTTTGGCCGCCGAGTTTCGGCGCCTATAACGCGGCCGTGATGGTCGAGGCGATGAGCGAGACCATCGCGATCGCGCTCGCCGCCACGATGCTCACCATTGTCGCCTCCGTCGTGATCGGTTCGCTCGCGGCCCGGAATGTGGCGCCGAGCCCGCGTGTTCGGGCCGGCATGCGGCTCGTGCTGGTGTCTATCCGAGGTATCCCCGAGATCATCCTCGCGATCGTGCTCATCGTCGTCACCGGCCTCGGCGCGCAGGCCGGCACGATCGCCCTTGCGATCGGCGGCGTGGGCCTGCTCGGCAAGCTGCTTGCCGACTCGCTCGAAGAGGTGCGGCCCGGCCCGGAGCAGGCGCTCAGGGCCACCGGGGCCTCGCGCACCCAGGTGTATGCGTCCGCGACGGTGCCGCAGGGGATGAAGGCCCTGATCGGGCATAGCTTCTACATGCTCGATACCAACATTCGCGCCGCGACCATCCTCGGTCTCGTCGGCGGCGGCGGGGTGGGCTATTACCTGCTCAACGCCGGCCAGGGATCGCGCTACGACCTCGTCACGACCATCGTGCTGATGATCCTGGTCACCGTGCTCGTCGTCGAGGGACTCGCCATGTGGATGCGGCGGGTGTTCCGATGATGGCGGGATTCGATGTGGCCGTCGTCGGGTCGGGCATCGTGGGACTCGGAGCTGCCCTGGCGGCGGTTGATCGAGGCCTGAGCGTGGTGGTGATCGACCGCGCGAGCGAGCCGAGCGGCGCATCCGTGCGAAATTTCGGGCACCTGTGCTTCACCCCGCAAGACGGCCTGGCCCGGGAATTCGCCCTCGCCTCGCGTGAGATCTGGCTGCGGCTGGCAGCGGATGCGGGTGTCTGGCTGCGCGAATCGGGCACGGTGGTGCTCGCCCGGCACCCGGACGAACTCGCGGTTCTCACGGAATTCGCGCGCGCCTGCGGCACCTCTCCGGCGTTCGCACACGAGCCGGGCCCGGCGCGCCCGGAGGTGGAATTGCTGGGGGCCGCCCAGGTCGATGCGCTCGTGCCCGTGGCCGCCCGGAGTGCGGGCGGCGCGTTCCTGCCCTGGGACCTGCAGGTCAACCCGCGTCAGGCGGCGGGGGCGCTCGCCGCCTATCTCGCCCGCCGGGGAGTGGAATTTCGCCTGCGCACGGCCGTCACCGGCGTGCGCGGTGGCCTGGTCAGCACAACCCGGGGAGCGGTGTCGGCTGGCACGGTGATCGTGGCCGTGAACCACGACATTGACCAGCTCTACCCCGATGTGGCCGAGCGGGCGGGCATCCGTCGCTGCGGGCTCGACATGCTGCGCGTGGATGCCGGGCTGCGCGCGCCACTTCCGGCTCCGTTGCTCACCGGGTGGTCGCTGCTGCGCTACGGCGCGTTCGCGTCGCTGCCCGCGGCCGCGGCGCTCCGCGAGCGGCTGCGCCGTGATTTTCCGGAGTTGGCCGCACTTGACCTCAACCAGATGTACACCCAGCTGCCGGACGGCTCGCTGATTGTGGGGGATACCCACTATCGCGGGGAATCCGTCGTCCCGTTCCAGAATGAAGCGTCCTTCGACGCGCTGTTGCGCCTCACGGGGGAGCTGTTCGGCGTGCCGCGCCCGCGCGTGCTCGAGCGCTGGCAGGGCGTCTACGCCTCCGGAATAAACGACTTCCTGATCGATCGGCCGGAACCGGGCGTGCACCTTCTCGCCGCGACCACCGGCATCGGCATGACCACCGGGCTCGGCCTCGCCGAACGCGTCATCGGCGGCGTCTACGGCGTCGCCTTGTCCACCTCACTGAAAGGTTCCTCATGACACAGACACCAGACCTGTCACCGATCCGGGCTCGCGGCGAAACCCCCGTGCACCCCGCGCAGATCGACGTCGACGAGGTGGATCGCCTCGGTGACGACCTGGTCGCCGCGCTCGACGCGGCCGACGCCCTCGCGACCCGCGATGCGGTGCAGCAGGCGCTGAACGATTTCGACGATTTCGATGACCTCGACGTCGAGCTCGTCGTCTTCGACATGGCCGGAACGACGGTTCGCGATGACGGCCTCGTCGAGCGGGCCTTCGTGCTCGCCGCGCAGCGCAGCGGGATCGCCCCCACGGAAGCCGCCCTCGAGGAGGCGCTCGACTACGTGCGGGAGACGATGGGGCAGTCGAAGATCGACGTGTTCCGCGAACTGACCGACACCGAGTCTGAGGCGCTCGCCGCCAACGAAGCGTTCGAGCTGGCCTACGGCGAACTCATCGCCCGCGTGGGTGTCACGAGCATCGACGGTGCGGAAGATCTGTTCCAGGAACTGCGCGATGCCGGCGTGAAGATCGCGCTGACCACGGGTTTTTCTCGCACCACGCAGGATGCCCTGATCGATTCCCTCGGCTGGGCCAACCTGATCGACCTGAGCCTCTCGCCGGCGGAGGCCGGGCGTGGACGCCCGCACCCCGACCTGCCGCTCACGGCACTGCTGCGCACCGGGGCATCGGGGGTCGCCGCCATGGTCGTGGTGGGGGACACCGCGAGCGACATGCTCTCCGGCACGAGCGCCGGCGCCGGCCTGGTCGTCGGCGTGCGCACCGGGACCCACGACACCGAAACCCTTGAGGCGGCCGGCGCTGACGTCGTGATCGACAGTGTGGCCCACCTCGCCGAACTGCTCGGCCTGCGGGCGGAGTCGATCGGCTAGCCCGATCGATCCGCTAGCCCGATCGAGCCACGCGCCTGGTCGGGCTAGCTGGTGCCGCCGGGCGGGCCCACGGAGAGCAAGGTCGTGAGGATGGCGACCAGGCCGAGCAGGAGAACGGTCGTGAACAGCACCGGGCGCACGAGCATCCAGCGCAGCATCGCGCTCACGCGAGTCTGATCGCGGGGATCGTCGGTGCGAGTGCGGCGCCAGCTGCCGTCCAGCAGACCGCGCTTCTCGAGCCAGCGGTCGAGGGGGATCGTGCCGAACGGAACGATCGCGGTGGCGACGGCGACAACCGTGAGCCGCGGTCCCCAGTGCTGGTTCACGGCCATGAGCACCGCCGTCATGCCGAAGGCGATGAAGACGACCCCGTGCAGGAAGCCGCCCACCTGAACACCGACCTCGCCGACCCGCAGCACGTACTTCATCAACATTCCGGCGATCAGCAGGGACCAGGTGACGGCCTCGGCGATGGCGACCGAGCGAAACAACAAGCGGGGGGACACGTGGATGACACTCCAGAGGTCAGGAACGGTGGGGTGGTACACATCATCGTCGCAGACTTGTCTCCACATCTGCCCGGCCGCCCCTGGGCTCCGCAGGCTGAGCGCCAGCCGTGAAAGGTGCAGTTATGTAAGTTTGCAGTTGCGCAAAAAAGCAGAGCGCGCAAGAATTAACGTCATGGCTACCGAATCGAACGCACCGAACCTGGGGCTCCGCGACCGCAAGCGCCTCGAGACCCGGGCGCGACTGGAAGACGCTGCGGTCACGCTCGTGCTGCGTGACGGCCTCGAGCACACCACGGTGGATGCCATCAGCGAGCTCGCCGACGTGTCGCCGCGAACCTTCTTCAACTACTTCGAGAGCAAGGATGCCGCCATCATCGGCCTCCGGCACGTGGAGGTCGCACCCGAGGACCTCGCTGCCCACTGCGATCGCGTCGACGAGTACGGCACCATCGCGAGCGTCGTGCACCTGCTGATCGCCGTGATGGGTCCGCCGTCTACCCGGGCGACAATGCGTGAGGACCGCCTCGAGATCCTGCGTCGGCACCCGCACCTGATGGCGGCTCAGTTAGCGCAGTTCACGCGCCTGACGGCCGAACTCACCGACGCGGTACAAACGCTTCTCACCCGAGACCCGCGGTTTGACACCGAGAGAGCGGCCGACCGCGCGGCATCCGCTGACCTCGTGCTCGCCCTCTGCGGCGGCGCGGTGCGCACGGCCGTGAAGGAATGGGCCCTGGCCCCCGAAAAACTGAACGACAACAGCACCCACCAGCTTGAACGCCGGGCGAACGCGCTCGCGACAGACCTACTAGAAAGACTCCGATGACCGCAACACTCACCGCGCCACCTGCCAAACCGGCGGCAGTCGCGGCCCCCGGCAAACGTCACATCCTGCTGGTCTTCGCCGGCCTCATGGTGACGATGCTCCTCGCCTCCCTTGACCAGACCATCTTCAGCACCGCGCTGCCCACCATCGTGGGCGAGCTCAACGGCGTCGACCACATGCTGTGGGTGACGACGGCGTACATTCTCGCCTCTACGATCATGCTGCCGGTCTACGGCAAGCTCGGTGACCTCATCGGGCGCAAGGGCCTGTTCGTCGGCGCCATCAGCGTCTTCATTTTCGGTTCCATCGTGGGCGGCCTCGCCCCCGACATGACCTGGCTCATCATCGGCCGCGCCGTGCAGGGTCTCGGTGGCGGCGGGCTGATGATCCTCTCGCAGGCCATCATCGCCGACGTCGTGCCGGCTCGCGAGCGTGGCAAGTACATGGGCATCATGGGCGGCGTCTTCGCCCTCTCGTCGGTGGCCGGGCCGCTTCTCGGTGGCTGGTTCACGGAGGGCATCGGCTGGCGCTGGGCGTTCTGGATGAACATCCCCCTGGGAATCCTCGCCATCATCTCGGCGGTCATGTTTCTGCGCCTGCCGAAGGTGGAGCACGCTCGCCCGAAGCTCGACGTGGCCGGAATGGGGCTGCTGGCCATCGCCTCCACCGGGCTCGTTCTCGTCAGTACCTGGGGTGGAACAACCTACGCGTGGGACTCGCTCATCATCATCGGCCTGATCATCGCCACGCTCGTCGCCGGCGTGTCATTCGTGATGGTGGAACGCCGCGCCGCGGAGCCGATCATGCCGCTGCACCTGTTCAGAGACCGCAACTTCAACCTCACGACCGGCGCCGGCCTCATCATCGGCATCGCGATGTTCGGTGCCCTGGCCTACCTGCCACGTACCTTCAGATGGTGACGGGCGCGAACGCCACCGAGGCCGGGTTCCTGATGATCCCCATGATGGCTGCCCTGCTCGTAAGCTCCATCGTGTCCGGACAGTTGGTGACCAAAACCGGCCGCTACAAGTTGTTCCCCATTGCGGGCACCATCCTGGTGGCCGTCGCGCTCGTGCTCCTGTCCACCATGACCCCCACTCTGCCCATCTGGGTGCTCTGCAGCTACCTCGCCGTAATGGGCCTCGGCCTCGGCCTGAGCATGCAGATCCTCATCCTGATCGTGCAGAACTCCTTCCCGAATTCCCAGGTCGGGACCGCCACCGCCTCGAACAACTACTTCCGCCAGATCGGTGCCTCACTCGGCGCCGCGGTGGTGGGCAGCCTGTTCGTCTCCCGACTCGGAGACCTGCTCGCCGAGCGGATGCCGGCTGTCGCCGGAGCGGGCGGAGCATCGAACTCGTTCACCCCCGGGGTCGTTCGCGACCTGCCCGAGGCTGCGCGCAGCATTATCGTCGGCGCCTACAACGACGCTCTCACCCCGGTTTTCCTCTACCTCGTGCCACTGATCCTCGTGGCCGTCGTACTGCTGTGCCTCGTGAAGGAGAAGCCGCTGGCCACCACGATTGAGCACGACAACGTGCCCGATACGCTTGAAACGGATGGCCTGATCCACCTTCAGGCTCAGACGGCTGATGCCCGGGCCGCAACCGACGACGGTGCGTCAGCGCCCGCCGCATCCGCTCGCCCCTTCGCGCCGAGGAGCTGACCCGGGCGCCGAGCAGACCTACGGCCCCACGGCACGAGCCGTGGGGCCGCAGCCCTGCTCGTACGGCGTGGTTGGCGCGCTGCTAGCGTGAGGCCATGCGCACGCTTCCGCCTCGCCACGACACGTGATCGGCGTCGTCCTGGCCCTCGTCTCTGCGGCGGCGTACGGCATGAGCGACTTTCTCGGCGGGATCGCATCGCGCCGAGTTGCGGCCCTGCGCGTTGTGATCGTGTCGTATCCGATCTCGGCCGTGATCATCGCCGGAGCGGCCGCCTTCGTGGGCGGCGAGTTTTCCTGGCGGTCCATGCTGTTCGGGGCCGCATCGGGTATCGTGATGGCGCTCGCGATGTGGTGGTTCTACATCGCGCTCGCCGAGGGGCCGATGAGCGTCGTCTCTCCGTTGACCGCGGTGATCGTGGCCGGCATTCCCGTGATCGTCGGCGTTGTCAGTGGTGAGCGCCCGTCAGCGATCTCCTATGGGGGTATCGCGCTCGCCCTCGTGGCGGTCATTTTGGTGAGCCGGGAGCCGCCGGGGGTTGTCGACCACACCGTCTCCGGGGCGCGGGCGCCGCGGTTCACCCGCCGGGTGGGGTGGTTCACGGTGGGGGCCGGGGTCTGTTTTGCGCTGAGTTTCGTGTTCACGCATGAAATCGAGGTCGGAACCGGGCTGTGGCCACTGGTGGTGGCGCGCACCGTCGCAACCGTTCTCGTGCTGGCCGTGGCGGCCGGAACCGGGCAGCTGGTCACGCCGCCGCGGGACATCGTCGGGTTCGCCGTGCTCGTGGCGGTGCTGGATGTGATCGGTACCGTGACCACGCTCTACGCCCTGCAGGCGGGATTGCTGTCGCTCGCGTCGGTGCTCATCGCGCTGTACCCGGCGGTGACCGTGGTGCTTGCCGTTCTCGTGCTCAAGGAGCGGGTGGGGAAGGTGCAGGTATGGGGTATGGGCCTCGCACTCGCAGCGATCGTGGCCATCGCCCTGAACGGGTAGATTGTGTGGCCGTCCCAACCGCCCGGGCCTGCGGGATGCTGCTAGCCCGGAGCGGGAGTGTCGAGGGAGATGCTCGACACGGTGAGTCCCCAGCTCACGTTTCCCGCCGGGGTGATCACCACGGCGGCGGTACCGTGGGCGGTGTAGTCGTAGTTCGTGTAACCCTGTATCTCGCCGGGGACGCATGAGAAAACAGACAGATATCCGCCCACGTCCACTGTGACCGTGCCCTGACCCGCGCAGTTGAGCGCGACGATCAGGCCCTCCCCGTTGGCGTCGATCTCACCGCCGAACCCAACGTCACTCGGCAGGCTCGCCCACTGGCTCAGTTGCACCCCCTGGGTTGCCGGCGGTGCGACTGCGCGCTCCTCGGCATCCGTGAACGCGGCCACGAAGAGGCCTTGGGGGGTGAAGGTGAAGGTCTTCTCGATCTCCCTGACGTCGGCATTCCGCGTGACCGTCGAAGGGATCGTCACGGGCGCTTCGAGAACCAGTCCGCGCCGGGCGACCTCGTCGGCCGTGGAACAGCTAGAGAGCGTGAGTCCCGGATCCGTCCGCGCGATCAGGCAATACAGCCCGCTGGACGCCGTGCGGCCGAGGTATACTCCCACGCCCTGTTCCACCGGCGACAGGCCCGAAATGTCTCGAATCGACCCTTCCTGAAATTGGCGGCCCAGATAGGGAATGACCGTGTCGGGGTAGGGCGAGGGGGATTCGAAGGCCTCAAGGGCAGCGGATGCGGGACCCGCGATCGAACCCACCACAAGGGTGGTGACAACGCCTAACGCGAAGGCAGCCACGGCGACGAGCGGAAGCACGAAACGACGGCGGAGCCGCGCGTTCCGTGCCGATGATTCCGAGGTCTGGGGTGACGGATCGTCCGGGCGCGGACCGTCAGTTTTCGGGAGGGGGGCGATGGGCTCGACATTTTCGGGCCGGATCACGCCGGCGCCGGCCCACGAACGCAGTACCCGCAGCCGAAGCTGGGACGGGGTGGTTCGAATCGATTGGCCGGTGACCGGATCAAGGAAGTCGACGGCGGCTTCCGCGCTGCCACTTTTGGAATACACGATTGCTTCCAGCCGAGCGATGTGCGCTGCCAGGTCGGCGTCGTCGACAGGGCTGTGTGCCTCGGCCCACAGTGCCGCTGCCTCGTCTGTGTCCACGCGCTCCCTCGTCGACACCACCCTAGTGAATTCCGGGAACGGTCGGTGACCTGCGCACTGTGCGGGGTGTCCACCTTTGTGCGGACTATACATAGGCAGTGAGAAAAGTTAGCGTTGCTAAAGAGTTGGCCATGATCGCGGGGGGGCTAGCGACCGCAGGTTCAATGGGTCTTTCCCCCGCATATCGATCACCGCGTCGCCTGTATTGTCTGCCAGTGTCGGCCGTTTCGGCCGATCTGCAGCCGTGGGCGCGGGGCCGGATGACGGCTTATTCGAAGCCGTCACGGATGAGGAGCAGGATGTTCAGTCCCCCTACCAGCAGCATGACGAAGACCGCCGGCCGCCGGCGCGGCGTGGCCGCGGGCATCGCCCTGACGGCGGCGCTGAGCGCCGCGTTCCTGGCGCCCGGAATGGCCACGGCGGCGCCCACGGCCCAGCCGCCGAAGACGGAGATCATCCACGGAGCCGTGATGAACTTCGCCATCAACGTGACGAAGGCGAACCACGGCCAGACGATGAAGGCCGAGCGGGCCGTCGAGAAGGCGGGCGGCGAGGTCATCGCCTCGTACTCCGAGATCGGCGTGGTCATCGCGCAGTCCGACAACACCGTCTTCGCCGACACTCTCCGCCTCGACAAGGCGGTGGAGTCCGTCGGAGCCACCCGCACCGCTCCCGTCGGTGCTGCGGATGCGACCTATCTGGGCGACGCGGTGAGCGATGCTCCCCAGCGTCGGAGCGCCGCGGTCACCAAGGACATGGGCGTCGAATCGGCCGGTGACGTTGTCGCGGATCCCCGCGAGGCGGAGCAGTGGGACATGTCGCTGATCGGCGCCGACGCGGCGCACCAGATCACCGACGGCGACCGCAACGTGCTTGTCGCCGTTCTGGACTCGGGCATCGAGGCCACGCACCCCGACCTTGCCGCCAACATCGACGCGACGGTCTCCGCCGGCTGCATCAGCGGCGTACCGAACACGGCGCCGGAGGCCTGGCAGCCCACCACGAGCTCGCACGGCACGCACGTAGCCGGCACCATCGCCGCCGCGCGCAACGGCGTGGGCATCGTGGGCGTCGCCCCGAACGTGCGGCTCTCGTCGGTGAAGGTCGTCAACGATGACGGATTCATCTACCCCGAGGCAGCGATTTGCGGCTTCATGTACGCCACCTCGACCGGTGCCGACGTGACCAACAACAGCTACTACATCGACCCGTGGATGTTCTGGTGTGACAACGACGCCGACCAGGCCGCCGTCAAGACGGCCGTCGACCGCGCCGTGCAGTACTCGCAGAACAAGGGTGTGGTGAACGTGGCCGCTGCGGGCAACTCGAACATCGATCTCGCCAACAAGACGACCGATGCCTCCAGCCCGAATGACACCACCCCGGCGCTGCGCTCCATCGAAACGGGCTGTGCCGACATCCCCGCCGAGCTTGACGGGGTCGTGACGGTCTCCTCCGCCACGAAGACGAGCGAGAAGTCGAGCTTCTCCAACTACGGGCTCGACGTGATTGATGTCGCGGCACCCGGTTCGTCGATCCTGTCGACGGTCACCGGTGGCGGCTACGCCCTCTACTCGGGCACGTCGATGGCGTCCCCGCATGCCGCAGGTGTGGCCGCGCTGATCAAGTCCACGCACCCGCAGGTGTCGGGTCAGGCCCTCGCCGGTCTGCTCTCCGGGCAGGCCACGGATGTGCCGTGCCCGGTCGGCTCCATCCAGTGCGTCGGCAGCACCGCCGACAACGGTTTCTTCGGCGAGGGCATGGTGAGCGCCCTCTCGGCCGTGCAGTAGTAATCACGAGCCTGGTGGGGTGGACGGCTACGGCCGTCCGCCCCACCGGCCTGTCGGCATCCGTTCGGCAAGCCCCGTCCCGTTCAGCAAGCCCCGTCCCGTTCAGCATCGCCGCCGGGATCACCATGATGCGGCTCCAGCAGGAGGCTCGACAGTGGCTCGACCGTGGGTCAGACGATGGCGAAGGGCGGCGACGTGAGCCCGGCGGTCAGCGCTTCGGCGGGACGGATGCCGGTGGCCACGATGCGGTTGTCGGCATCGACGTGCACGACCCGGGGCACGTACTCGCGGGCTTCCTCGGTGCTCATCAGGCCGTAGGCGATCACGATCACGACGTCGCCCGGCCGGATGAGGTGCGCCGCGGCGCCGTTGATGCCGAGCACGCCGCTGCCGGCCTCACCCTCGATCACGTAGGTTTCGAGGCGGGCACCGTTCGTGACGTCGACGATGGCCACCTTCTCACCCGGCAGGATGTCGGAAGCCGAGAGCAGGTCACGGTCAATCGTCACCGAGCCCACGTAATTCAGGTCCGCGTGCGTCACGGTGGCGCGGTGAATCTTGGCGGTAAACATTGTTCGTAACACGGAAGTAGTCCTTTCCCTTGTCGAGCCCCCCCCGCTGGTCGAGGCGCCGCGAGGCACGAGCGCCTGGATCAAGCCTGTCGAGATCGAGACCAGGTGAGGTATTCCTGACAGCGCATCCGAAGTCTGAGGTTCGGCGTGCGGGGTCTCGATCGCTCCTTCGTCGCGCCTCGACCAGCGGGTGAGGCGAGCGCGCCTCGACCAGCGGGTGGGGGCGAGCGAGGCTCGACCGACGAGCTAGTGGACGAGCGCCCGCTCGATCACGGAGGTGAAGAAGGTGAGCCCGTCGATGCCGCTGCGCATGGCCTCGGCGGTGTCGGGGCCGAAACCGGCCTCGACGGCGTGCTCGGGGTGCGGCATGAGTCCCACGACGTTGCCGCGCACGTTCGTGACGCCGGCGATGTCGTTGAGCGAGCCGTTCGGGTTCACACCGAGGTAGCGGAACGCCACCTGGCCCTCGCCCTCAAGGCGCTCGAGCGTGGCGGCGGACGCAATGAACGCGCCCTCGCCGTTCTTGAGCGGGATGGTGATCTCCTGGCCGGTGGTGAATCCGCCGGTCCAGTCGGTCGACGTGTTCTCGACGCGCAGCTGCTGGTCGCGGCAGATGAACCGGCCAGCCTCGTTGCGGATCAGTCCGCCGTCGAGCAGATGTGCCTCGGCGAGCATCTGGAAGCCGTTGCAGATTCCGAGCACGGGCATGCCCTTGTTGGCCGCGTCGATGACCTCGGTCATGATCGGCGAGAGGCTCGCGATCGCGCCGCAGCGCAGGTAGTCGCCGTAGCTGAAGCCGCCCGGGAGTACCAGCGCGTCGACGCCGTGCAGGTCGTGGTCGCCGTGCCACAGGGCAACGGGCTCCGCGCCGGCGAGGCGGATCGCGCGCTGGGCGTCGCGATCGTCAAGCGAACCGGGGAAGGTGACGACGCCGATGCGCACTAGTTGGCCGGTTCGACGACGTGGATGCCGACGACATCCTCGATCACGGAGTTGGAGAGCACCGTGTCGGCGAGCTCGGCGACGGCGGCGAGGGCCGCGGCATCCGCGGGCCCGTCGATGGTGATCTCGAAACGCTTGCCGACGCGCACGCCGGAAAACTGGGTCTGACCGAGGCGACCGAGGGCGCCGGCTACAGCCTTGCCCTGGGGGTCAAGCAGCTCGGCCTTGGGCATAACTTCTACAACGATTGTTGGCACAGCGCACTCCGCTTTGATTCGAGGGTGGATGGGTCGATTCTACAGGCCGACGCGCCTACCCGGTCAGCCCGCTCTGGCCGAGCAGCACGCCGCGCAGCACATCGCGAATGGCAGCGAGGCCGTCGTAGGTTTCGACGAAGCTGGTGCTGAGGGGTGAGAGGCCGATGCGCAGACCGTTCGGGCTACGGAAATCGGGGATCACGTCGTGCGCCCACAGAGTCGTGGTCACCTGACCCATCGCTGGATGGTTGATGGTGACGTGGCCGCCGCGGTGCGAGCTTTCGCGCGGCGAGGCCACGGTGACGCCCATCGGGGCGAGCCACTCGTCGACGAGGGTGATCGTGAATTCGGTCAGCGCCACCGACTTGGCCCGTACCTGCTCGATACCGGCCTCCTCGATCATGCCGATCGTGTCCTGCATGGCGAGCATCGCCACGATGGCGGGCGTGCCGCTCATGAAACGACGGATGCCCGTGGCCGGCACATACTCCGGACCCATGGCAAAGACGTCTTGCGTGCCCATCCAGCCCTGAATCGGCTGGGCGAGCACCTCCTGCAGGTCGGCGCGCACGTACCCGAAGGCGGGGGATCCTGGGCCGCCGTTGAGGTACTTGTACGAACAGCCCACGGCGAGGTCGACGTCGCAGAGGTCGAGTTGCACCGGAACGGAACCGGTGGAGTGCGAGAGGTCCCACAGCACGAGTGCGTCGTGCTCGTGCGCGATCTGTGTGATCGACCGCATGTCTGCGATGTAGCCGGAGCGGTAGGCCACGTGCTCAGCACCACGAGGGCCGTGCGCGGGCCCACGGCCTCGCGCACCTGCTCGGGCGTGACGCCGCTCTCGGTCGAGGACATGATCCAGCGCAGGCTCAGCCCGCGCTCGGCGGCGATGCCCTCGAGGATGTAGCGGTCCGTGGGGAAGTTGTCGGAGTCGAGCACGATCTCGGTGCGTCCGGGGCGGGAATCCACGGCGGCGCGCGCGAGCTTGTAGAGCAGCACGGTGGTGGAATCGCCCACGAACGTCTGGCCGGGTGCCGCGCCGATCACCGAGCGGCCGAGGTCGTCGCCGATGCGCAGCGGCAGTTCCATCCATGATTCGTCCCAGCCGCGAATGAGGCGCTCGCCCCAGGCGTGGGTGATGAAATCGGCGATGCGCTCGGCGCTGGCCTTCGTCGGTCGGCCGAGGGAGTTGCCGTCGAGGTAGGCGAGCGGGTTGGCATCGTCAGGAAGGGCGTCCGTCCCGATGAAGCGCGGCCGGTAGTGGGCGAGGCCGTCGATGCGGTCCATGCGCCGGGCGAACGTGAGGTGCGCGTCGAGGCCGGTCGGGTCCTGGGGAGTCATGCGTCTTCCTTCACATCTGTTGCGGCAACGGCGCGCGCCGTGCACAGCCAATCGACGAAACCGGCCGGGTCGGTCGGGCGGGCTCCTGGGATAACGGTAACGCGGTCTTGCGTCCATGCGAGCCCTGCGGTCCCGATAAGGGAGGTGATCACGGCGTCGGGCGAGAGGCCGGCGTGGAGTAGCCCCTCGATCTCGCGCCGGTTCAGGCCGACGGGCAGCGGGCCGTTGCCGAGGTCCGTCCCGTAGAGAACGCGTCCGCCGGCCGCGTGGAATCGACGGAGATTATCGCAGGCCCGCGCGAAATCGTCGTTCCGCGCGCCCCAGCCGTGAATGTCGAGGGTGCTGATCCACGTCATCCTGCCCGCCATGGCGACGATCAGACCGTCGTCAAGTCGCTCGCTGAAGGGCGTGTGGGCGAACATGTCGGCGCCGGCGGTGAACGCGCGTTCAGCTTGACCTGCACCCTCGGCATGCACCACGACCGGCAGCCGCCGTTCCCGGGCCCGGGTCAGGATGGCAACGAGAACGTCGTCGGCCAGCACGGGGCCGGCGACGGAGTTGAGCGTGACCTTCACAACGGATGCGCCGGCGTCGGCCTGCCGGTCGACCGCAGCCGCGGCATCCGCTCGTGTCGCCACCGGGCACACGCTGCCCGGCGGGGTCCAGGACTGCTGCGTGGGGTACCCGCCCGGCGCGGTGAGGAACTGGTGAGCGTATGCCGCTTCGGGCAGGTCGATCGCGGATGCCGCGGGCAGGCCGCCGAGGTCGAGCACGCGCCCGATTCCTCCGGAGAGGAGGGTGGCCGGGTCGATCAGCGTGAGGTGGACATGGGCGTCGAGGAACGCGGGCAGTACCGTCATGCGATCGAGCCGATGGTTGCGTGAGGGGTGTGTGTTGTCGAGTTGTGGGCTGGCGCCTGTGGCGAGGCTTCGCTGCGCGCTCGCGCGTCGAGGAACGCGGGCAGTACCGTCATGCGATCGAGCCGATGGTTGCGTGAAGCGTGTGTGTTGTCGAGGTTGCCGATTTGTGGGCTGGCGCCTGTGGCGAGGCTTCGCCGCGCGCACGCGCGCCGAGGAACGCGGGCAGTACCGTCACTGGCCGATTTCCGTGCGCACCGCGAACAGCTCCGGGAAGAACGTGAGCTCGAGCGCCTTCTGCAGAAATGCCGCTCCGCTCGACCCGCCGGTGCCGGGCTTCATGCCGATGATGCGCTGCACTGTCTTGAGGTGCCGAAAACGCCACAGCTGAAAGTTGTCTTCGAGGTCGACGAGTTCTTCACAGGCCTCGTAGGCGCTCCAGTGCTCGCTCGCATTCTCGTAGATGGTACGGAACACGGCCACGATTTCGGGGTGCAGCACCCACGCCTCCGTGACGTCGCGCTCGAGCACCGCGGCCGGAATGTCGAACCCGGCCCGGGCAAGGTAGCGCAGGAACTCGTCGTAGATGCTCGGCGCCTCGAGCACCTCGGTGAGCAGAGCGTGGGCCGCGGGATCGCTCTCGAAAACGCTGAGCATCCGTCGGTTCTTGTTGCCGAGGGCGAATTCGACTGCGCGGTATTGGTACGACTGGAAGCCCGAGGAGTTGCCGAGGAACCCGCGGAATTCGGCGTATTCGGTGGGGGTGAGCGTCGCGAGCACGGACCACTGCTCGGTGAGGGTGCGCTGAATGTGCTTGACCCTGGCGATGCGCTTGAGCGCCGGCGCGAGATCGTCGACCCGCAGCGACTCGGTGGCCGCGCGCAGTTCGTGCAGCACGAGCTTGAGCCAGAGCTCGGTGGTCTGGTGCTGGATGATGAAGAGCAGCTCATCGTGGTGCTCGGGTGAACTCACGGGCTTTTGCGCGGTGAGCAGCGTGGGCAGGTCTAGGTAGGAGCCGTAGCTCATTCGCTCGCGAAAATCGGTGACGATCTCGGGGTCGAAGTCGCGGGTGTTGTTCTCGACGGGCATTCCTTGTTTCCGTTTCTGAGCCGGCTGCGCGAGCGGCGACGATGCCGGTTCCTTTCCCTGAATTCTGCGTGCTCGGGGGCCACGATGCAAGGCGGAGCCACCTCACGTGGGAATCACGGAGGATTCCCTCCGAGAACACGCAGGTGATGGTCCTAGACTCAAATGCATGACTTCGACCCCCCGCGCGCCTCAGGACGGTTCTCAACCGCGGCGCCGTGACGCGCGTCAGAACCGTGAGCGTCTCGTGACCGAGGCTCGTGCCCTGTTCGCGACCGACGGTGTGGATGCCTCCCTCGAGGAGATCGCGCGCCGCGCTGACGTGGGCGTGGCCACCCTGTACCGAAACTTCCCCACCCGTGACGACCTCGTTCGTGCCCTGTACGAACTTGCTCTCGCCGAGCTCGCCTCGGTGCGCGGCGAGATGGAGGCCGCGGCCACCGCCTGGGCCGGCGTCGTCATCTACACCGAACGTGTGGCCGAGTGGCTCGTGGCCGACCCGTCCCTGCCGGCCATTCTCAAGCGGATGGCGCAGATTGATCCCGCCAATCGCCCGGCGGCCCAGTTCGACACCTTCATCGCCGCCCTGGTCGCCCAGGCGAAGAAAGACGGCGACCTGCGCCCCGACGTGGACGCCGTCGATATCGCCGTTCTCGTGACCATGGTCGGTTCGCTCGGCAGCCTCGGCGAGGGATTCGCCGGCCAATGGCGCCGCCAGCTCTCGATCGTGCTCGACGGCCTGCGGCCGGCGGGGTACTCCCGTCCCAAGCTCGCCGGTCGCCCGCTCAACGCGAAGGAGTTCCATGCCACGCTGCACGGTCTCACTCGTCGTGCGAAGCGCGCCGGCCGCACCGGCCACGGCCCCGCTTCCTAGCCCCGCGCCCCTCCCGCTCCGCCTCCTCCATTCCGCTGGTCGAGGAGTGCGCGCTGGCGCGCGTCTACTAGGGAAATGCGGCGCCTCTCCCCATCTCGCTGGTCGAGGCGCGACGAAGGAGCGATCGAGACCGCGCGACCTGACTCTCGAGACTCGGCTCGCGGGGTCTCGAGACACGCCGTAGACGGCGTTCCTCGACCAGCGGAATGGGGAAACCGCGGCGCATTTCCCCATCCTTCGATGGGGCGAAGGGCCAGAACAGCTCGAGACCACGTGAGCCGCCCCTCAGACGCGGCTCGCATCGTCGCGATCACGACCAGCTGGATGGCCTAGTCCTGATGCAGCTGAATGAGGTTGCCGCAGGTGTCGTCGAACTCCGCCGAGGTGCCGGAGGCGTCCGTGTTCGGCTTTTCCACGAAGCGCACCTTAAGGGCCAGAAGGCGCTCGTACTCGGCCTGCACATCGGGAACGCCGAAGACGATCGCCGGGATACCGAGGCGGTAGAGCCCTTCCTGGTAGTTCTTGCCCACCTTGGTGTCGGTGGGTTCGAGCAGCAGCCCGACCCCGGCCGGGTCTTCCGGGGAGCGCACGATGTAGAGCTCATGCTCGGGCATCTTCACGAGTTCTTCGAAACCGAGGATCTTCGTGTAGAACACGAACGCCGAGGACGGGTCGGTGACGTGCACGCTGCACATTTTGATTCTCATACCGTGAACACTACAGAAGGCCGCCGACGCCGCGGCGGTACGTTACGCCGCGGTCAGGCGCTGCAGCAGCTCGCGGTAGCGGTCGGCGGTCTGCTCCACGATGTCCCCGGGGAGCAGCGGCGGGGTGCCCGTGCCGTCCCAGTGCGCTGCGAGCCAGTCCCGCACGATCTGCTTGTCGAAGCTCGCCATGCGCTCGTCGGGGGTGGTGCCCGACTGCCAGGCCGCGGCATCCCAGTAGCGGCTTGAGTCGCTCGTGAGCACCTCGTCGGCGAGGGTCGTCACTCCGGTTGCGCGGTCGGCGCCGAATTCGAACTTGGTGTCGGCGAGAATCACGCCGGCGTTCTCCGCGATGGTCGACGCGGTGGCGAAGAGGGCGAGCGAGAGGGTGCGGAGCTCGTCGGCCACGGTGGCGCCCACGAGCTCGACGGTGCGCTCGAACGAGATGTTTTCGTCGTGCTCGCCCATCGGTGCCTTCCACGCCGGCGTGTAAATGGGTTCGGGAAGGCGGTCACCGTTTGTGAGCCCGGCGGGCAGGGGGATGCCGCACACCGACTGGCTGACCTGGTATTCCTTCCAGCCCGAGCCGGTGAGGTAGCCGCGCACGACGCACTCCACCGGGAACATGTCGAGGGTTCTGCAGAGCATCGCCCGGCCGGCGACCGCGCCGGGAATCAGCTCGCGCACGGTATCGCCCACCAGCTCATGGTCGGACACGAGGTGGTTGGGCACCTGGGTGAGTCGGTCGAACCACCACAGGCTCAGGGTGGTGAGCAGCTCACCCTTGCCCGGAATCCCCGGCTCGAGTACCTGGTCGAACGCGCTCACCCGGTCGCTCGCCACCACGAGCACACGTGCGGCGCCGGACAGGTCGGTGGGGGCATCCGGGGCGTCAGGAATGTAGAGGTCGCGCACCTTGCCCGAGTAGGCGTGGCGCCATCCCGGCAGGTCGAGAGCGACGGATGCTGTGGGCTGCGCGGATTCGGTCACCCGCCTATTCTGTCCTACTTGAGCAGCGCCACGTCGGAGACGAGCTCGATGTGCGCGAGCATCGCCGCGGTCGCCGCGGTCGCATCCTGGGCCCGGATCGCCTCGGTGATGATGCGATGCGACGCGAGGGACTGCTCGGGCCGCCCCGGCTGGGCCAGGGATTCGAGCCGCGTTTCGAGGATCATCTCGGCGATGAAGGTCATGAGCTGGCCGAGCACGGGGGAGTGGGCGGCGGCGGTGACCGCCTGATGGAAGAGTTCGTCGCCGTGGGCCCCGCGGTCGCCGCCGACGATTTCCTCCTGCATCACGCGCAGGGCGTCGTCGATCGCGGCCAGATCGTCATCCGTTCGGCGTTCGGCGGCCAGCTCGGCGAGCTTCACCTCGAGGGTGCTGCGGGCCTCGACGATCTCGGGAAGCCGGTTGCGATGTTCCTGCAGTCCTTTGATGACCGTGGCGATGCTCGGCCGGTACACGAGCACGGCGCCGGTGCCGTGCTGCACATCGATGACCCCGAGCACCTCCAGCGCCACGAGGGCCTGGGCGAGCGTGGCGCGGGAGACACCGAGACGTTCGGCGAGGTCGCGTTCGGCGGGCAGGAGGTCGCCCGGGCCGAGGCGGGCCGACTCGATGTAGGCGAGCAGCTGGGCCACAAGCTGTTCGTAGAGTCGCGGTTTCGAGACTCTGGTCAACGGCTCTGGTGTGGTGTCCCTGCCCATGGTGCCTCTCCCTCGCTTGTGGAACCCAGAGTACACGGCTCTTGACAAACTCACCTACTGTCTAGGAGGCTAGGCCAGTGAGCCAATTGCTCGCATCCGTGTGAACCAATGGAGGAACAACGATGTCCGCTCCCGTTATCTCGATCATCATCCTGGCGGTGATGTTTCTCGTCGCCACGCTCCTGCCCGTCAACATGGGCGCGCTGGCCTTCGTGGGTGCATTTCTGCTCGGTGCCGTCTTCCTCGGCATGGAGACCAGCGATATTCTCGCCAACTTCCCGGGCGGGCTGTTCCTCACCCTCGTGGGCGTCACATACCTGTTCGCCATCGCCCAGGGCAATGGCACCATCGACCTCCTGGTGCGGGGCGCCGTGCGGCTCGTCGGCGGACGGGTGGCCCTCATTCCCTGGGTGATGTTCGTGATCACCGCCCTGATCACCGCCGTCGGCGCGCTCTCCCCGGCCGCCGTGGCGATCGTGGCACCGATCGCCCTCGGCTTCGCCCGCAAGTACAAGATCAGCCCACTCCTGATGGGCATGATGGTGATCCACGGCGCGCAGGGCGGCGGCTTCTCGCCGATCGCCGTCTACGGCGTGATCGTGAACAGCCTCATCTCAACCACCGGACTCGACGCGAGCCCGACCGCGGTGTTCCTCTCCAGCCTCATCTTCAACCTGCTGATCGCCGTCGTGCTGTTCATGGTTCTCGGCGGCCGACAGCTGATGTCGAGCCGGGTCGGTCACTTCGTGGAGCAGGCCGCCGAAGCTCGTATGGCGGTCAGCGTCGGGGCACGCTCCGGCGGCGACGTGGAGTACAAGGGCTTCGGGTCCGGCATCTACGGCCCTCGAGACCCCGCCGGAGACGGCGTGGAGGCCACGACAACCCGCGGGGAGCGCATCCCGCAGTTCGTGACCGTCGCCGGCCTCATCGCCCTCGCCGTGATCGCCCTCGGGTTCAAGGTGGACGTGGGCTTTGTCGCCATCACGATCGCTGTCATCCTCGCGCTGGTCTCGCCGACCGCCCAGAAGGGCGCCGTCAACAAGATCAGCTGGTCCACGGTGCTGCTCATCTGCGGCATGCTCACCTTCGTCGGTGTTCTCGAAGAGGCCGGAACGATCGAATACGTGTCCGCCGCGGTTGCCACGCTCGGCATGCCCCTGCTCGCCGCCCTGCTGATTTGCTACATCGGTGCCGTCGTCTCCGCCTTCGCTTCGTCGACCGCGATTCTGGCCGCGTTGATTCCGCTGGCCGTGCCGTTCCTGGCCACCGGGGAGATCGGCGCCATCGGCGTGATCTGCGCGCTCGCCGTGGCATCGACAATCGTCGATGTGTCGCCCTTCTCCACCAACGGCGCGCTCGTGCTCGCCAATGCCCCCGACGACGTGGACAAGGACCGCTTCTACAAGCAGATCCTGGCCTACAGCGGAATCGTCGTCGTGGCCGGGCCCGCCATCGCCTGGGCGGTACTCGTGCTGCCCGGCTGGCTGTAACCCGCGACCATACGCCAGTCATTGAGAGAGGACCGAACATGAGCACCACCACCGACACGCAGGCACGCACGCCGGGTCCGCTCGCGGGTTACCTCGTCGTGGATCTCAGCCGCGCACTCGCCGGTCCGCACGCGAGCATGATGCTCGCCGACCTGGGCGCGCGCGTGATCAAGGTCGAAAATCCCGGCACGGGAGACGACACGCGTGGCTGGGGACCGCCCTTCGTGGGCCCCGCGGACGATCCGCAGTCCACGTACTTTCTCTCCTGCAACCGCAACAAGGAGTCGATCGCGCTGGATTTGAAGAGCGACGACGGGCGAGAGGTGCTGAGCGAGCTGCTGTTGCGGGCCGACGTGGTGGTGGAGAACTTCCGTCCCGGAGTGCTCGATCGCCTCGGGTTCTCGCCCGAGACGATGCACGCGCTCAATCCGGCCCTGGTGATCCTCTCCATCACCGGGTTCGGCCACGACGGCCCGGAATCGAGCCGCAGCGGCTACGACCAGATTGTGCAGGGCGAGGCCGGCCTGATGTCGCTCACCGGCGCCGGCCCCGACGACCCGCAGCGGGTGGGCGTGCCGATCGCGGACCTGCTCTCGGGCATGTACGGAGCGTTCGGCCTGCTCGCGGCCCTTCTCGAGCGCGAGCGCACCGGCCGGGGACAGGTCGTGCGCACCTCCCTGCTCGCGGCGTTGGTGGGCGTGCACGCGTTCCAGGGCACCCGCACCACCGTGGCCGGCGAGGTGCCGGAGGCGCAGGGCAACCACCATCCCTCGATCGCTCCCTACGGTCTGTTCCCCTGCCGCGGCGGCAGCGTGCAGATCAGCATCGGCAGCGAGAAGCTCTGGGCCACCTTTGCCGCCGAGTTCGGCCTCGAGGCGACCCGCACCGAGTGGGCCACCAATGCCCAGCGCGTGCGCAACCGGGCGAGCCTGAAAGCGTCGATAGCGGATGTCTTCGCCGACTTCGACGCCGCAACCCTGCTGCAGAAGCTGGGAGACGCCGGGATCCCGGCCGGGAAGGTGCGTTCTCTCGATGAGGTCTATAAATGGGATCAGGTGCTCTCGCAGGGGTTGCTGATCGACGTGGAGCATGAGGTGCTCGGCCGGATCAGTCTCCCCGGACCGCCGCTCCGGTTCTTCGGCCCCGCGGATAGGGTCGAGACAACGAACACGACGCACTCCGCGCCGCCCCGGCTCGACCAACACGGCAGCGACATTCGAACCTGGCTCAACCGCTCACTGGAAGGTATCCCACGATGACGACCGAAGAAAAGGTGCGACACCTCACCGCCGCCGAACTCATCGACGTGGTGGTCGACTCGGGCTCGTTCACGAGTTGGGACCGGCCCGTGGTCGACCCGAACCCGAACGAGGCCTACCGGGCCGACCTCGTGAAGGCGCGCGCGAAGAGCGGCACCGACGAGGCCGTGCTCACCGGTGAGGGGCTGATCCGTCACCGTCGAGTGGCGATCGTGGTGAGCGAGTTCAACTTCCTCGCCGGATCGATCGGTCTCTCCGCCGCCGACCGCATCGTGGACGCGATCGAGCGCGCCACCCGCGAGGGGTTGCCGGTTTTGGCCGGACCGGCATCGGGCGGCACCCGCATGCAGGAGGGCACGCTCGCCTTTCTGTCGATGGTGAAGATCACGGCCGCGGTGCGCGCGCACCGCGAGGCGGGGCATCCGTACCTGGTGTACCTCCGGCACCCGACAACGGGCGGAGTGATGGCCTCGTGGGGCTCGCTGGGGCACGTGACCGTGGCCGAGCCGGGCGCGCTGCTCGGGTTTCTCGGCCCGCGGGTCTACGAGGCGCTGTACGGCAAGAAATTTCCGGAGAACGTACAGGTCTCAGAGAACCTGTTCAACCAGGGACTGATCGACGCCGTGGTTCCGCCGGAGCAGCTGCCGGAGATCGTGCACCGGGCGCTGACGATTCTCACCGACAGGTCGTCCGCACCGGTGGCGGCGCCGGAGACCATGCACGTGCGGCCGGCAACGGGAGGCGCGTGGGCATCCATTCAGATTTCCCGCAACCCCCGCCGACCGGACCTGCGCCAGCTGCTCGCCTACGGCGCGCACGACGTGCTGCCGCTCAACGGCACGGGCGAGGGCGAGAAAGACCCGGGGCTCATGCTCGCCATGGCGCGGTTCGGGCAGCAGAGCTGCATCGTGCTCGGGCACATTCGGCCGCGACCCTCACAGGACACGAAGATGGGGCCGGGGTCGCTCCGGGAAGCCCGCCGTGGAATGCGCCTGGCGGAAGAGCTCGGCATCCCGTTGCTCACGGTGATCGACACCGCCGGTGCTGCCCTGTCGAAGGAGGCGGAAGAGGGCGGCATGGCCGGGGAGATCGCCCGGTCGTTGCACGAGCTGATCGGCCTGCGGTCGGCTACCGTGTCGGTGTTGCTCGGCCAGGGCGCCGGCGGTGGAGCGCTCGCGCTGCTGCCGGCCGACCGCACGATCGCCGCGCAACATTCCTGCTGTCGCCGTTGCCGCCGGAGGGGGCGAGCGCCATCGTGCACCGCAGCACCGAGTTCGCGCCGGCGATGTCGGAGGCGCAGGGGGTCAATGTGGCGTCGCTCTTCGCCAACGGGATCGTCGACCACATCGTGGACGAGCGTCCCGACGCCGCCGAGGAGGGCCGGGCCTTCTGTCAGCGGATGGCCGGGGCGATCGAGTACGAGCTGTCGGCGCTCGCCGCGGTGCCGGTCGACGAACTGCTGCCGCGCCGCGTGGCCCGTTACCACTCGCTCGGCCGCTGACCCCGTCCGCTGGTCGAGGCGCGACGAAGGATTGACCCCGCCCGTTGGTCGAGGCGCGACGAAGGAGCGATCGAGACCCCGCGAGCCGATCCTTGGACTGAACTCGGGTCTGAGCAGCGTCTCACCAGGTCTCGATCTCGACAAGCTCGATCCAAGCGCTCGTGCCTCGCGCCTCGACCGGCGGTTCGGGTGCTGCGCGTCTCTTTCGCCATCGACTGGGTCGAGACGCAGCGGGGTGTTACCCGACCCGGGCCGCGATGTCCGTGCGGAACTGCGCACCCTCGAGCTGCACGTGGCCGAGTGCCTCGTAGGCGCGGGCACGAGCTTCGCGGAACGAGGCGCCGACGGCGACGACGCTCAACACGCGACCGCCGGTCGACACCAGGGCATCTCCCCGCCTGGCGGTGGCGGCGTGGGCGACCGTGACGCCGGGCACCTGCAGAGCGGCGTCGAGCCCGGTGATCTCGCGGCCGGTGAGCGGTGTTTCCGGGTACTTCTCGCTCGCGAGCACCACGGTCACGGCAACATCGGTCGAGAATTCGGGCCACTCGCGGCCGTTGAGGGCGCCGGTCGAGGCGTCGAACAGAAGCTCGGACAGCGGCGTCACGAGGCGCGGAAGCACGACCTGCGTCTCCGGGTCACCGAAGCGCGCGTTGAATTCGATCACCCGAATACCCGCTGACGTGACGATCAGGCCGCAGTAGAGCAGCCCGACGAACGGGGTGTTTTCGGCGGCGAGCTGGCGCACGGTGGGCAGCGCGACGGTGTCGATGATCTGCTGCACGAACTCCTTCTCGCTGCCGAAATCGGCGTCGAGCCAGGGCAGCGGCGAGTACGCGCCCATGCCGCCGGTATTCGGTCCGGCGTCGTTGTTGCCCAGGCGCTTGTAGTCCTGGGCGGGGGAGAGGGGCAGCACGGTGTGGCCGTCGCTGAGCAGGAAGAGCGAGATCTCCTGGCCGTCGAGGAACTCCTCCACCAGAATGCTGCCGTGCTCGAGCCAGTACGTGGCATGCTCGCGGGCGGCCGAGAGATCGGAGGTCACGAGCACGCCCTTACCGGCGGCGAGCCCGTCGGCCTTCACCACGTAGGGGGCACCGAATTCGGCGAGGGCAACCTCCACCTCGGCGAGTGTGCCCGCGCGCACCGCACGACCGGTGGGGACTCCGGCGTCGTCCATGATGCGCTTGGCGAAGGTTTTGCTGCCTTCCAGGGCGGCGGCGGCCTTGTCCGGTCCGAACACGGCGATGCCGCGTGTGCGCAGGGCATCGGCGACGCCGGCCACGAGCGGGGCCTCCGGTCCGATTACCACAAGTTCCACGTTCTCGCGGATGGCGTAGTTGGTGACCGCCTCGGCATCCGTCGCGTCGAGCACCACGACGGGCACGTCGGCGGCGATGCCGGCGTTGCCGGGCGCGGCCGTGATCGTGTGCCGGGGCTCCTCGCGGAGCAAAGCGGTGATGATGGCGTGCTCGCGGGCACCGGAACCGAGGACCAAGATTTTCACGGTTTCAGGTTATCCGATGTGGCGGTCGCGGACTGTCGCGCTCGTCGTGAGGCATGAGCGGAACCGGTCGACTACCCGTCACATTGGTCGACGCGGGGTCTCGTCCTGGAAACCAGAGAAAACTATACTTGAATCAACTGACCCGCACGGTGATGGGCACCTCCACCACTCAGCGCGGATGTGACCCTGCCCGATGCGAATCGAGGATCAGATGGCTTCGAAGACACGTGAGTATGAGAGTCTCCTGGAAGCGGTGCCGCAACCGTTGGTGGGGATGGACC
>NZ_JPRS01000031.1 GCF_000738085.1 Cryobacterium sp. MLB-32
GCCCGGTCTCCGGCCCGACTCGCCGGGTCTCGACCAGCGAACTCGTGGCCCGGTCTCCGGCCCGACTCGCCGGGCCTCGACCAGCGAACTCGTGGCCCGGTCTCCGGCCCGACTCGCCGGGTCTCGACCAGCGAACTCTTTCCCCATCCGCTGGTCGAGGCGCGACGAAGGAGCGATCGAGACCACGCACGCCAACCCTCAAACCCGGCTCGGCGGGTCCCTACTTAGGCGGTGAGGCCCTTGAGGTATCGGGCAAGGGCGAGCGGAGCCGAACGCGGAGCCTCGGCCTCGACGACCGCGTTGTAGTTCGTGTTCGTGTTCACGTCGTAGGTGAGCACCCGGCCGTCCTCGGCCTCGATGAATTCGATGCCGCAGACTTCGAGCCCGTTGCGGCGCGCGAACTCAAGATACTTCTCGACGATCGAGTGATCGAAATCCTCGCGCAGGCTGAACAGCTGCTGTCCGGCCACGGGCGCGATGGTGGCGCCGGGAGGCATGATCGGCTCGCGGGTGATCGGGTCGATGGCGCAGGCATCCGCCGGGCAGAGTTGGAATCCGCCGCGCGCGGTGTCGGCCTTCACGGCGTACATGAACTCACCGCCCACGATCTCGACCCGGGTGATGAATGGTTCCCGCGCCTGGATGTACTCCTGGATGAGCGTGATGCCGTCCTGAGGCTCCTCGAACTCAGCCGAATCGACGTACTCGGCGAGCTCCTCGTGGCTCGTGAACTTGCGCACGCCGAGGCCTTTGCCACCCTGATTGTGCTTGGTCATGAACGGGGTAGGGAAGTCCTGCGCCGCGGCGAGGATCTGCTCACGGCCCACCGCGGCCACCGTGCGCGGGGTGTCGATGCCGGCGGCCTTGAGCGCCATCAGCTGCTCGACCTTGCTCATCTCCAGTTCCAGCACACGGCGCCCGTTCACGGTGCGCCGGCCGTGGGCCTCGAGCCAGGCCAGCACCGCACGCGCGTAGTCCTTCGACATTCCGTGGTCGCGGGTGTGAGCGGATGCGCTGATGCGCGACCAGAAAATTCCCTCCGGCGGTACCGCATCCAGGTCGAGCACCCCGTCGGTGAGGAGCCATTCCTCAACCTGCATGCCCTCCGCTTCGAAGGCGCGTGTGAACGGTGGAAACCATTCCGGGTTCTCGTGCAGGGCGTAGATTTTCGGCGGGCTGGAGCTCATGGAGCGGTCCTTTCGGGGTTGCACTGGTTCCAAGGAGGTGGCGGTGCGCAGTATTCCTACTGCGGGATCATGATTCCGTTGCCCGGCCCCATCGGCAGGTCGAGGAAGTAGAAGACGCTCAGTACCGCAACCCAGCCGACCCAGAAGGTCACCGCAAAGGGCAGCATGCGCGCGATCACGGTGCCGAGGCCGGCCTGCGGTTCGTATTTGCGCAGCATGGTGAGCAGCACGATCATGTAAGGGTTCAAGGGCGTGAGCACCTGCGTGGCCGAGTCGCCCACCCGGAAGGCCCCCTGAATGAAGGCGGGTTCGTAGCCGAGCAGCACGAAGAGCGGCACGAACACCGCGGCCATCAGCGTCCACATCGCCGAGCCGGACACAATGAAGAGATTAAGCAGGGAGGCGAGCAGCACGAAGGCGAGGATGGCCGGAAAGCCGGTGAGGCCGATTGTTTCGAGGCCACCGGCTCCCGCGACAGCGATCCAGCTGCCGATCCCGGAGAAGTTGAACAGCGCAATGAACTGGCCGAGGATGAACGCCAGCACCAGGAACCCGCTCATGTCTTTCACCGCCTGTCCCATCACCCGGGGAACGTCGCTGCCCGTGGTGATCGTGCCCGTGATCTTGCCGTAGACGAGTCCGGGAATCACAAACAGGGCGAAGACGATGAAGACGATCGAGCTCAGGAGCGGCGACCGGGGCAGGAAACCGCCGTCTTCGTTGCGCCACGGAGATTCCGGAACGACAACGCCGATCAGGATGACGGCCGCGACCCCCAGCCCGGCAAGGAAAGACCAGAAGAGGCCGCGGTTCTCGGTCGTCGTCAGTTGCGCATCCAGCGCGGTCGGAGCCAGCGCGGCGGCGTCATCGTCGACGACCTCATCACGCCCGATCCCCTGCCGTCCGAGCCGGGGTTCGAGGATCTTGTCGATGATGAACCCGGCGATCGCGATGAGAACCACGGAGGACACCACGTTGAAGAAGTAGTTCGACACCGGCGTCACGGCCGACCCGGCGTTGGGCAGATTCACCGTCACCGAGGTCGTGATGCCCGCGAAGAGCGCATCGAGGCTCGTGACGAGCATCGACGTTGAGTAGCCCGCGCCCACGGCCGCGAACCCGCCGAGGAGCCCGGCCACCGGATGCCGGCCGGCCGCCTTGAAGACGAGGGCGGCCAGTGGCGGGATCACGACGAACGCCGCATCGGACATGATGGAGCCGAGCACGCCCACGAATGCCACGGCGTAGGGCAGCGACCAGCGCGGCGCGGATCCGAAGGCCTTACGAATCAGAGCGGCCAGCAGCCCGGACTTCTCCGCCACCCCCACGGCCAGCAGGATGGGCAGCACCGTGGCGAGGGGCGGGAAGCCGAGGTAGTTGGCTCCGATGTTCTGGGTGAACCAGGTCAGTCCCTCGGCCGTGAAGAAGCCCTTGATCTCGGTGATCTCGTCGCTGCCGGGCAGCTGCACGGTGACGCCGGCCCAGGCCATCGCGGTGGAGACCACGGCTGTGAGCCCGAAGAGGATGAGGAACAGCATGAACGGATCGGGCAGCTTGTTGCCCACGCGCTCGATGCCACCGAGCACGCGGTCGATGACGACGGTGCGGCGAGTCAGGGTTGGTGCAGAAGACATGAGACCTACTTTGTGTCAGTCAAACGTGCGGTAGGGCGGGTCGGTGAGCGGCCCCTGGGTCAGTCGAAGTAGCGCGGCACGTCGACCGGGCCGCCCTGCGCGGCGAACTCCGCCGCCACACTGCGCCTCAGTTCCGCGTCGCAGAGAAAATCAAGCGCGGTGAGTGCGAGCCCGCACGCGCCGTCGAGGGCACCCGACTCGGCGGCATCCGTTGCGGCAGCCGCGGCGAATTCCCGGGTGTGCAGCGCCACGTCGGGGGCCGCGATCTTGATGAGGGGATGGATCCCGGGAATGCGATGACTCACATTTCCGAAGTCCGTCGACGCGGCGATGGTCTCGGAGACCACACCGAGCGGCAGCGGGCTGCGACCGCGGCGGTGCTGGGCCGCGACCCAGCGCCCAGTGAGGGCGTCGTTCGTGCGCACGGGGAGCGAGGGCGCGTGTTCGTCCCAATCGATCTCGACACCGGTGCCGGTCATCATCGCCGCGCCCTCGGCGATTCCCGTGAGCCGGGCGCTGAGATCCTTGAGCGTTTCAGCGAACTTCGAACGGGCGTAGAGCTTGATCACGGCCTTCTCGGGAATGATGCTCGGCCGGGTACCGCCCTCGCTGATCACGGCATGCACGCGGTCCACCGGCGGCAGCTGCTGGCGCAGCAGACCCACGGCCTGATAGGCGAGTGTGGCGGCGTCGAGGGCGTTGCGTCCCATGAAGGGCTGGGCGGACGCGTGCGCCGCGACGCCCGTGAACGTCACCGTGAGCACGCGCCGACCGAGCCACACCTGGTCGGCGAGGTCATAGCCGTAAGGGTGCACCATGATGGCCGCGTCGAGGCCGTCGAAGGCGCCGTGCCGCGCCATCACTTCCTTACCGGAAGAGCCTTCCTCCGCCGGAGTGCCGAGAAACACCACTCGGCCAGGGAAGGCATCGGGGTTGTCAGCGAGCGTGTTGGCGAGCGCGAGGAAGGCGCCGATGCCGGTTGCCGCGATGACGTTGTGGCCGCAGCCGTGCCCCACGTCGGGCAGGGCGTCGTACTCGCTGAGAATCGCGATCGTCGGGCCGTTGGTCGAACCGTTGGTCGAGCCGATTTCGGCGCGAATGGCAGTGTCCAGCCCGTGCACACCGAGCTGCGCGTCGATGCCGTGGCGACCGAGCACCTCCACGAGGAACGCCGCGCTGCGGTGCTCGGCGAAGGCGGTTTCAGGGTCGGCGTGCAGGGTGTGCACGATGTCGAACAGGTCCGCGGCGAGCGCGTCCACCTGCGCCTCGACGATGACGGTGAGCGGCTCCGGCGCCCCGGCGAAGGGAGACGGCACCGACCGGGAGGCCTGCATCTTTCGCGCCGTCTCGGCCTCAAGCTTCTGCAGGTACGTGGTACTCGGCACGCTCGGACCAGGAACAGTCGAATAGCTCATATATACACACTAGTCAGGCAATTTTCCCTGGCACCATGAATGCGTCCCTTCTTTACGCGCCCGTAACACGACCGGCGTTCGACGGACGCATCCGCTGGGCCCTGGTCCGACTCTTCAGCGTCAGATCCCGAGGGTGAGCAGATCCACCGTCGCCGGAGTCTCCCCGGCCGCCGCAGCGAATGCCTCGAATGCCTGCTCCACGGCCCGCTGCTGCGGGACCGACATGGCCGAGAGAATCTCGGCGATCCCCGTCCTGCGCCGCTCGGTCACCTCGTCGACGAGTTGTCGGCCGCTCGGTGTGAGGTCAAGAAGCACCTCACGCCGGCTGTCCGGGCTCGAGGTACGCGCCACCCAGCCCCCGGCAACCATGCGATCGATGAACCGGCTGAACGTCGACGGGATGACCCCCATCCGTTCGGCCACGACGCCCATCCGCGTGGGCCCCGCCGTGCTGAGCACGACCAACACCCGAAACTGAGGCAACGTGACCACGTCCAGGGCCGCCACAACAGAGCGCGCCACAACACCGAGCAGGGCGCGCGAGGCGGCCAAGGTGGCGTCGGCGGCACGCGCTTCGGCCGTGGGCGCTCTATCCATTCGTCAGTGCCCCTTCCCGAGCAGTGCTAACGTGATTATTGCACAAACGCAACAGTTGTGATTCTACACATTTTGGAGCCCTGATGGCACAGTCCACTCTGCGCCTGCGGGGACGGTTATCGTCCTGGCTCGAGCCAGTCAATGCGTCGTTCGATCGAGTCACCCATGGATCGGGACGATTGCTCGTCATGGCGGTCGTGGTCGGCGCAGGCGTTGGTCTTGCCGCCGTCGCATTTCGCTGGCTCGTGACCATGGCAACCCTGATCTTCACCGGAACGATCGATTACTCCGCCACCGAAGGACATCCCGCGCATCCCTGGCTGCCGTGGCTGGGCGGCGCCTTCGTCATCTTCGCACCCATGGTCGGCGGGTTGATCTACGGCCCCCTGGTGCACAAATTTGCGCCGGAGGCCCGTGGCCACGGTGTACCGGAAGTCATGTATGCCATCTCGAAGCGTGGGGGTCGAATCCCGGGCAAGGTGGCAATCGTCAAGTCGCTCGCCTCCGCCATCACGATCGGATCCGGTGGCTCTGTCGGCCGTGAAGGTCCGATCGTGCAGATTGGTTCGGCGCTGGGCTCGACCCTCGGACGCGCTGTTCGAATGCCGGAATCCCACTTGCGCACACTCGTTGCCTGCGGAGCCGCCGGCGCCATCGCGGCAACGTTCAACGCACCGATCGCCGGCGTATTC
Organism: Cryobacterium sp. MLB-32; assembly: GCF_000738085.1. GTDB lineage: Bacteria > Actinomycetota > Actinomycetes > Actinomycetales > Microbacteriaceae > Cryobacterium. The sequence goes on from NZ_JPRS01000031.1 coordinate 5,526, forward strand.
TTCGCGCTCGAACTGCTGCTGCGGGACTTCACGGCTCGCTCCTTCGGCGTCGTCGTGCTCTCGTCGGTGACCGCGTCGATCGTCGGTCGGTCGCTGCTGGGCGATGAACCATTTCTCACCCTGCCCACGTTCACCATCGCCGACCCGTCGCAATTCCTGCTCTTCGCCGTGCTCGGCCTCCTGGCCGGGCTGACCGGCGTGGGATTCACCAAGGTGCTCTACGCCGTGGAGGACCTCTGCAACTGGGCCTGGCGCGGACCGGAATGGTTGCGCCCCGGCGTCGGCGGACTCCTCCTCGGCCTGCTGCTGTTCGCCCTGCCTCAGATGTACGGTGTGGGCTACCCCGTGCTCGAAAAGGGTGTGCAGGGCGGCTATGCACTCGGCTTTCTCGTACTGCTGCTCGTGGGCAAGGTCGTTGCCACGAGCCTCACCATCGGGATCGGCGGGTCCGGCGGCGTGTTTGCACCCTCGCTGTTCATCGGGGCGATGCTGGGGGCGGCATTCGGCCAGCTCGCCGGTGCGATGTTCCCCGTTTTCGCCGGGCAAACCGGGACCTTTGCGCTGGTCGGCATGGGCGCGGTTTTCGCCGGTGCCACGAGGGCACCGATCACCGCTGCCATCATTTTGTTCGAGCTGACCGGGGAATACTCGATCATCCTGCCACTGCTGCTGGCCGTCGTGATCGCCACGAGCGTCTCGCGGGTACTCAGCACGGACACGATCTACACCCTCAAGCTGCGCCGTCGCGGGGTAAACGTGGACGGCGGGCCGGGCGGTATTCTGCTGCATTCCACTCTGGTGCGTGAGGTGATGACGGAGGCTCCCGCCGCGGTCAGTTCCCGGCTCACCGCCGCCGAGGGGGCACGGATGCTGCTCTCCTCGGGACAACGCGCTCTGCCGGTGGCGCACGCCGCGGGCGAATTCATCGGCATCGTCACCGTGGCTGCTATCTCCGACGCCCTCAGCAACGACGACGACGCATCGAGCCTCACCCTCAGCACCCTCATCGACGTGCCGCAGAACGCCCACCCTGACACCACGCTCGATACCGTGCTCGATTCCGTGCTGGCCGCGAATGAGAGCGGTGGCATCCCCGTCATTGATTCGGCCGGAATGTTGCAGGGCTGGCTGACCCCGGACGCGGTTCTCCGCACATTGACCGGAAAGCCACTGAATCAGCCCGCATGACCGAGTGGCCGTTCTACCCCCGAGCAAGTTGCGTTAAGGTCCGCGTAACCTGACGGACACGTCAGGCGGCTTGTCTGGTCCTCGGGCCGTTCACCGGCCCCGATACGGAGGACACGATGAAGCACACGAAAATCGGCCTGACCACGGCGGTCGGTTTGGGCCTCGGCCTGGCCGTTCTCGCCGCCACGCTTCCCGCAACCGCGAGCCCAGAGGCGAACAAGGTCGGCGTGGCATCAAACTCCGCCTTCGGCATCCAGAACAATGTTCTCGCCGCCGGCCTCGAGCAAAGCCCCGTGGCCTGGGGCCAGCTGCCGCTGGCCAACCCGAACGCCGGCATCTCGCACTACGGCTTCAACACGTCCAACGGTGGCCCGCTCACCCAGGACCCACACGAGGCCTTCAAGACCGAGCCCGACAAAAACGTCTATCTCACCTTCGGCGGCACGCACTACCTGTTTCAGGGCCACGAAGGCGGACCGCAGGGGTACGTCACCCGCGTCAACCTTGACGAACCGGACCTCACCAAGCGCATCACCCTGATTGCGGACACCCGCTCGGATGGCGCCGCGGTACCGAACTTCGACGGCATCACCTGGGATCCATTCACGCATCAGCTGCTTCTCGCTGCCGAGGCCGGGGCCCCGAAGGGGGGCGTCTTCGGCGTCACGCTCGATGACAAGGGCGACCCGGTCGACGGCGCCATCGTGCCCCTCCCCGCGCTCGGCTCGGGTGGCTACGAGGGTATCCAGAACGACTCGGCCGGCAACGTCTGGTTGGTTGAGGATATCGGCGGCGCCAAGGCATCCGGCGGCAAGGTCCCCAACAGCTACGTCTACCGGTTCACGCCCACGAAGGCGGGCGACCTCTCCACCGGCACACTGCAGGCCCTTCAGGTGAAGCGTGCCGATGGCTCCGCGGTCACGGCGAAGCAGCTCGGCGACAACCCGTCCGACCAGTTCATCACCGACCTGCACACCTACGGCACGTCCTTCAGCACGACGTGGGTCACGGTGACCCCCGGCGCCGACAACGGCGCGACTGCCGCGGCGGCATCCGCCGAGGCAACGCCGTTCAAACGGCCCGAGAACGGCGTCTTTCGCCCGGGCACCAACTTCGGAGATTTCTACTTCACCGAGACCGGCGATACCAGCACGGACAGCACCCTCCCGGGCGCATTCGGCGGGGTGTTCCGTCTGAGCCAGGCCTCACCGACGGCGCAGACGGGCACGCTGTCACCCGTGTTCCTCGGTGACGTTGAGCACACGGGTCTGGACAACATCCAGTTCGCGACCAAGGACAAACTGCTGGTCGTCGAAGACGGCGGCGACGCGCTGCACGCCCAGCGCGACGCCCTCGACTCCGGCTACACGCTTGACCTCTCCGCGAAGAACAAGAAGGGTCCGGAGGCCGTGCGCTGGCTGGCCGAGGGTCGCGACGCATCGGCGACGTATGACCACAACACCAGTCCCGGCTACAACGACGGCGACAACGAGATCACGGGCATCCACGTCTCCAACGGCGATCCGACAATCGCCGGAATCCTCGGAACCCAGCTCCCTCAGCTGATGACCGGCGACTGGCGCACATTCTGGACCCAACAGCACGGCGACAACGTGACGTGGGAGCTGCACACCTCAGCGGCCGCGGACTCGCACGGCCACGATCGGCACGACGGCACGAAGGACAGGGACTAGACAGCAGTCCAACCCGCGTGGCCCGCACGAGGCCCCGGCTGCGATGAGCAGCCGGGGCCTCGCTGTTCGTCAGGCCCGCAGACTCAGCCATCGAGCGAGGACGTCGGCGCTACTTCACCGCGTCGACGGTGTAGAGCGCGGCCTGCTCGGGAGCCAGCAGCGGCGCGGGGAGGCCGACCCCTGCCAGCACCGCTCCGCTCAGGACCACCCCGGGGAACACGACCTCGCCGGCGGCACCGGCCACTCCGGCCAACCAGGCCGGCGGCGCGTCCTGGATCGCCCGCGGGGCGGCACCGAGGGTGAGGGGTGCCACCCGGTAACGACGCTCGGGCGCGAGCCCGGGGAACCGCATCCGCTCCGGCAGGGCGGCACTCGGCGCGGCCAGTGCCACCTGGGCGAACAGGGCCGAACTCTGGTCGGGCGCCACCACGCCGTGCAGTTCCAGCGCCGGGTCGCTCGGGTCGGCCCGCACCACGGTTCCGGTGTGCAACAGCCCACGGAAGTGCTTGTACGAACCGATCCAGCCGGCGATCTGGCCGAGTTCTTCGTCGCTGGCGCGGGTGAGGTCCCACTCGATGCCCGCGCTGCCGAACAGGGCCGTGGCCAGCCGGAAGCTGAGCTCCGAGGTGCGCCCGGTGGTGTGCGCGGTGGCGGCGCCGAGGTGCCCGCCGAGGTATTCGGGCGGAACGAGAACGCTCGTGTAGCGCTGGATCTGCTGCCGCTCGAGCGGGTCGTTGGTGTCGCTCGTCCACACCCGGTCGACGCGCTCGAGGATACCCAGGTCGATGCGGGCTCCCCCCGACGCACAGGATTCGATCTCCAGCCCGGGGTGCGCCGCTCGCAGCACGTCGAGCAGACGATAAAGCGCCGTGGTCTGCCGATGGGCGGACCCGACGAGCAAATCCCGGTTGTGATCCCATTTGAGGTACGCGATCGGATACTCGGTGAGCAGCGCCGTGAGCCTCGCGGCAACCCAGTCGAAGGCCGCGGGGTTGCCCAGGTCGAGGGCCCGCTGGAAACGCCAGGTCTGTGCCCCGGCCGCGCCGAGCAGCCAGTCCGGGTGTTCCCGGGCCACGTCGGAGTCGAGGCTGATCATCTCCGGCTCCACCCACAGCCCGAAGTCCATGCCGAGCTTCTGAACATGGTCGACCAGAGGATGCAGCCCGCCGGGCCAGGCGACCGGGTCGACGAACCAGTCCCCCAGCGCCCGGCGGTCGTCGGTTCGGCCGGTGAACCAACCGTCGTCGAGCACGAACCGCTCCACGCCGACCCGGGCCGCCGTCTCGGCGAGCCGCTTCAGGGTGGGCAAGTCGTGGTCGAAGTACACGGCCTCCCAGGTGTTGAGCACGACCTTGCGGGCCGACGCGATGGTGGACCAGGAGCGAATCCACGGATGCAACCGGGCCGACAGGCCATCGAGTCCGTCGGCCGAGTACACGGCCACGGTCCACGGCGTCGTGTGGCTCGCTCCGGACGGCACCTGTACCTCTCCCGGCGCGAGCAGTTCCCCACTGCCCAGCACGGAATAGCCGAGAGCACTGCTCTCGGCCCACACGCGTTTGTCGCCGCTCCAGGCCAGGTGGGTCGCCCACACCTCGCCGCTGCGGAAACCGAATCCGGGTGTGCCGGCCACCATCAGGTACGGGTCATCGTGGCCGGGGCGCCCGTGCCGGGACTCGCGACTCCAGACGCCGTGCCGCAGAACGCTGCGCTGGGGCCGACGTTCGTGGGTCCAGAGTCCGGTGAAATCGAGGAGTTCCCCCGCCCGATCGGGCACGGGAAGAATAATGTCGAGCGAGCCGAGCTCCAGGGCCGCTGAGGCCAGGGCCGCGGAGGCCGGGGCCGGGGCCGCAGTGTTCGGTGTAGCAGTATTCGGGTCAGCAGTATTCGGGTCAGCAGTATTCGGGTCAGCAGTATTCGGGTCAGCAGTATTCGTCAGGGTGTGGCGCAGGCGCAGCACACCTTCGACGGTGAATTCGATCTCGGTGCGCACGGCCAGCTCAGCCGCGGCATCCGCCAGCGAGATCGTCAACGCCTGGGTGCCGGGTTGTGCGGCATCAACCGACGTCACACCAATCAGGCGGAGGGCGAGGTTCGCGGTGCCTGACCGGCCCGGTCCGGGCCGGAACGCACTGATCCCGGGGCGCCCGCTCCAGCCCTCGGCGAGGGTGGGCAGCAGGGTGAGCCGCAGGGGCACATCGATCGAACTGGGCGGGATGGCGGGAACGGCGGCATCGGCCAGCGAGCGCAGCAGGTCGGCGTCGAGGTCGCCCAGATCGGCGCCCCAGTGCACGATGACGGGCACGCCCGTGCCGCGGGCATCCAGCACAAGGCTGGTGCCCGCGGCACGGAGGTAGGGAATGGACAAGGCTATGTGCCTACTTGTTGACCGGGATCGACTGGGCCTCGAGGGCACCGATCGTGGTCTCCTGAGCGCTCGTGAGAGCATCCGTGAGAGTCCCGTTGCCGGTGACGGCACCCTTGAAGCCGTCAGAGGTGTCGTTGTAGACCTGCGTCATGGTCGGGCCCCACACAAAGTCGGGCGAGACCTCGGCGGATGCCTGGGAGAACACGTCGTAGATCGCCTGGTTGCCGTAGAACTCGACGCCTTCCTTGAGCGCGGGAAGTTCGAGTCCGGACTTGGCAGCCGGGTACAGGTTGGCCGTCTTGTTCAGCATGGTGAGCGCTTCGTCGGAGGTGTTCAGCCACAGCGCGAACTGGGCGGCCTCATACGGGTGCTTCGATCCGGTGAAGACCGCGGTGGACGAGCCGCCCCAGTTGCCGGCGGCGCTGTCACCGGCTTCCCACTGCGGAGACAGGGCAACGGACCACTTGCCGGCGGTGTCGGGGGCACCGCTGGAAATGGAGTTTGCACCCCAGGCGGCGGAGTTCCAGGTCCAGTCGGAACCGGTGTTGTAGGCGTTGTTCCACTCGTCGGTCCACGGCGGGTTGGTCGAAACCAGGTCGCGGTCGATCAGGTCCTGCCAGTACGCGGCGACCTTCACGGACTCGGGGCTCGTGAGGTCTACGGTCCAGTTCTCACCGTCGTTCTGGAACCAGCTTCCGCCGGCCTGCCAGACGAAGCCCGCGAACTGGTTGATGTCGCTCTGCGAGAAGTTGGTGATGTAGCCTCCGGTGGCGCGCACCTTGACGGCCGCATCCGCGAACTCGGCCCACGTGGTCGGGATCGCAATATTGTTCGCCGCAAAGAGGTCGGAGCGATAGAACATGGCCATCGGGCCCGCGTCCTGCGGGATCGCGTAGACGGAGCCCTCTTCGCCGAAGTTGACCTGTCCCCAGGTCCAGTCGACGAAGTCGTTCTTCGCTTCGAGAACGCCGGCACAGCCGGCGAGATCGGTCAGGCCGTCCTGAACGCGGAAGTTGGGCAGAGCGTCGTACTCGATCTGTCCGAGGTCGGGCGCGTTTCCGGCCTTGAGCTGGTTGAAGAAGTTCTGGTACGTGCCGCCGTTGCCGTTCGGGCCGGTCTGCACCGTCACCTGAATGTCGGGGTTCTCCGTGTTCCACACCGCAACCGCCTCGTCCATCCCGGGAATCCAGGTGGTGAAGGTGAGGTCGACCTTACCTTCGGAGGGGGTGCAATCGGCCGCGGCGGATGAGCCCGTGGACGCCGCCGAGCAACCGGTCAGAACGACCGTTGCGGCGGTGAGCAAGGCGACAGCGGCTGCTCTCTTCGTGATTGGCATTTCTTCTACTTTTCTCTTGGGATGGAAGGGAAAGGAACCGGCCGGAACCGACCGGGGTGGTGCAGTCTGAGGGGCCGCCGAGGCGGCTATTTGACCGAACCGGCGCTGAGGCCGTTTCGCCAGAAACGCTGGAGCAGCAGGAAGATGATGATCAGCGGGATGATCGACAAGAGCGCGCCGATCAGCACGTAATCCCGTAGCACCGGAATCTGGTTCACCTGCGAGTTCCAGGCATAGAGACCGAGCGTGACC
>NZ_JPRS01000032.1 GCF_000738085.1 Cryobacterium sp. MLB-32
CGCGAATAGTGTCGAATCATGAGTGGTTCCGATCTCGTAGGGCCCAGGGTCGGACCTCGTGCGGTTACTCCTAGTGGCTCTTCGGTGAACCCCGTGGTGCTTGTCGAAAAACCTACCTACTCCCTGTAGGATTGTCAACAATCTTCCAAATATGACGCATAGTTCGTTACCGATCGAAGGGCAATCATGACAACTCAGACCGCAGTACCCAGCGTTGGACTCCTGTATCCGGGCGTGGGCGCCGACGACGACTTTCCTTTCCTGGAACAGTCCACATCCGGCGCCATTCGCCTGCCGCTGGTGCGTACGGCCGGCGGCGACGTCGCCCACCTGGTTGACGAGCTGTTGGCGGTCGGCGGATCAGACAACCTGCTCGCCGGTGCACGGGAGCTGGCCGGTGAGGCGCCCGATTCCATCATGTGGGCCTGCACCTCCGGAAGCTTCGTCTATGGCTGGCAGGGTGCGCACGACCAGGCGGCGGAGGTCAGCCGCGCCAGCGGCGTCCCTGCATCATCCACGTCTATCGCGTTCGCCCAGGCTTGCCGCGCGCTCTCCATCGACACGGTCGCCGTCGCCGCGAGTTATCCAGACGACCTCGCCCAGCACTTCAAGCGATTCCTGGCCGACGCCGGCATCACCGTGGTCTCGTTCCAGAGCAATGACATCGCCACGGCCGGGGAGGTCGGCCTGCTCGGCATGCCGGAGATCCTCGACATGGCTCGCGCGGCGGATCACCCCGACGCGCAGGCGATCCTGATCCCGGACACGGCCATGCACTCCCTCCGGTTCGTCAACGAGCTGGAGGCCGCCCTCGGCAAGACCGTGCTGACCGCGAACCAGGTCACCATCTGGGAAGGCCTGCGAATCGCTGACCGCACGCTGACGCTCGACTCGCTCGGCACCCTCTTCCGCTAACTATCCCCCGGGTACGAAGCCGAGCTCCTTGTCCACCACGTTGAGAAGCTCGGCTCCCGCGGTGTAACGGCCGAAATTGTCGGCAAACAGGGCCGACAACCGCTCGAGCCAACCGGCAGCGTCTCCGCTGAGGTGCGCCGAGATCAACACGGTGTCCAGCCGCCACAGCGGGCTCGTGGCGGGCAATGGCTCCGTGCTGAACACGTCGAGCGCTGCACCGGCAATGACGCCCTGGCTCAGCGCATCCGCGAGGCTCCCTCGTTGACGAGTTCGCCCCGCCCCACATTGATGAGCCGGGCACTCGGCTTCATGGCGGCCAGGACCGACGCGTCGACGAGCCCGCGGGTGGCGTCGGTCAACGGAGCGATCAGCACCACATAGTCGTGCTCGCCCACCACGGCCTCAAGGTCGGTGGAGGCATGAACCGTTCCGAAGTCGGCGTCGTCGGTTCGGGTCGTTCGTCCCACGCCCTCGATCCGCATTCCCACGGCGCGCAGCAACCGCGCCGTTTCCCGACCGATGGATCCGGTGCCCACGATCAACGCCTTGGCATTGTCGATGCGCTCGGTTTCCCGGTGCTCCCAGACGCCCTCCCTCTGGCGGCGCAGGGACCCGGGCAGATCTTTGGCCATCGCGAGGATGCTGCCGAGCACGAATTCCGCGATCGGCCGGTCAAAGATGCCGCGGGAATTTGTGACCACGACGCCCGACTGGCGCAGCCCGTCGAACAGGAGCTTGTCGACTCCGGCCGCGGCCACGTGGATCCACCTGAGGGAGTCCGCGTGCGCCCAGACGTCTTCGACGGCCGAAGAGAAGAAGTCCCACAGCAGCAAGGCGTCCGCGCCCGGAATCGCCGTGGCGAGTTCCGCGGCGCGCACATAGCGCACCTCAGCCGCGGCCTCGATCAGGGGCATGCAGTCGGGCAGGTCGTCCTTGTACAGCACGACGAGAACCGGACGTGCGACGCTCACTGGTGACCCACCAGCCGCAGGGCGAGCAGCACGTACGCGCGGGCGGCGATGCCGAGTTCGTCGATGCTGACCGACTCGTTGGGCTGGTGCGCCTGGTCGTTCAAGCCGCCCGGTCCGAGCACGATGCACGGTATCCCCACGTCTCGAGCGACGAAGCCCCCGTCACAGGCCGCACTCCACCCACCAACGGTATGTCGGCCGCCCCCGGCGTCGGCCACGGCGTCCACCGCACCGACGACGAGCGGATGCGCCGGGTCGGTGGTGAATCCGGGCATTTCCATGTCGACAACCAGACTCACAACAATCCCCTCTCCATCAATTCCGGCGCCACGGACCTTTTCCAGAAATTCGTTGGCGACCAGTTGCGCGTTTTCCTCGGGCATCAGCCGTCGATCAAGCGTCACCGCGCAGTCGGCCGCGACGACGGATGTTCCCGTGCCCCCCGTAATCGTACCTACGCTCCACGTTCCGGAGCCGAGCAACGGGTGCGGCACCGCCCCCAGGGCGGCATGGTCGGCACGCACGATTTCCAGTACGCGCGCTGCCGCGGCGATGGCATTTCGACCGTCGCCGGGTCTCCCGGAGTGAGCGGCCCGGCCGCCGACGGTGAGCGAGAGGTAGCTGTCGCCACGACACGCGATCACGGTCTGCAGGTCGGTCGGCTCGGCCACGACGCACGCCGCGAAGACGCCCCGCCGAGCGGTCGGCACATAGGCGCGAACTCCGAGGCCACGATCTTCCTCGTCAACGGTGCAGACGAGCTGCAGGGGCCCGCCGAGCCTTATTCCGGAGGCCCGAATCGCGGCCATCGCGAGCACGATGGCGGCCAAGCCACCCTTCATGTCGGTGGTTCCGCGGCCGTAGAGCCGGCCATCCCGGGCGTAGGGCTCGAACGGATCGCTGGTCCAGCCCTCACCGGCGGGCACGACGTCGGAGTGCCCAAGGAACATGAGCCCCTGGCCGGTTCCACCGCCGAGGGTGGCGACCAGGTTCTGTCGCCCGGGCGCGACCTCCGTCACCTCGACGTCGAAGCCATAGCGTTCGCAGGCTTCCCGCAGCACCGCAACGGTTGCTTCCTCCGTCGACCCGGGGTTCTCGCCGCCCGCGGCAACGAGCGAGGCCGTGAGCAGCAGGAGTTCATCGTGGTCGAGGCGGCCGAGCACATCGGTCTCCAGGGCGGAGACGCCGTCTGTGGTCGAGGTCATCGCAGCATCCGAGCACGGTCGAGTGCACGGGTGAGACGTGTCACACCCTCCTCAATCCGGTCCGGCGAGGTGGACGCGAAGCAGAGCCGCAGGGAGTCGTCATACCGGCCCGTCGAGGAGAAGGCCGGCCCGGGAATGAAGGCGACTCCCTCCGCCAAGGCCGTTTCGAAGAGGGCAGACGTCGACGTGAGGCGATCTTCTCCCTGCAGAGTCACCCAGAGGAAGAAGCCCCCGTCGGGATCGGTCATCCTGACCCGGTCTCCGAGGTGCCGCTGCAGGCTGTCGGTCATGGCGATCTTACGTTCCAGGTACTGGCTCCTGATCATCGTCAGGTGGTCGGACAGACCGCCGCGCCGAATGAATTCCGCGACCATCTGCTGCGCGGGAACGTTGGTGCAGGTGTCCATGGACTGCTTGGCATTGATGACGAGCTGACGAATCGACGGGTCGGTGTCGACCCAGCCCACACGCAGGCCCGGCGACAGGATCTTGGAGAAGGTCCGCACCGAAAAGAGCAGAGGATCTTCCGGGCTGAGGCTCTGGAAGCTGGGCAGGTCTTCCCCGGCAAAACGCAGCAGTCCGTAGGGATCGTCGTCGATGATGACCGCGTTCCACTGGTGCGCCAGCTCGAGCAGATGTTCCCGCCGCGCCGCCGACAGGGTCGTGCCGGAGGGATTCTGGAAATTCGGAATGACATAGATCGCCTTCGGCGTCTTGCCTGTGCGCCGCACGAGATCGGGCAGAGCCTCCACGATCAGGCCGTTCTCGTCAACGGGGGCCTCGAGCAGGTCGGCACCGTAGCTTGCGGCCGTCGCACTCCCGTTCGTGTATGTCGGACCTTCGATGATCACCAGGTCGTCCGGGTCGACGAAGATCTTGCAGGCCAGGTCAAGGCCCTGCATCCCGCCCGCCGTAATGGTGATCCGGTCGAGCGAGGTGGGCTCCGACGTCGTCGCGAGATAGCTCACGAGCTGCTCGAGGAGCGCGGGTTCCCCCTCGGTTGCGCCGTAAGTGAAGCTGCTGTGGTCGAGCTGGGACGCGGCGATATCGCGAAGCACCTCGAGCGGAACGGCCTCGTCCGACGGTGACCCCATCGCGAAGCGCACAATGTCATGGGTCTGCGCGGCGAGCAGGGACGTGCTGGAGTCGATGACCGAACCGGTGAGGCGCGCGGCCCGGGCCGCGTACGGAAGATTCATGACGCTCATGACAGGATTCCCGTCGTGATCAGCTGGCGCGGAAGGCTCGTAAAGGTCTCGACTCCGGTCGCGGTGACGCGCATCGGTTCGGACAGTTCATAGCCGTAGTTGTCCATCCACATGCCACCGATCAGGTGGAATGTCATATTCTCCCGCAACACGGTTTCGTCTTCCCCGCGCAGGCTGACCGTTCGCTCGCCCCAGTCGGGCGGGTAGCCGATTCCGATGGAGTAGCCGATGCGTGACGGCTTGGCGAGCCCGTGCATGGCCAGGACCCGCTCCCAGGTCGTCGCGAGATCCCGCGCCTGGACTCCCGGCCGCACCATCTCCAGCACCGCCTGGATTCCCTCCCCGACGGCGCCGGCGACCCGCTGCAGCTCGAGGGACGGCCGTCCCAGCATCACGGTGCGCGCGAGCGGCACGTGGTAGCGACGGTAAGCGCCGGCAAGCTCCACGATGACGGCCTGGCCGTCTTCAAAAGGGGCATCGGTCCAGGTGAGGTGAGGTGTGTCGGCTTCCGCGCCGGTGGGCATCATCGGCACGATGGCGGGATAATCGCCGCCGAATTCGGCGGTGCCCCGAATCTGCGCACGGCTGATTTCGGCAGCCACGTCGCACTGTCGGGACCCCACCCGTACGGATTCGAAGGCCGTCGTCATGGCGGCCGTGGCGATCTGGGCGGCCGAGCGCATGAGGTCTATCTCGGCGAGAGATTTCACCGATCGCACCCAGTTCACCAATTCGACGGAGTCGACGAAGTCCCATTCCGGGAGGGCGGCCACCAGGGCGCGGTAGGCCTTGGGCGAGAAGAAGTGCGAGTCGAGCTCAAGTCCGACCTGTTCGCCCGCGGCAGAGGCGACGACACCGAGTTCCCGAAGCATGCCGCCGACCCAGTCGAAGGGATGCACGCCGGCCCGGTGCACGAGTTCGTCGGGGTACCCGAACACGTTCTCCTGGGGCAACCAGGACGTGCGGAATGCGCCATGGGCATCCATCGTGCGGGCGAAGAGCACCAGGTCGCCCGCTGCCGGCACGAAGAGTACCTGGGCCGTATAGAAGGACCAGGCGTTGTAGCCGGTCAGGTAGTAAAGGTTGGAGGGGTCGGAGACCATCAAGGCCGAGAGCCCCTGTTGGGACATCCGCTCACGTACCCCACGAATACGCTCGCCATACTCACTGAGGGAAATGTCCATGGGTCACGCATCCTTTATTGTCGATTGTTGACAATCAGACTACATACGTGACCCCGGGTGGCGCAACCCCCGTGATCGATTCAGCCGCGGTGGGACTTGTCGGCCAGCATCGACGCGCTCAGGTCGGTGATGGCCGACCTCATGTGCTGACGGATGGCTCGGTGCAGGTTCTCGTCGTCGCCGGCCACCAGCAGGTCCACCAGGTGCTGGTGTTCCTCGGTCAACGCCGCCGGACGTGGGTACGACACCTCAAGGTTGACCATGCAGATACGGGACTCGGCGGCGAGCGTGGAGTAGATCCTCGACAGCCTCGAGTTTCCCGCGCTCTTCACGAAGGCCACGTGGAAGCTCAGGTCGACCTCGGAGAGTCGGCGCCAGTCCCCGGCGGCCACCAACGGAACCATCTCCTCGATGATGCGGGAGAGGGTCTCGGCGATCGCCGTGAGGTCGCCGCGCTTCTCCGCCAAAATTTCGGTCGCGGCGCCAAGCTCGATCGCTTCCCGCGCGGCGTAGATCTCCCTGATGTCATCGATCGTCAGGTCGAGAACGAACACTCCGCGGTTGCGATGGCTGACCAGCAGCCCCTCCTGGCTGAGCCGCTGCAGGGCTTCCCGCACCGGCCCCCGGGAGACCTGCAGCCGTTCCACGAGACTGGCCTCGCGGATCTGCTCGCCCGGGTGAAAAGACCCGTCGATGATTCGTTCGCGCAACTGATCTGCGATCAGCACCGACGTCGGTCGCCCTTCCAGCGCCGACAGGCCATCTTCACCAGCCATTGTGTCCTCTTCTTCTTGTACTTCTTCAGTGACGAGTTCGCTTCGCGACTCAGCGCGGAATCGCCAGGTATTTGTATTCCAGGTATTCATCGATGCCCAGGCGCCCGCCTTCGCGCCCCAGGCCGGACTGCTTCACTCCGCCGAAGGGGGCCGCCGGATTCGAGACCAGGCCGGTGTTGACTCCCACCATGCCCACTTCGAGGTCTTCGCCCATGCGCAGCGCACGGTCGATGTCCTGGGTGAAGACATATCCCACCAGTCCCCATTCCGTGTCGTTGGCCAGTCTGACGGCCTCGTGCTCGTCATCGAAGACAACGATGGGGGCAACCGGGCCGAATATTTCCGCACTCATCAGCGCCGAATCAGGACTGACGTCGGCGAGAACGGTGGGCTGGTAGAAGTAGCCGGAACTCTCCGGCCGGAATCCGCCAACCACAATTCTCGCACCTCTCTGTACCGCATCATCCACGAATCCCTGCACCTTGTCGAGCCCGGCCTCATCCACGAGGGGACCGATGTCGGTACCGGCAACGGCGCCGTCCCCCACGGTGAGGGCAGACATGCGGGCGGCGAGCTTCTCGGTGAATTCTGCGGCCACCGAACGGTGCACCAGGAAGCGGTTGGCCGCCGTGCAGGCTTCGCCCATATTGCGCAGTTTGGCCATCATGGCGCCGTCGACGGCGCGGTCGATGTTCGCATCGGCACAGACGATGAAGGGCGCGTTTCCGCCGAGTTCCATCGAGGATCTCATCACGTTCTCGGCGGCCTGGGTGAGCAGAATCTTGCCCACCGCGGTGGACCCGGTGAAGCTGACCTTGCGCGCAATGCCGCTGCTCATCCAGTTGCCCACCACCTCGGATGCCCGCGTGGTCGTGACGACGTTGAGCACTCCCTTCGGCAGGCCGGCTTCGTGCAGGATGTCGACCAGGGCCAGCGAGGTGAGCGGCGTTTGGGCCGCCGGCTTGAAGACGATGGTGCACCCGGCCGCGATGGCGGGTCCGATCTTGCGCGTGCCCATCGCGAGGGGAAAATTCCAGGGCGTGACGAGCACGCACGGGCCCACGGGAACACGCGTCACCACGATGCGGTTCTTGCCGTCGCCGGTGGTCGTGTAATCACCGCTGATGCGTACCGCTTCCTCCGAGAACCAGCGGAAGAACTCGGCGCCATAGGCCACCTCGCCACGGGCCTCGGCCAGGGGCTTGCCCATCTCGGCCGTCATGAGGGCCGCGAGCTCCTCCGTCCGCTCAATAATGAGGTCGTACGCGCGGCGCAGGATCTCGCTGCGGGCGCGGGGTGATGTCTTCGCCCAGTCGGACTGCGCCGCACCGGCGGCGTTGATGGCCCGTTCCGCGTCGGCGACGGATCCATCCGCGACGTGAGCGAGAATCTCGCCGGTCGCCGGGTTCTCCACCGCAAATGTCTTACCGCCCTCGGCATCAACCCACTCGTCATTGAGATAGAGGCGCGTCCTCAGTTCGGCGAGCACGGGTCGGGCCGCTATGGTCATGTCGGTCAGGGTCATGATCGTCCTTTGCTGTTGTCGAATTCGTGGGGTGCGGAGCCGTCGAGCAGCTCGGCGAGGTGCAGGGTGGTTCGGTGGGCATCCAGCTGCATGATCTGCATCTGACAGCTGAAGCCGTCGGCCAGGACCGGGGTGCCCGCATCCGTCTGCGCAAGTGCCGGAATCAGCGCCTGCTCCGCCACCTGCATGCTGATGTCGAAGTGGCTGGGTTCGAAGCCGAAGTTGCCGGCGACGCCGCAGCACCCCGTGGCCTCCCGCACGGATTGCACACCGACGGCACGCAGGGCGGCCGTTTGCGATTTCGCGCCGAACACGGAGTACTCGTGGCAGTGGGTTTGCACGGTGACCGCCGGGGGGACGGTGCCCTCCGGCCAGTTCGGCTGCCACCCGTCCTGCGTGAGCTCGGTCACCATGCCGGCAAAACTGCGGATGCGTCGCGACACTCGGCGGGCGGCATCCGTATGGATGAGCTCGGGCAGGTCCTTTTTGAAGGCCGCCGCGCAGCTGGGTTCGATCACGACGATCGGCGCATCGGAACCGTCGTCGAGCGTGGTCGCCGCACGCGCCAACAGTTTCTTGGCCTTGTCGAGCTGGCCCGTGGAGATCAGCGTCAGGCCGCAGCAGACATCGGCGTTGCACTCCACCGTCTTGCCGGCACTGCCGAGAACGCGCTGGGCGGCGCCCGCCACCTCGGGGCGAAACCCCTTGGTGAAGCTGTCGATCACGAGAACGATGTCCGACGTGCCGGCCGGCCGGGCGGCATCCGCCGTCACGAGTTCGCGGCGCAGCTGGGCTGCGCTGGCGAATTTCGGCAGCGCACGCTTGGTGGTCAGCCCCCCGAGCACGGCGACGACGCGGCGCAGGGGCGTGGACAGCACCAGGTTCAGCAGGGGAGCCACGTGCACGGTCAGCTTGAGCCAGGTCGGCAGCCAGCCGAGCGAGTAGTGCGACATCGGCCTGAGCCGGCGCCGGTAGAAATTCGAGAAGAACTCCGACTTATAGGTGGCCATGTCCACGCCCACAGGGCAGTCCGTGGAACAGGCCTTGCACGACAGGCAGAGATCGAGGGCGTCACGTACGTCTTCCGAGCGCCAGCCTTCTTCGACACTCGACGCGCCGCGCACCATGTCCTGGAGCACTCGCGAGCGTCCGCGGGTGGAGTCCTTCTCGTCTCCGGTGGCGCGGAAGCTCGGGCACATCACTCCTCCGGCATCGGAACGACAGCGGCCGATGCCCACGCACGCCTGCACCGCGTGCACGAACGGGTCGAGCCCGTGACCGGCCCGCGAGGATGTGGCCGGCGTGAGGTCGAAGCTCGTGCGCCACTCCCGCTCCGGAATCCCACTGAGGGCCAGATTGTCCATAAAGGAGTCGGGCTCCACCAGAACGCCGGGGTTCAAAATTCCGCGCGGGTCCCAGCAGCGCTTGAACCGGGCGAACGCCTCCAACATGGCCGGCGAATACATCAGCGGCAGCAGTTCGCTGCGTGCCCGACCATCTCCGTGCTCGCCGGACAGGGAGCCTCCATGCTTGACCACCAGGACTGCGGCGGCACGCATGAACGCGTTCATCACGGCCCGTCCGGCATCCGTTCGGAGGTCGAACGTGATGCGCACGTGCATGCACCCCGCGCCGAAATGCCCGTACAGAACGCCCTGCAGGTCGAACCGGCCCAGAAGGTCACGGAACTCCGCCAGGTAGGCGGCCAGATTCTCGGGCGCGACCGCGGAGTCTTCCCATCCCGGCCAGGATTCCCCCCCGGTGTGCAGGCGCGCGGAGAGTCCGGCACCGTCTTCCCGAACCCGCCACAGCGAGGCCCGCTCCTCGAGGTCGGGTACCACTCGCCCGTCCACCAGCCGGCCATTCTCGCGAAGGCGTTCCAGCAGGCGTTCCGCCGTGGCTGTCACCTCGGCCACGTTGTCGCCGTCGAGGTCGACATACAGCCACGCCCGACCGGTCGGAAGACCGAGTACGGAATCGGGTCCGCGCCGGTGGCGCATCGTGTCGACGATCGCTTCGTCGATCCCCTCAACCGCAGCCGGAGCGAATTCCAGGATCGTCATGATGTCTGTGGCCGCATCGACGACATCGTCGTAGCCCAGACTCAGGAGCAGCGCGGCGCCCGGCGTTGGCACCAGCCGCACGGTCGCGCTCACCACGATGACGCAGGTTCCCTCACTGCCCACTAGGGCTCGAGCCACGTCGAAGCCGTGTTCCGGCAACAGGTGGGAAAGGTGGAATCCGGAAACCTGCCGCGGAATGCGACCGAGTTCCAGGCGAAAATCACTCAGACTGGCGCTGACCAGGCTGCGCAGGTCCTCGGTCAGCTCCAGGGCCCTCGCCCGGGCCGGCTCATCGCCGTCAACGGTGGCCTCGAGGCCCGACCGCGTGGCGGTGAGGCGCAGCCCCTCCGCCGTCACCACGTCGAGGGAAATGACGTGGTCCGACGTGCGCCCATCCCGCACCGAGTGGTTGCCGCAGGCGTCATTGGCGATTGAACCGCCGAGGGTGGCCCTCGATTTGCTGGACGGGTCAGGCGCGAAGGTCAGCACACCGGCCGAGGCTCGCTCCACCTCCCGCTGGAACGTGCTGAGCACGACACCGGCCTCGGCCGTGGCCTGCCGGGCATCCGCATCGACGTTCAACACCGCAGCCATGTGCCGGGAGAAATCGAGCACGATACCGGGGCCGACGGCCCCGCCGGCCATCGAGGTTCCGCCACCCCGAGGAACCACCGGAACGGAACAGGTGTGGCATGTTTCCAGCACACGAGCCACCTCGGCCGCGTTGCGAGGAAAGATCACGCCGAGAGGTTCGATCCGGTAGTTCGAGGCGTCATAGGCGTACTCGGATCGTCGCCGCGAGGTGGTGTCCACCTCGATTCCGCGCGCGCGCAGTGCGACGAGCGCCCCTGCTGCTGTGTCCGCCATCGTCGCCACCACCCTTCTTCCCTTGGCTTTCGATATTCCGCTGGCTGCTTAGGCGCCCTGAGAAACGAGTTCGCGCTGGGCGACGCGCAGCGCGGCCGAGAAACGCTCGAGCCCGGTTTCAATCTCCTGAGCCGACACGACCAGCGCGGGAATCATGCGAATGACGTTGCCGGCGGACCCGCAGGTCAGCAGGAGCAGATCTTCGCCGATCGCGGCCTGCTGCACGGCGCCGGCCAGGGCGCCGTTCGGCTCGCCGGCATCCGTGACGAATTCGATGCCCTGCATGAGGCCGAGGCCACGCACATTTCCGATCAGCGGGTTATCCAGCGCCAGACTGTCAAGGCCCGCCCGCAGCTCGTCGCCCCGGAGTCGAGCGTTTTCGACGAGGTTCTCGTCCTGCACCACGGCGATCGTCGCCACGGCAGCGGCGGCCGCAACGGCATTTCCGCCGTAGGTCCCGCCCTGCGAGCCGGCCCAGCCCTTGCTCATCATGGAGCTCGACGCCGCGATGGCCGAGATCGGAAAACCGCTGGCGAGGCCCTTGGCCGTGATCAGGATGTCGGGGGTGATGCTGCTGAACTGGTGCCCCCAGAACTTGCCCGTGCGACCGAATCCGGCCTGCACTTCGTCGAGGATGAGCGCAATCCCGTGACGGTCGGCACGCTCGCGCAGTCCCTCGAGGAAGCGTGGCGGCGTGGGCAGGTACCCGCCGTCCCCGAGCACGGGTTCGATGATGAAACCGGCCGTATCCGCCGGTGACGTGACGGTCTGCAGCAGGTAGTCCAGTTCCTTGAGAGCGAAGTCGACGGCGGTCTCGATGTCCCAGCCGTAGCGAAATGCATAGGGAAAGGGCGCGATGTGCACGCCGCCCATAAGCGGGCTGAACCCGGACCGGAACTTTGTGCCGGCGGTCGTCAGGGAGGCAGCGGCCACGGTACGGCCGTGGAATCCGCCGTGGAAGGCGATGATGTTCGGGCGGCCGGTTGCCATGCGCGCGAGTCGGATCGAGGCCTCCACGGCCTCGGAACCGGAGGTGGCGTAGAAGACGCTGTCCAGGGCGGGGGGAAGCACGTCGCCGAGCTTCTCCGTGAGTTCCAGCAGGGGCTTGTGCATCACGGTCGTGTACTGCGCGTGGATGATGAGCCCGGTCTGCTCGCGGGCCGCAGCGACCACACGGGGGTGGCAGTGACCGGTGCTGGTGACACCGATTCCGCTGGTGAAGTCGAGGTAGGACGCTCCATCGGTGCCGTAGATCCAGCTGCCGAGCGCTCGTTCGACGACCACGGGCGTGGCTTGCTTCAACAGTGGGCTCAGCGTGGTCATGGGAACGTCCTCAGGTCGTGAAATAAGTAGATTGTCAACAATAGACACCATATAACCGTGCTGCGCTGGAGGCAAGGTGGATTGTTGACAATCTTCTTCTTCCGCCCCCAAACTAGGACCATGACCGACCTTGCCGATATGACCGCCACCGAACTGCTCGCTGCCTTCCGACTTAAGACGGTGTCTCCCGTCGAGGTGACGCAGGCCGCCCTGGAGCGCATTGGTCGCTTCGACGGGGCCGTCAACGCCTTCTGCCTCGTGGATGAAACCGAGGCGCTGCGGCAGGCGCGCGAGTCCGAAGCTCGCTGGCAGGCCGGCACTCCCCAGGGGGCGCTGGATGGCGTACCGACCAGCATCAAGGACCTTCTTCTGACCCGCGGCTGGCCCACCATGCGCGGGTCGCGCCTCATCAGCGACGAACAGGACCCCACGGAGGATGCACCCTCCGTGGCCCGGCTGCGTGAGGCTGGCGCCGTGCTCATCGGAAAGACCACCACGCCCGAATTCGGCTGGAAGGGTGTCACGGACAACCCGCTCACCGGCAACACCGGCAACCCCTGGGATCCCACGAAGACCAGCGGCGGGTCCAGCGGAGGATCCGCTGCCGCCGTGGCCCTCGGCATGGGTGCGCTGTCCGTCGGGACCGACGGTGGTGGATCGGTGCGCATCCCCGCGGCGTTCTCGGGGATCGTCGGCCTGAAACCGACCTACGGCGCCGTGCCCCTCTATCCCACCAGTCCTTTCGGTACGCTGGCGCACATCGGCCCCATGACGCGAACGGTAGAAGACGCGGCCCTCATGATGGACGTGCTCACCGGGTTTGACTCACGCGACTGGTCCGCTCTGGCTCAGCCGACGGCATCCTTCCAGGCCGGGCTCACATCCGGCGTCGCCGGCCTGCGCATCGGCTACAGCCGCGATCTCGGATTCGCCGACGTCGATCCCGAAGTGGCCGCATCCGTGGATGCGGCGGTCAAGGTCCTCGCGGATCTCGGCGCCATCGTCGAGGAGGTCAACCCCGGTTTCAACGACCCGATTGACGCTTATCACACGCTCTGGTTCGCGGGCGCGGGCAAGGTCATCCAAGCCTTCGACCCCGAACGCTGGGACGATCTCGACCCCGGGCTTCTCGAGGTCGCTCGCGCCGGACAGGGCTTCAGTGCGATGGACTTTTTGGCGGCCACCCAGGTACGGGCCGACCTCGGCCTCACGATGGGTGCGTTCCATGAGAAGTATGACCTGCTCGTGACACCCACCCTCCCGATGGGCGCCTTCGAGATCGGTCACGAGGTGCCCAAGGGCTCCGGACTCACCCGATGGGCGGAGTGGACGCCGTTCACGTACCCGTTCAACCTCACCCAGCAGCCCGCGGCCACCGTGCCCTGCGGCCTCACCTCCGCCGGCCTGCCGATCGGCCTGCAGATCGTTGGTCCGCGTCATGCGGACGCCCTGGTGCTTCGCGCCGCCTCCGCCTACGCGGACGCCGTCCCCTTCGGGCGGCCTCCGCTCCTCAGCGCCTGAGACCGAACACGAACACGAACACGAACAAGGACTGTCATGACCAAAACTGTGATCGATTCCACCAAAGCGCCCCGTCCGATCGGCCCCTACAGTCAGGCGGTGGTGTCGCAGGGGCAGTTCTTCAGTGCCGGCTTCGCACCGCATCACCCGGAAACCGGCGTCATGGCCGACTCGGTGGGTGACCAGACCCGACAGGTCTTGCGCAATCTTTCCGCCGTGCTCGCCGAGGCCGGTGCCACCCTCGATGACTGCGTCAAGGTCACCGTGCACCTGCAGAACCTGAAGGCCGACTTCGCCGAATACAACGAGGCCTACGCCGAGTTCTTCACGGCCCCGTTTCCCGTGCGCACGACCGTCGGATCGGACCTGCTCGACATTCTGGTCGAGATCGACGTTGTGGCCGTGATTCCCGAACGCGCGAGCGCACTGGGCTGACCCGTCCGGGCGCCGCAGCGGCGCACAGGTCGGGCGCGATCGGGCGTGGTCCTAGACCTGCGCCTCCAGCCAGCTCGAGATGTCCTCGAGCAGCGGCGCGCGCTGGGCATCCGTGAGGAACGCGGCCTGCACGGCGTTGCGTGACAGAGCCGCCATCGCAGGAGCGTCGAGCCCGAACGTCTGCTGCAGGCCGCGGAAGTTGTCGTCGAGGTAGCCGCCGAAGTAGGCCGGGTCGTCGGAGTTGATGGTCACGAGCAGTCCGCGTTCGAGCATCGACGGCAGCGGGTGATCTTCGAGCCGGTCCACAACGCGCAGCCGCACGTTGGAGAAGGGGCACACGGTGAGCGGGATCTTGTTCTCCACCAGATAGTCCACGAGCGCGTCGTCTTCCAGGCTGCGAATGCCGTGGTCGATCCGTGACACCTTCAGCAGCTGCAGCGCCTGCCAGACGTATTCCGGCGGGCCCTCCTCGCCGGCGTGCGCCACGCACTTGAGGCCGTGTTCGCGTGCCAGCGCGAAGACCTCGACGAAATCGATCGGCGGATGCCCCACCTCGGCCGAGTCGAGGCCGATCCCGACGATCGGCGCCTTGAGCGCGATCAGCTCGGTGAGCACCTCGAGGGCCTCGGCCGCCGGCCGGTCACGAATGAACGCCACGATGAGCGATGTCGAGATGCCGAACTCCGACTCGCCCTGGGCCAGCCCCTTCGACACGCCGTTGACGCAGGTCGCCAGGGCGATCCCCCGCGATGTGTGTGCCTGCGGATCCATGAAGATCTCGGCGTGCCGCACCCCGGCCGCCTGTGCGCGCCGCAGATAGGCGAGCGTGAGATCGGTGAAGTCCTGCTCGGTGACCAGCACGTCGAGGTTTGCATAATAGAGGTTGAGAAACGACTGCAGGTCGGTGAACTCGTACTGGCGGCGCAGGTCAGCGAGATCGGTATAGGGCAAGCGGATGCCGTTGCGCTCGGCCAACTCCATGATGAGTTCGGGCTCGAGCGTTCCCTCGATATGCAGGTGCAGTTCGACCTTGGGCAGGGTGGTGATCATGGAGAGGCCTTCCGGTAGAGCGGCTGCCGGCTGAATGGCCGAGCACGAATACTGCATTCGACTCTAAGCCTGCTCGCTGGGCGAAGCCCGCCTGCAGTCAGCTCACCGGGTCACAGCTCGCCCCCGGGCTGGCCTCAGCCAGGCGAAAGCGACGCCGTGCCACCAGATCCACGGTCGCGAGAACAAGTCCCGCCACGCTGAGCATCCCGAGCACGGGCACCGCGATGTCGAGGGCGGCGCCCAGCCCGAGACTCGTCACCAGCGCGCCGGCCCCGATGGCCGTCGCTGCCTGCATCAGATAGCTGAACAGGTACATCAGCGAGAGGGTTCCCCCGCGATGGCGCTCGGGCGCGGTGCGGTTGAGCAGGGTCAGCCCGCCCGTGAACGCGAAAGAGTAGCCGATGCCGCCGACGACGCACCACACCAGAAAGAGCCCGACCGAACCGGATACGGTCGTGGCCGCCATGAGTCCCAGACCGGCGAGGGACACCACGGCGCCGATCATGATGGACACGTGCGCGTGCACCCGACTGAGGAACAGCGCTGTCACGCCGATGGTGAGCGACGACACGGCCAGCAGCCCCCCGACGACAATCAGATTGGTCGTTCCCGTGAGGTCTCTGGCCATTTGTGCGCCGAGGGAGAGAAACATGGCACCAATGGAATATGCCGTGCCTACAGATACCGTGGACAGAATAAATACCCGGATCAGGCCACGGGGAAGGCGCGGAGCCTGCGGCCGCACCCGAACGCGTTCCGCGGGGCCGTCGTGCGGAGTGCGCCAGACCAGACCGAACACGAGCAGGCCCAGCACGACCAGAAGGGCGAAGCTGAGCACGAGCGGCAGCGGCGCAACCTGCACGAGAAATCCCGACGCGAAGAGGGCAAGGGTCAGCCCCGTCGAGGTTGAGACAGTGGCCATTGAGCTTGCGAAACGCGGATTGCGCGAGCCGTTGTTCTCCACGAGGGCGGCGCTGGCCGCTCCGATCGCGAATCCTGTGCCGACCCCCTGCAGGATCCGCCCGGCGAAGAGGAACCCCACATTCGGCGCTACCGCGAAGACGGCCGCCGACAGCGTGATGAGGGCCACCCCGAGCAGCATGGCGCGTCGTCGCCCGATCGCGTCGGACAGCCCACCGAAGACCAGCAGAACAACCAGCAGCGCGAGTGGGTAGGCACCGAACACCGAGGTGGTCACGACGGGCGGCAGGTTCCACGCGGCCGCATAGACCGGGTACAGCACGCTCGGTGCACCACTCGCCCAGAGGCAGAGCGCCAGAACGGCGGCGGCAGACCAAAAGGTGCCGCGTCTCCGGAACCGGACGAATTGTGTCATGAAGGCAAACTTACCGCTGGAAGCGGGAGCGCTAGCCGTCCCCCGCCTGCCGCTCGCGGAAGGCGATCATGTTCATCCGGCTGCCGCATCGGGCGCTGCAGTAGCGCTTCGAGCCATTGCGGGAAAGGTCAAGGATGAGGCCGGTGCAGGCATCCGCTTCGCAGATGCGCAGTCGCCGCATTTCATTCATGCGGATGACATCGGTGAGCGCGAGGGCTGCCTCAACACGCATGCGCTCTCCGAGGGGTGCCTCGGATGATGTGGCGTGCAGGTGCCAGTCGGATCCGTCGTGCCGCGCGAGGTACGGCAACGCCTTCGCCTGCCGAAGCATCTGATTCACCGCGGCCACGGCGTCGTCGCGGTCCAGGGTCCACACGCGCCGCACCAGGTCACGGGTCTGCCGCACGTCGCGGAGCTCCTCGTCGTCACCGTTGATGCGTCCAGAGAAGGGGTACCGCGCCACGAGCGCCCGCAGGTGGTCCAGGCCGGCCAACTCATCGTCACCGCTGCGGGAGGCGCCGGCGTCGGTATTACCGAGAGCCACGGCGAACTCGAGGGCGTCCTCGGTGTCAGGGGCAAAATGCATATTGACTCCTCACACTTTCTCTCGTAATGTTACTGCCTATAACCACAATAGACCATAACAGAGGAGCCAGCGTGAGAGTGATGTCAACGTCCGGGGGCCTGGTGTTCGCCGTCATCGCGGCGGTGTCATTTGGAACGTCGGGTGCGTTCATCAAGCCGCTCCTCGAGGCGGGCTGGTCTCCCACGGCCGCGGTCACGGCGCGAGCGCTCATCGGCGCGCTGGTGCTGGTGCCGTTCGCTCTCGTTTCCCTCCGCGGGCGATGGGCGGCCCTGTGGCGCGCACGGCGCCGTGTTCTCGTGATGGCAGCCGTGGGTGTCGCCGCAACTCAGCTCACCTACTTTGCGGCTATCCAGACCATCCCGGTGTCCACCGCCCTCCTCATCGAGCTTCTCGCCCCCCTCCTGCTCGTTGCGGTCGCCTGGGCGACCACCAAGCGGATGCCGCGGCCGCTGGTTCTTATCGGTTCCGCCCTGGCCGTGGTCGGTCTGGTGCTCGTGATCGGGCCAGGGTCGGTGCGTGCGGTCGACCCCATCGGCCTTCTGTTCGCGGCCCTGGCGATGGTCAGCTGCGCGGTCTTTTTCGTGATGGCGGCCCGTCCAAGCGACGGGCTGCCACCTGTCGCGTTCGCGGCATCCGGCCTCGTGCTCGGCGGACTCATGCTGGGGCTTCTGGGTTCCACCGGTCTGCTGCCGTTCACCGCGACATTCACCGAGGTGCCCCTCTTCGGTACGGCCCTTCCCTGGTGGGTGCCTCTGCTCATCGTGGCAGTGGTGGCCACGTCCCTCGCCTACGCCGCCGGCATCACGGCGGCCGCAACGCTGGGGTCACGGCTCGCGTCTTTCGTCGCCCTACTGGAGGTCGTCTTCGCTTCCCTCTTCGCGTGGTTATTGCTCGGCGAAAATCTCACGGCACTGCAGCTTCTCGGTGGAGCCTTGATCCTTAGCGGGATCGCGGCCGTTCGCGCCGAGGGGCCCGAGTCGATCAGTGTCGACACGGTGACGGTGACGACAGCAACCGGTCAGGTCCCGGTCGTGGCGTCCCCCTCGACCTGACTGTCCCGCGCCCGAGCTGGGTGCAACCGACGGCGCCCCACGCCCCGCGCCTAGTCTTAGATCATGACCAAGCGCACCATACTCATCCTGCTCGACGTGGACGGCGTGCTGAACCCCCGCCTCGACAACCAGCGACTGGCTCTGGATCCCGCCCGAGAAAACCTCGTGCGCGGTCTCGCCGAGCTCGGATCCGTCGTCTGGGCGACCACCTGGTCGCCCACCCATACGTTCCACCTCACGAAAGACCTGGGCCTGCCCGCAGAGACGGAGGGGATCGCCTTCCCTCGAGACATGCACGTGGACGTTCGCTCCCCTGCGCCGACTCCGAAGTTGCATTGGGTCGGTCGGTGGCTGGCACGGCAGGATGCGCCCCCCACGGCCGTCGTGTGGATCGACGACCTGCTGCGCCACGATGCCGTTGACTGGGCGGCCGCCCAGCCCTACCCGACTCTTCTGGTGCATCCCCAAGCCAGCGTCGGCCTCACCGCCGACCATCTTGCCGACGTGCGGCTTTTCGTTGACGGCCTCGCACCGGTCACACGATAAGACCAATCACAACAACACAGCCCGGCACAACAACACAGCCCGGCACAACGACGAAGCCCGGCACAACGACGAAGCCCCAGTCAGGTGACTGGGGCTTCGTCCTTCTGACGGTGAGGCAGCGTCGAGTTAGCGGCTGACCAGAGTCGGCTCTTCGAACTGGTTCATCGTGTTGTTCGTGCCGCCGGCCTTCAGCGCGGCTTCACCGGCGAAGTACTCCTTGTGGTTGTCACCCAGGTCGGACCCCGACATGTTCTGGTGCTTGACCGTGGCGATTCCCTCGCGGATCTCGCGACGCTGCACACCCTTGACGTAGGCGAGCATGCCCTGGTCGGCGAAGTAGCCCTTGGCCAGGTCGTCGGTCGAGAGTGCCGCCGTGTGGTACGTCGGCAGTGTGATGAGGTGGTGGAAGATGCCGGCCTCTGCAGAAGCATCGCGCTGGAAGGTGCGGATCTTCTCGTCGGCAATCTGGGCGAGCTCGGTCTCGTCGTAGCTCACGCTCATGAGCTTGGCACGGTCGTAGGCCGACACGTCCTTACCCTCGGCGAGCAGCGCGTCGTACGTCTGCTGGCGGAAGTTGAGCGTCCAGTTGAACGACGGGCTGTTGTTGTAGACCAGCTTGGCGTTCGGGATCACCTTGCGGACCTCGTTCATCATGCCGGCAATCTGGCCGATGTGCGGCTTCTCGGTCTCGATCCAGAGCAGGTCGGCGCCGTTCTGCAGCGACGTGATGCTGTCGAGCACGCAGCGAGCCTCGCCGGTTCCCGGGCGGAACTGGAACAGGTTGCTGGCCAGGCGCTTGGGGCGAAGCAGCTTGCCATCGCGCTTGATGATGACGTCGCCGTTGCCGAGCTCAGCCTCGGTGATCTCGTCGCAGTCAAGGAAGGAGTTGTACTGGTCTCCCAGATCGCCGGCCTGGTAGGTCACGGCGAGCTTCTGCGTCAGGCCGGCACCGAGCGAGTCGGTGCGGGAGACGATGATGCCGTTCTCGACGCCCACCTCAAGGAAGGCGTAACGCACGGCGTTGAGCTTGGCGATGAAGTCCTCGTGGGGAACGGTGACCTTGCCGTCCTGGTGGCCGCACTGCTTCTCATCCGAGACCTGGTTTTCAATCTGGATGGCGCAGGCGCCGGCCTCGATCATCTTCTTCGCAAGCAGGTAGGTGGCCTCGGGGTTTCCGAATCCAGCGTCGATGTCGGCGATGATCGGAACGACGTGGGTCTCGTAGTTGTCGACCTGGTCCTGGATCGCGGCGGCCTTGGCGACGTCGCCGGCTGCACGGGCGTTGTCGAGGTCCGTGAACAACAGGTCCAACTCGCGGGCGTCGGCCTGACGGAGGAACGTGTAGAGCTCGGCGATGAGCGCGGGAACCGCGGTCTTCTCGTGCATGGACTGGTCGGGGAGCGGGCCGAACTCGCTGCGCAGCGCGGCGATCATCCAGCCGGAGAGGTACAGGTAGCGCTTGTTGGTGGTCTTCAGGTGCTTCTTGATGGAGATCATCTTCTGCTGGCCGATGAAGCCGTGCCAGACGCCCAACGACTGGGTGTAAACGGAGGAATCGGCGTCGTACTCCGCCATGTCCTTGCGCATGATGTCCGCGGTGTACTGGGCGATGTCCAGTCCCGTCTTGAAGCGGTTCTGAGCACGCATGCGTGCGACTGATTCGGGGTT
>NZ_JPRS01000033.1 GCF_000738085.1 Cryobacterium sp. MLB-32
GCACCGTCAGGGTCTCACTCTCAGTGAGAGCCTCTCGTTCGAAGTCCTGCCAGGCCTCATCGGGGAGGGCCAGAACGTTGTCGATGATGACCTCGACGTGGCGGTAACTGATGTCCCCGCGCGTCAGGGCTGCTCGGGTGGCGGGCAGCTTGTGCTGCAGGAGTTCGCTGTGGCACATGAGGTTGCGGGCGCAATTCTCCGTCAGCGTCAACAGGCACGCGAGTTCAGCGACCAGTCCCTCGTGCGCGGCCGTCATCGACGACCACTCCACGTACCCTTTCCTTCCACGAGCGGCCGTGGTGGGTCGGCCGGTCTCGGCCGTCGCCCGGGTCCAGCGCACGATCTCGTCGACCGCGGCCGCTCGGGCGGCCTGCGCCGCACAGATCGCCCGGTCGTGCTCTTTCACCGCATCAAGCAAGCGGAGCTGGGTATCGGCCGCTGCGCGCTGTTCGGGCGAGAGGCCGACGGGTTCGGGCGGGCTGCTGCCCGCGGCGTCCTCCGGTGGAGGAACTTCATTGGTGTTCTCCATGACTAAATTTTCCCATGGACCACTGACACTGTTCGAGAAAACCTCAGTATTGTGGAGAAGTTATTCGAAGCATTATTCGCCTCACGGGTGGCAAGATCGGCTCACGAGGTCTCGACAGGCTCGACCAGCGGCGGGGTGGCGTTGCGGGGGTCGGCTCGCGGGGTCTCGACAGGCTCGACCAGCGGCGGGGTGGCGTTGCGGGGATCAGGTCACGAGGTGTCGAGACTGGTCTCGACAAGCTCGACCCGAGCGTCCCTCGTTCCTCGACCAGCGCTTGGATCGAGCCTGTCCAGATCGAGGTGGCGTTTCGGGATCGGCTCACGAGGTCTCGAGACTGTTCTCGACAAGCTCGACCCGAGCGTTCCTCGCTCCTCGACCAGCGCTTGGATCGAGATCTCGACAGGCTCAATCCAAGCCCTGTCGAGATCGGGGGGCGTCGGGATCAGGTCGTGGGGTCTCGAGGCGCGCCGTAGACGGCGCTCGTCGACCAACGAGAAGCGGCCCGCGGCTGGCACTGGCAGTGGCCCGGTGGCCGACTCAGAGCTGGGTGATGCCCCGCACAACGGTTGCCGCGGCTCCCAGATAGGCGATGACCACGAGCATCCGCCGTGCGACGGACGGTTCGATCACCCGGGCGAGGACGTCGCCCAGCAGTAGCCCGGCTACGAGGGCTGCAGCGATCAACAACCAGATCACGGCGCTCAACTGCGGCGGTTCGGCGTTGCCGAAGACCATCTTCGCCACGAGTGAGGTCGCACCGATCGTGAGGAAATAGGGCTGCATGGTGGCGACGAATCCCCGGTGGGACCAGTGCGTAGCCAGTGCATACATGCTCACGGCCGGGCCGCCCACGCCAGCGGTCGCGTTCATGAGACCGCTCGCGGCGCCGGCCATCGATCGCACAGCCATGGTGTCATGGAGCGTCGCCCGGCGCAGGGCAACGGAAAACGTGAGTGCCACGACGAGCAGCAGGCCGATGGAGATCTGCAGCCAGGCGGCCGACACGTGTTGCACCACCACGCGCCGGGGATGATGCCGAGCAGCGCAAAGGACGCGAGCGCGGCATAGCGTCGCCAGTCGACGTGGCGGATCACGCGAGGCAGGATCAGCGCGGCGGCGAGAACCCCGCAGGCATTGACCAGAAGGATGCCCTCAATCGGGCCGAGCAGCAGCACCAGGAAGGGTGCGGCCACGAGCGCGAAGCCCATGCCTGTTATCCGCTGCATGCTCGAGCCCACGAACACGGCGACCAGCACCAAAACCGTTACCCACACTTCTGGTCTCCCTATCCCCGCACGTCTTTCCACTGTAACTTCTGCGGTAGACAGTGTGACTAGTCAGTGCCACTATGCAGCCATGACGCAACAATGGCCCGGGGAATGGATGCGCGCGGCCCTCGGCCTGTGCGTGCTCCGCGCCGTGGCCCCGGGCGCTACCTACGGATACGCCATCGCGAGTGCACTCGAGGCAGCCGGGTTTGGCAACGTGAAGGGCGGCACGCTCTATCCGCTGCTCACGCGGTTCGAAGCCGCGGGCTGGCTGACCACCGAGTGGCGGGCGGGAGAGGGCGGCCCCGGCCGGAAATACTTCTCGCTGACGACGGTCGGACGCGAGGAACTCCACCGCCAAAGCAGCCAGTGGCGCGACTTCACCGACACCATCCGAACGCACCTTGACGAGAGGCCCGATGGCAGATGAGAGATCGTGAGACCGACAAGGCCTAATCAGACAAGGCCCAATCACACAACGCCGGCCAGCGCACGCGAGTTTCTCGCGGAATCCGGTTAGCGGGCGCGGGATGCCCTGGTCACCCCGCAGCTGTATTCCCACACCGCGGGACTGGGCGGGACGCTCGACTCAGCGGCGAGCTGACTGGAGCGGATGCCGTGTCACGGGTACCCGATGAACCAGAGCAGCACAATCGCGACCGGTTGCAGGGCGATACCGACTCCGAGCAGCGTGCGACGGATGCCCGACGAGCGTGCCAGCGCCGGGTCACCGAGCAGCGGGGCCAGCGGCATCACGAGTCGGAACAGGCTCTGTTGCGGCAGGAAGACCGCGAGCAGGTAGAGCCCGTAACTCCCGCTGTAGACGAGGAGTTCCGGCCCGAGGCGACGTGCCGACGGTCGGCACAGCCACCACACAAACCCGGCAGCAAGGGCGATCACGAGAACCACCCCGAGCGGCCCCAGGTAGCGCCCGGCCATCAGGAACCATGGCGTGAGGGGAACGAAATCCACCCGACCCACGAAGCCGGTCCACCAGGACAGCTCGGTGTCCAGGTAGGCGTCGGGCATCCCCGTCACGGCACCCGCCACGAGCGGCCAGGCCAGCCCGGCCGCCCCGATCAGCAGGCCGGCGACGATCATCGCCAGGCGTTCGCGCCACGGGAAGGGATCCGCGCGCCGGTGCGCAAACCGAATCAGGAAGAAGACCCCCAGGGCGAGCGAGACCGCCAGTATGCCGGGTCGGGTGAAGGCGGCGACGATCGCGAACGGAATCATCAGCAGGTAGCGCCGCCGGAGCATGGCCCACAGGCTGCAGAATACGAGGAACAGGTACAGGCTCTCGGCGTAGGCCACCTGCAAGACGAACGACAGGGGGCCGAAGCAGAAGAGCACGACGGCCCAGAACGCCGAGGTGTGCCCGACCCGAGAGTAGAGAAGGCCGTACAGGGCGAGTGCCGCGGCTGCGCCGAAGAGGGTGCCCACGAGCACTCCGGCGGGGTAGAAAGCGAGACCGGTGAGTTCCATGACACCCCGGACGAGCCCGGGAAACACCGGGAGGAAGGCCCACGCGTTGGGCTCGACAAGGCCGGTGGCATCCGTCGGCAGGATGCTCGGGTAGCCGTGCAGCGCAATCTGGCGATAGAACGAACTGTCCCAGGATCCCGAAAACGTGAAGAAGCTCGGGTTGGCGCGATAGCTGGCGAATGTCCACCCGCGGCCGGAGGCGAGTGCGAACATCGTCGCCAGAAAGACCGTCGTGACCACCCGGGAGGCGATGAAGATGAGGAGCACCGTCGACCACCGCCGACGTACCCCAACCCCCATACGCTCAGACTAGTGAGTGCACGGGGGCCGGGTGTGCGGTCAGCAGCAGCGGCCCTGCGGGTTCTTGTCCTGGCGGTCGGTCTGGTCGCGCCAGAACTCCCGCTCGGTCATCACCGGCTCGGCGCCCGGCTGGGCGTGAATCGACGCGTGGTGAGCGGCGTACTTGTCGTACGCGTCCTCGCCGAGGAGCGCGCGGAGGTACCAGGCCGCGCCTCGAACCCCCTTGCGCACGCCCTCGAGCAGCGTCATCAGTGGCCGGTCCGCACGGGCTTCTTGTCGGCCGGCAGCGCGTTCCAGCGCGCTTCCAGCTCCTTCTCGGCCTTCGTCGGAACAAAGCCGGCCGGGCCGTAGATCAGCGACTGCACCGCAGGGTCTTCGTTGCTCGAGTTCGACCCGGTGCGGTACGCCTTCACGGTGGCCTGAATGGCCGTGAAGATCACGATGATGGCCAGCACCACGAACAGGATCGAGAGCACACCCTGAATCATGGTGTTGCGCACCACCGCTTCCATCGCCAGAACGGATGGCGCGGTGCCGAAGCTCGTCTCGCCCGCCGCCAGCGCATCGGCGAACGCCTTGTGGTTCGCGAAGTAGCCCACCGCCGGAATGGTGGAGAAGATCTTCAGGAACGAGGCGTAGATCGTGACCACGGCGGCGAAACCGAGCGGAACGGCGACGACCCAGAGGTACTTGAACAGGCCGCGCTTGGCCACGATGGCCATGCATACGGCCAGCGCGATCGCCGCGAGCAGCTGGTTGGCGATGCCGAACAGCGGGAATAGCGTGTTGATGCCGCCGAGCGGGTCCGTGACACCCATCAGGAGCACTGCTCCCCAGGCCGCGACCATGATGGCCGTGGCCAGCCAGGCCCCGGGGCGCCAGCTGGTGTTCGTGAACTTCGGGAAGAAGTTGCCGAGGCTGTCCTGCAGCATGAAACGGGCGACGCGAGTGCCGGCATCCACTGCGGTGAGGATGAACAGCGCCTCGAACATGATGGCGAAGTGGTACCAGAAGCTCATCAAGCCTGCGCCGCCGAAGAGCTGCTGCATGATGTGCGCGAGTCCCACGGCGAGGGTGGGTGCGCCTCCAGTGCGGGAGACGATGCTCGCTTCGCCCACGTCCTTGGCGGTCTGGGCGAGCATGTCGGCCGTGAGGTTGACGCCGGTGAGGCCGAGGCTGTTCACGAAGGTGACGGCGCCCTGGATGGTGCCGCCGGTGAGCGCGGCGGAGGAGTTCATGGCGAAGTAGATGCCGCGGTCGATCGAGAGCGCGGCGACGAGGGCCATGATGGCGACGAACGATTCCATCAGCATTCCGCCGTAGCCGATGAAGCGGCTCTGGCGTTCTTTCTGGATGAGCTTGGGCGTGGTGCCCGAGGCGATCAGCGCGTGGAAACCCGAGAGGGCGCCGCAGGCAATGGTGACGAACAGGAACGGGAACAGGCTTCCACTGACGACGGGTCCGCCGGTCGCGGCAAACTCGCTCACGGCGGGCGCCGCAATCTCGGGACGGATGATGATGATCGCCACGGCGAGCATGCCGATCGTGCCGATCTTCATGAACGTGGAGAGGTAATCGCGGGGAGCGAGCAGCAGCCACACGGGCAGGATCGCGGCAATGAAACCGTAGATGATGATGCCCCAGGCGATGGTGACCTTGTCGAGGGTGAAGAATGTGGCACCCCACTCGGTGCCGGCCACGGCCCCACCGCCCGCGATTGCGGCGATGAGCAGCACGAAGCCGATGATCGAGATTTCGGTGATCTTGCCCGGCCGGAAGAACCGCAGGTAGCAGCCCATGAACAGGGCGATCGGGATGGTCATGCCGACCGAGAAGACGCCCCAGGGGCTCTCCGCGAGAGCGTTCGTCACCACGAGAGCGAGGATGGCCACGATGATGACCATGATCACCAGGGTGGCGATGAGGGCGGCGGTGCCGCCGATGAGGCCGAGTTCGTCGCGGGCCATCTGGCCGAGCGAGCGTCCGCCGCGGCGCATGGAGAAGTACAGGATCAGGTAGTCCTGTACGGCACCGGCGGCGATCACGCCGACGATGATCCAGATGGTGCCCGGCAGGTAGCCCATCTGCGCGGCGAGAACGGGACCGACGAGCGGGCCTGCGCCGGCGATGGCGGCGAAGTGGTGGCCGAACAGCACGCGGCGGTCGGTGACGGCGAAATCCTTGCCGTCGGCCATGTACTCGGCCGGGGTGGCACGACGATCATCGGGCTTGAGCAGGTGCTTCTCGATGAACTTCGAGTAAAAGCGATAGCCGATGAGATACGTGCAGATTGCCGCGAAAACGAACCAGATCGCGTTGACGGTCTCGCCGCGCACGATGGCGAGCATGGTCCAGCTCACACCGCCGAGCAGCGAAATGGCGGCCCAGATCGCAATCTTCAGCGGGGTCCAGCCCCGCTCCTCGGCGTGGTGTACGTCCGTGTCGAGAGCTACGGGCAGATCACCCGGTGAGAGCTCCAGTGTGTCGACTTTTCGTGCTGATTCCTCTGACATGTGGGACGTGATGCCCATGTCTCCCCCTTGAGTACCTAAGGACATAGTGATATTCCTTCAGTAAAGGTAACAGTCGGCCGGGTTGGGAGCGCCTAAAATAGAGGGATTGCCTTCCGGCATGCCCGCATCCCCGCCTTCGACCATTGGAGCCACCGTGGCCGCCCCCACTCATCTCGACGCCGTCATCGCCCTCGCCCGCCACCGCGGATTTGTTTTCCAGGCCGGTGAAATCTACGGCGGATCCCGCTCAGCGTGGGACTACGGACCACTCGGCGTCGAACTCAAAGAGAACATCAAAAAGCAGTGGTGGCGTTCGATGGTCACGAGCCGGGACGACGTCGTCGGCCTCGACTCCAGCGTCATCCTGCCTCGTCAGGTGTGGGAGGCATCCGGTCACGTGGAGGTCTTCAGCGACCCGCTGATCGAATGCACCAGCTGCCACAAGCGTTTTCGCGCCGACCACCTCGAAGAGCAGTACGAGGAGAAGAAGGGCCGCCCGCCCGAAAACGGCCTCGACGACATTCCCTGCCCCAACTGCGGCAACCGCCACATCTGGACTGAGCCGCGCGCCTTCTCCGGCCTGCTCAAGACCTACCTCGGCCCGGTCGATGACGAGGCCGGCATGCACTACCTGCGCCCCGAGACAGCGCAGGGCATCTTCGTGAACTTCGCCAACGTGCTGCAGGCGTCACGGTCCAAGCCTCCGTTCGGCATCGGCCAGATCGGCAAGAGCTTCCGCAACGAGATCACGCCCGGAAACTTCATTTTCCGCACCCGTGAGTTCGAGCAGATGGAGATGGAATTCTTCGTCGAGCCCGGCACAGACGAGACGTGGCACCAGTACTGGATCGACACGCGTATGGCCTGGTACACCGGCCTCGGGATCCGCATCGAGAACCTGCGCCTGTACGAACACCCCGCGGAGAAGCTGTCCCACTACTCCAAGCGCACCGTCGACATCGAGTACCGCTTCGGCTTCGTCGGAAGCGAGTTCGGCGAGCTCGAGGGCGTGGCGAACCGCGGCGACTTCGACCTGTCGACGCACGCCAAGGCATCCGGTAAGGACCTGTCGTACTTCGACCAGACCAAGAACGAGCGCTGGACCCCGTACGTGATCGAGCCGGCCGCCGGCCTGACCCGCTCACTGATGGCCTTCCTGGTCGACGCGTACCACGAGGAAGAAGTGCCCAACGCGAAGGGCGGCGTGGACAAGCGCACCGTCTTGAAGCTCGACCCGCGCCTCGCGCCGGTGAAGGCCGCGATTCTGCCGCTGTCGCGCAACGAGAAGCTGTCGCCGATGGC
This sequence comes from Cryobacterium sp. MLB-32, assembly GCF_000738085.1. GTDB lineage: Bacteria > Actinomycetota > Actinomycetes > Actinomycetales > Microbacteriaceae > Cryobacterium. Next base: position 7,398 of record NZ_JPRS01000033.1, read on the forward strand.
CCGCGAGCTCGCGGCGCGCCTGCGCGAGTCGTGGAACGTGGACTTCGACGATGCCGGCGCGATCGGTCGTCGTTACCGTCGCCAGGACGAAATCGGCACGCCGTACTGCATCACGGTGGACTTCGACTCGCTCGATGACCAGGCCGTTACCGTGCGCGACCGCGACACGATGCTGCAGGAGCGTGTGCCGCTGGCCGAGCTCGATGCGTACCTCGCGGTGCGCCTCCGCGGCGCGTAGCCCGCAACCGGCACCACACGCCAGCAAACGCCCCTTCGCCACGCGCGAAGGGGCGTTTCCTGTCTGCTGCCTGTCTGCTGCCTGTCTGCTGCCAGCCTGTCTGCTGCCAGCTTCCTGCGGGCCATGGGGCAGAAGTTGGCATCTCGCCATGCGACGTGCCAACATCCGCCCCGTGGATGCCCGGGTCACCGCGCGACGTGCCAACTTCTGCCCCATGGAGGCGTGGCAAGGGGCCGAAGATGGCGGTTCGTGGCGGTGGGGCGCCGCGGCTACGAGCGGGGGAACTCGATCAGGGTGACACCGGCCTGCTGGGTGGTGCCCGACATCGCGGCCAGGGCGGCCGGCGCCTCGGCGAGCGGGATCCGAGCGGTGATCAGATCCTGCGGGCGCAGTCGGCCGGAGGCGACGAGGGCGAGCAGCGCCGGGTAGTCGGCCGCGGCCATGCCGTGGCTGCCGAGAATGGTGAGTTCGCGCGCGATCACGACTCCGAGCGGTAGGCGGGGGTCTTCCGCGAGCAGGCCGATCTGCACGTGGCGACCACGAATGGCCAGCGAACGGATGGCGATGGCCACCGTGTTCTCTCGGCCAAGGGCCTCGACGGAAACCTGCGCCCCGGCACCGTCCGGCGTGAGGGCCCGGATACGCGCGACGACGCCCGCATCGTCGAGGCCTGCCGAGTTGACGGTGTGCGTTGCTCCAGCCCGGGATGCCGCCTCGAGGGCGGACTCGCTGATGTCCACGGCGAGCACGGTTGCCCCGAGGGCGCGTCCGATCATCACAGCGGAGAGGCCGACGCCGCCGCAGCCGACGACGACGAGGGTCTCATCGGCCTGCAGGCGGGCCTGGTTCACCAGACCACGGTAGGAGGTGGCGAATCGACAGCCGAGCAGGGCAGCGGCACCGGAATCGAGATCGTCGGGAACGGCCACGAGGTTGAAGTCGGCGTGGTGAAGGGCCACCCGCTCCGCATAGGAACCCCAGTGAGTGAAGCCCGGCTGGGTTTGGTCGGCGCATACCTGCCCGTTGCCGCTGTCGCATTCCGGGCATTCACCGCACGCGCAGACGAACGGCACGGTCACGCGCTGGCCCACCCGGAACCGGCGCACGAGCGGCCCGATCGCGTCGATGACCCCGACAAGCTCGTGCCCGGGCACGTGCGGCAGGGCGATGTCGGCGTCGTGGCCGAGCCAGCCGTGCCAGTCGCTGCGGCAGACGCCCGTGGCCTCAACTCGCACGATCACACCGGAGGCACTCAGGAGAGGTTCCGGCACCTCACGAACGACGGGCAGCGCACCGAACTCTTCGAAGTAGACCGCTTTCATACCGTCAGTCTGCCTGATCCGACTGTCTGCGCGGTGTCTTCTTGCCACGAACTGCGTGGCGCGTGGTCTCGAGGGCCTCGATCGTGCTCTCGTAACTGCGCTGGGCGACGGCCACGAACATGCAGTCCACGATGGCGAGCTGGGCAATCCGGGAGGCCATCGCCCCGGACCGGAAGGCCGTCTCGCGCACCACGGTGAAGAGACTGTGGTCGGCCTGCAGGGTGAGGGACGAGGTCGGAGTGTTGGTCACGGCGATGGTCGTGCCGCCGGCCTCACGCGCCTTGGTCAGAAACTCGAGAGTTTCCGTGGTGCGGCCGCTGTGCGAAAAAGCGATCGCGATGTCCCCGTCGCGCATCAGAGACGCGCCGATCAGGGCCTCGTGGGCGCTGTCAAAGGAATAGGCCATTCGCCGAATACGGAACAGCTTATAGCGCAGGTCATCGGCGACGATGGCACCCGCGCCGACCCCGTAGATCAGGATGCGCGAGGCGTCGTCGAGCTTGCGAGCGACCTCGGCGAGAACGGCCATGTCGAGGTTGTCGAGCGTCTCCTCGATGCCCATGGTCTCGGTGAACCTCACCTTGGCGACCGCGTCGGTGAGGGAGTCGCCGCGGCTGAAGTCCTCGCCGAAGCGCCGGGCGCCGGGAGCGTTGGCGGCCTCCCGCCCGATCTCGGTGGCAAGTGCAAGACGCAGCTGCACGTAGCCGCTGAGGCCGACGGTGCGGCAGAATCGGATGACGGAGGGCTCAGAGGTCTTGCACGTGACGGCGAGCTCCGAGATGGTCTGGCGAAGCACGACGGCGGGGTCGGCGATGACCGCGTCGGCCACCCGACGGATCGACGGCGACATGGAGGGTAGTAGAGAGTGGATGGTGGACTGGATGCTCATCCGCTGCCTCCTGGGCTCGGTGACGTTGGCTGGGGTTAGAGGCTGGTCAGAAAGTCCTGCAGAATCAACTGGCCGCGAATGACGCTTTCCACCGGAACGCGTTCGTCCACGCCGTGAACTCCCTGATGCATTCTGCCATCAGGGTCCAGGCCCATCGGTGAGAAGCCGTAACACTGGATGCCGAGCCGCGCGAAAGCCTTCGCGTCCGTTCCGCCGCCCATGCACATCGGCACGACCACGGCCTGCGGGTCGTGCCGCACCAGGGCGGCCGCCATGGCCGCGAACCACGGTGAGTCCATCGGTGATTCCACGGGTGACTGGTGGGACAGGAACGTGCGCTCGATGTTCTCGCCGAGCAGACGGTCGATCGTGGCCATGGTGTCGTTCTCCGTGCCGGGCAGGCAGCGAATATCGATGTCCGCCTCAGCGACGCCGGGAATCACGTTGACCTTGTAGCCGGCCCGCAGCACGGTGGGAGTCGCCGAGCAGCGGATGGTGACTCTCGCCACCTCGCCCGCCTCGCCCATCGCGTCGATCGCGGCGTCGACGCCGGTCTCGGTGCGGAGGTCGGCGGAATGGCCGAGCGCGGCCGTGGTCTGCTCGAGGTAGGCGCGTACGGTCGGACTGAGCACGAGGGGCCAACGGTGCTCTCCCACCCGCTGCAGCGCCTGGATCAGGTTCATGACGGCGTTGTCGGGCACGGGCCGGGATCCATGCCCAGACACGCCCTCCGCCCGCACGCGGATGTGCAGCGTGCCCCGCTCGGCCGTGGCGATCGGGTAGACGCGCACCGTCTCGCCGAGAACGCTGTCGAGCAGGATCGGGCTGCCACCGGACTCCCCGATCGCGCCCTCGACGCCGGCGAACAGTTCCGGGTGCTCCGCCACGAGCCAGAGGGCGCCGCGCTCGCCGGTGTCCTCTTCGTCGGCCACGAATGCCACCACGATGTCGCGGCGCGGCTTCACGCCCGCCTCGGCCCAGGCGAGCAGGGTGGCGAGCGTCATGGCCACCATGTCCTTCATGTCGCACGCGCCCCGGCCGTGGATGTAGCCGTCCGCGACGAGGCCGGAGAACGGATCGAAACTCCACTGCTCCGGCTCGGCGGGAACCACGTCGAGGTGCGCGTGCACGAGAAACCCCGGCAGCGCGCGGTCATGGCCTTCGATGCGCACAACCACTGATGCCCGTTCCGGCTCCGGGCCGAGGATCACGGGCGCGTAGCCGGCGTCGCTGAGGAGTGCGCTGATGAATTCGGCCAGCAGGCGCTCGCCGTTGCTCCGGCCCTCGCCGTGGTTGGTGGTGTCGAAGCGAATCAATTGGGCGCACAACTCGGCGGCATCGACCATGACTGGGCACACTCCTTCTCGTTCTCACCGACGTTAGCCGAACCGGCGGCATTTCTGTAGATCAGTTGCAAAAAATGAGTTAGGTCTGTAGGTTATTTACAATTTGCTGGACCACTCGAACCACAAAGCAAGAATGGAAATCGATGTCGTTGCGCCGCACCAGTCCTCGTCCACATGTGACGTCACGTCCACGTCTGTCTGCCCAGAGGAAGGTCGCGGCCGGGCTCCTCGCCGGTATGGTCGTGCTGGCCCCCGCAGCCCTCGTCTCTCCGGCGGTCGCCGCCACGACGCCAGCCGAGTCGCCCGCGGGAACCACTCTCAAACTGGCGCTGACGGGGGACATCGACTCCCTCAATCCGTTCAAGGCCATCCTGGCCTCGAGCACAAGCATTCTGGCCCTCCAGTATCAGAACCTCGTGGCGTACGGCGCGGAGAACAACGAGGAGGTCCCGGGAATGGCCGAGTCCTGGACCACCAGTGACGACGGAACGGTCTGGACTTTCCACCTCCCCGCCGATCGCGAATGGTCGGACGGCGAGCCGATCACGGCCAACGATGCCGAATGGACCTTTCAGGCCATCCAAAACAACGACGAACTCAAGCAGGCCAACGGAGCGTTGCTCACGAGCGTCGAGAAGGTCGAGGCCACCGACGACGAGACCCTGGTCATGACCCTCGCCGAGCCGCAAGCGCCGAACCCGGGCACCCAGCTGCCGATCATGCCCGAACACGTGTGGTCTCAGGTCGACGATCCGGCCACCTTCGCCAACGACGCGGATACCGTGGGTTCTGGCCCGTTCACCGTTGCCACGTACGACAAGACCGCCGGCGTCACCATGAAGGCCAACCCCAACTTCTGGCAGGGCGAGGCGAAGATCGCCACGATCACCTTCGCCCCGTACAAGAACAGCGACGCCGCGGTGCAGGCGCTGAAGACCGGCGAACTCGATGTGGTCAACGGCCTCACCCCCGCCCAGTTTCAGGCGCTTGAGAACGAACCCGGGATCACCACGAACGCGGGGACCGGTCGTCGCTACCAGGCGATCGCCATCAACCCGGGCACGGAGACCGCGGACGGTACGGCCCTGGGCGACGGCAACCCGGCACTGCAGGACGTCGACCTTCGCCGTGCCATCGCCATGGCGATCGACAGCGCAACCCTGCTCGAAAAGGTCATGCAGGGGCTCGGTGAGGAAGCCACCGGTGAGGTGCCCGCCGCCTACCCGGTCTACCAGATGAGCGGGACGGACCTCTCGCTCGCCTATGACCCCGACGCCGCCAACGCCCTGCTCGACAACGCCGGCTACCCGATGGGAACAGACGGCGTACGAGTCGACAAGAACGGCACCCCGCTGGAGCTTCGCCTGATGGGCCGAAATACGGATCCGATCCACCAGCAGATGGCCGACTACGTGAAGCCGTGGCTCAAGGTGATCGGCATCGAGGTGAGCACGGTCATGAAGGCCTCCGCGCAGGTGAACGACGACTCGGTGCTCGGCAACTACGACCTCTACTTCACTGGCTGGGGTATGGGGCCCGACCCGGATTTCCAGCTCTCCATGAACCAGTGCAGCTCGCGGCCGAACGCCGACGGCACCGGGGCCACGTCCGAGAACAACTACTGCTCAGCCGAATTCGATGCGCTCTTCCTCGAACAGCACGCCGAACTCGACCAGGACAAGCGCAGCGCGCTCGTCAACGATGCCCAGCAGATGATCTACGACTCCGCGGTCAACAAGGTGCTCTACTACGCGAACGCCCTTGAGGCCTACCGCTCCGACCGCTTCGAACCGTTCGCCACGCAGCCCGCCGAGGGTGGCGTTATCACGGGACAGAACGGACCGTGGGGCTACTACAGCGCCACGCCCGTCGGCCTCGCGTCGACCGGATCCGAGACCGATGCCGGCGTGAATCCCCTCGCGGTGGGAGTGCCGATCGCCCTCGCAGTGATCATCGGGGCGGGGGCGATCCTGTTCATTCGCCGTCGCCGGGCCACCGCCGACGAACGCGCCTGAGGTGACGCAACTTCGTGCCGAGGAGACCGGGGCGCCCACAGCGGCGCCCCGGCCGGGTTCGTCGTGGCTGCGCTACATCGGGCTGAAGGCCGGCGGTGCCGCCGTCTCCCTCGTCATGGTGATCATGCTCGGCTTCTTCGCCTTCCGGATTTTGCCGGGTGACCCGGTGCGTTCGCTCGCCGACGGACGCCAGGTCACCGCGGAACAGATGGACATCCTGCGGCGCCAGTACGGGCTCGACCAGCCAATGCTCGTGCAGTTCTGGCGTTACCTGACCGACCTCTTTCAGGGAAGGCTCGGCGAGTCATACACCTACAACCGGCCGGTGATGGAGCTGATCCTCGACCGGATCGGACCTACCCTGTTGCTCACCGGAACGGCCGCCCTCCTCTCCGTCGTACTCGGCCTCTGGCTGGGGCAGCGGGCGGCCTGGCGGCGCGGCAGCGCCTTCGACAAGGCGCAGACGGGGGTCGCACTGTTGTTTTGGTCGGTTCCCACGTTCTGGCTGGGGCTGCTGCTGCTGCTGATCTTCGGCGGAGGCCTGCGCTGGTTCCCCACCGGGGGCATGATCACCGCGGGGTCGACCGAAACGGGACTGCCCATGATCTGGGATGTGGCCCGGCACCTCGTGCTGCCGGTGCTCACCCTCGTCGCCGTCGTCTACGCGCAATACCTCATGGTGATGCGCGCCTCCCTCCTCGAGGAGATGACCTCCGCCTACCTCGTGACGGCGCGGGCCAAGGGCCTGCGTGAAGATGACGTGCGCCGCAAGCACGCCGTTCCGAACGCGCTGCTGCCCACCGTCACCCTGATCTTCCTCACGCTGGGCGGCTTGGTGGGCGGTGCCGTCACCGTGGAGACCGTGTTCTCCTGGCCGGGCTTGGGGTATCTGACCTTCCAGGCGCTCTCCGCCCCGGACTACCCGCTGCTGCAGGGCACCTTCGTGGTGTTCTCGGCAATCGTTGTGGTCATGAATTTCTTCGCCGACGTGATGTACCGCGTCCTGGACCCGAGGCTGCGTACCGCATGAGTGACCAGACCCGCACGCGCCCCCGAACCGTGAATGTGGCCGCCGCCCGCCGCCGTCAGCGCGCCGGAGAGGTATGGAAGGAATTCGCCTCGAATCGCTCCGGCCTGGTGGGGCTGGTCGTTCTGCTCGCGGTCATCGCGCTCGCCGTGCTCGCTCCGTTGCTGGCCCCGGCATCCACCCTGGACGTGACACAGATCACCGCGCCGCAGAACGACCCGCCCAGCCTCGCGCATCCACTCGGCACGGACCCCGCCGGACGCTCGGTGCTTGCCCTGCTCATCTGGGGCGCCCGGGTGTCGTTGCTCGTGGGCTTCTCGGCAACGCTCGTATCGATGGTCATCGGCACCGTCATGGGCATGGCGGCCGGCCACTTCACGGGTGCCGCGCAGGCGGTGTTGATGCGCGTGATCGACTTCTTCCTCGTGGTGCCAAGCCTGGTGCTGGCCATCGTGCTCTCGAGCGTGATCGGCCCCGGTGTGGTCACAATCGTCGTCGCGATCGGCATCACGTCCTGGGCGGGCACCGCCCGTCTCGTGCGCTCGCAGACCCTCACGGTCGAGGCCCGGCCGTATATCGAGCGGGCCTGGGCGCTCGGCGCGTCCGACGCGCACGTGATCGGCAAGCACGTGCTGCCGGCCGTGATGCCGCTCGTGCTCGCGAACACCACGCTCACCGTGGGATCGGCGATCATCGCCGAATCGACGCTGTCCTTCCTCGGCCTTGGCGACCCGAGCAACATCTCCTGGGGTTCGATGCTCAAGACCGCCCTCGACACCGGCGCGGCCACCGGCGGGTACTGGTGGTACGTGCTGCCGCCCGGACTGGCAATCGTCGTGGTGGTGCTCTCCTTCACTCTCGTGGGCCGCGCCATGGAATCCGTGATCAACCCCACCCTGCGAGGACGCTGATGCCCCGGCTCGAATTCAAGGATTTCCGTGTGAGCTACACGGTGCAGACCGAGCAGGGCCCGAGTGAGAACGTGGCCGTGAACGGCGTGAACCTCGTGGTCGAACCAGGGTCGACCGTGGGAATGGCCGGAGAGTCAGGGTGCGGAAAATCGACCCTCGCCATGTCGGTCCTGCGCCTGCTGCCCGGTAACGCCACACTCGGCGGAGAGGTGCTGCTCGATGGCGAGGCCGTCAACGAGATGACCTGGGGACGGATGCGCGCGGTGCGCTGGACGGAGGCGGCGATCGTCTTCCAGGGCGCGATGCATTCTCTCAACCCCGTGCGCCGCGTGCGCGACCAGATCGCCGAGGCCCTGCTGGTGCACGCCAAGGATCTGGTGCCCGACTACACGAACGACGCCGCGCGCGTCGCCCGCGTCGCCGAACTGCTCACCCAGGTTGACCTGCCGGTGGCCAAGGGGGCCGCGTACCCGCACGAGCTCTCCGGCGGTCAGAAGCAACGCGTGATGATCGCGATGGCCCTCGCCTGCGACCCCGACCTGATCATCGCCGACGAGCCGACGACAGCCCTCGATGTTGTCGTGCAGGCGCAGGTCCTCGGCCTGCTCACCGAGCTGGTGCAGGAGCGGGGACTGTCCCTCGTGCTGATCAGTCACGATCTCTCGGTGCTCGCGGCCACCTGCGACCGCATCATCGTGATGCAGAACGGCAGCGTGGTCGAAGACGGTCCGTCCGCCGAGGTGATGCGCAACCCGCAGCATCCGCACACACAGGCGCTCGCCTCCGCTTTTCCCCTCGTGGGCGACCCGACCTCGCGCCGAATTCTGCCCGGATACGACGCCACGGATGCCGCCCGCCGCAAGCCCGGCGACGTGGTGCTTGAGGCCCGAGACCTCTCGGTGCGCTTCGGCAGCGGCACGACGGCCGTCGACCGGGTTGACCTGAGCTGCCGGCGCGGCGAGATCGTCGCCCTCGTGGGCCAGTCGGGCTCCGGCAAGACGACGCTCGCCCGCACGCTGCTCGGGTTGCAGGCATCCTCGAGCGGTGAGGTTCTCTTCGACGGCGCGCGGCTCGAGCAGAAGCGGGCATCACTGAAATCCTTTCGCCGGTCTGTGCAGTTTGTGTTGCAGGACCCAACGGCCGCACTCAACCCCAAGCAGACGGTCTACGAGGCCGTGGCCGAGGGGCCGCGCATCCATCGTCTGCCGGGCGACGAACGGGAGCTCGCGTGCGATGCCCTGCGCAAGGCGGGGCTGAACCCGCCCGAGCGCTACCTCTCGGCGATTCCGCAGGAGCTCTCCGGCGGCGAACGGCAACGCGTCGTCATCGCCGGAGCCCTCGCTCTCAATCCAGAATTCCTGGTGGCCGACGAACCCGTGGCGAGCCTGGACGCCTCCGTGCGTGCCGAGATCCTCGCCCTGCTGCTGCGCCTGCGCAGCGAGCTCGGGCTCGGAGCCCTCGTGATCACCCACGACCTCGGGCTGGCGTGGAACATCGCCGATCGCGTCGTGGTGATGTACCAGGGGCGCATCGTCGAGGAGGGTCCGGTCGAAGAGGTTCTGCTGCATCCGCAGCACGAATACACCCGGCGGTTGCTCAGCGTGGTTCCCACCCTCGACGCGGACCCGGTCGGGTGACCGGCCACCCGGAACTCGGCCCGCTGCATCGCGGGGATCGGGTGGGGCTCGTCGCCACGTCCGGCGCCCCGGCCCCGGCCCTACTCGCGGAGGCCGTGGCCGTGCTGACCGGGTGGGGCCTCGTGCCCGTGCTCGGCCGGCACATCGGTGACCGGCATCCGCGTGCACCGTACCTGGCGGGAGTCGATGCCGACCGGGCCGCGGATCTACAGGAGGCCTGGTGTGACGACAGCCTTCGGGCGGTGTTCGTGGTGCGCGGCGGCTACGGTGCGGTGCGACTGCTCGACCTGCTCGATGTGGGCGCTCTCCGGGCAGCGCGGCCCAAGCCGCTGATCGGGTCGTCCGACGTGACGGCCGTGCACGAGTACTGGTCGGAGAAACTCGGGCTCGCCACCTGGTTCACACCGATGGCCGCCACCTCGGCCTTTCTGTGCGACGAAACCGCCCGCGCCGGCGTTCGGGAGGCGCTCTTCGAGACCTTCCGCGGTCGGCCGCTCGGCTCGTTCGACGCCGTGACGCTCGTGCCGGGAACGGTCGCCGGGCGACTGACGGGCGGCAACCTCAGTCTGCTCTCGATGACCCTCGGCGCACGCGGTCGGGCGGTGCCCCGGAACGCGGGCCGGATCGGCCTGCTCGAAGACGTGGGGGAGCCCGTCTACAAGATCGACGGCCTGCTGCAGTCGCTGCTGCGCGCCGGCTGGTTCGACGGTCTCGCCGGGATCGCGCTCGGATCGTGGCTCGAGTGCGGCGAACCGGGGGAGGTGCGTGCTCTCGCCGAGGAACTCCTCGTACCCCTCGGTATTCCGCTCGTGTGGGAGTTGGGGTTCGGCCACGGGCCCGCGGCGCTGAGCGTTCCGCTCGGGGCCCCCGCCATCCTCCACGCGGGATCGGCGCCATGGCTGGAACTGGGCCGACGATGACGCTCCAGGGCCGGCTCGAAGACCTGCTGAACGAGGCCGTATCGGCAGGAATCACCCCCTCGGCGTCGTGCGCAGTGTCGCGAGACGGCGCTGACGGCGCCGCTGTCGTCGTGGGTGACGCGGTTCGCTTCGATTCCGACGGCAGAGAACTGGAGCCGGCCGCCCGCACCCCCGCGCAGGCAGACACCCGCTACGACCTCGCATCCGTCACGAAGGTCGTCACGGCCGTCACCGCTCTCACCCTCGTGCGGGACGACATGCTCGCCCTCGACTGTCCGGTGGCGGAGTGGCTGCCGGCCTATCGCGACGACGACAAGCGGACGGTGACCCTGCGGCACCTGCTCAGCCACACGGCCGGACTGCCTCCGATCTGGGATGGCTGGAAACGGCCGGGGTCCGGCGGCCGGGCGCGGCTGGTGGCGAGTGTGCTGGCCACCCCGCTCGTGACAGCGCCGGGCAAGAGCTTCGCCTATTCCTGCGTGGGCTACAACACCGTCATGGCGCTCGCCGAGGCCGTGACCGGGAGTTCGTGGTCCGAGCTGGTGACCGAACGCGTGCTCGGCGCCGATCCCGATCTCGGCTTCGCGTCCGACGGGCAAGCCTGTGCGGCGACCGAATACCAGCCCGAGCTCGGACGCGGAATGGTGTGCGGCGTCGTGCATGACGAGAGCGCGTGGTCGCTTGGCGGCGCGGCCGGAAACGCGGGGCTGTTCGGCACGGCGGCAGCGCTGCTGGCCTTCGGTGAACGGACGCGCGCTGGCCTGCCAGGCCTGCTCCCGCCCGACCTCGAGGCGGAGCTGTGGACCGACCAGCTGCCGCGGCTGCTTCCGACGGGGGAGTCGGGTGTCGGGTACGGCCAGGCACTCGGCCTGCGCATCGGCCAGCGGCCTTGGATGGGCCGGGCGGGCGCCCAGGCGCGGGGGCACAACGGATTCACGGGCACCTCGCTGCTGATGGACCGGGAGCGCGGGGTGTCGGTGGCGCTACTCACGAACCGCGTGCATCCGAGCCGTTCGTACTCCGACGTGACCGAGTTGCGCGCCGCGGTGTCGAACGCGGTCTACGACGCGGATTGATCCGCGTGCACCGGCGTCGCCGCGGCCAGCCCCTCGATGCCGAGGCCGGGAGAGTCGGCGAGCACGAGAGCGTTTCCCGCGTAGTGCGCGCCGCCCTCGACGGGCGTTCCGCGCAGCCACAGGCCACCATCGAGGTCGAGGCCGCTGCTGCCCGGCGCACTGTCAGCGAGCCTCGAGGCCGTGGCCAGGCTCGCGGCGGCGGCAATGCCCACCGTGCTTTCGAGCATGCAGCCGATCAGCACGCCGAGCCCGGCGTCCTGTGCCTCGGCCACCAGCTGGCGGGCTTCATGGAGGCCGCCGGCCTTCGCGAGCTTCACGTTCACCATCGAGGCGGCCTCGAGCCGGATGAGGGTGCGCAGGTCGGCGAGGGTCCAGACCGATTCGTCCGCCATCACGGGTGTCTCGACGCGTGCGGTGACGAATGCGAGGCCGGCCCAGTCGGCGGCACCCACGGGCTGCTCCACGAGTTCGAGGTTGACCCCGGAATCCTCCAGGGCGCGGATGACGTCGACGGCGTGCTCGGGAGAAAACGCCTGGTTTGCATCGACGCGCAGCACGACCTGCGGGCCGACCGCGTCTCGCACGGCACGAAGGCGGGCGACCTGGTCGCCGTCGGGTCCGAGCTTGACCTTGATGCACCTGAACCCCGCGGCCACGTGTGTGCGCGCCGCCGCGGCCAGTTCGGATGCATCGCCCACGGACAGGGTCATGTCGGTGGTGATTGTGGGCGCTCCGCCGCCGAGCAATCGATAGAGCGGTATGCCGGCCTGCTGCGCGGCGAGGTCGTGCAGGGCGCAGTCCACGGCCATACGGGCCGTCGCCGGAGCGAGACTGCTGTTCACGGCTTCGGCCAGCGCGAACCAGTCTTCGAGGTTTCGCCCACGCAGAAGACCACGCAGGTGACTGTCGATGGCGGCCGTCACCTCATCCGTTGTCGCCTTCGTCACCCGACTGATCGGGGCTTCGCCCCAGCCGCGGCGCCCATCGGAGTCCGTGAGGGACACGAGCACGGTCTCGAGCTCGGTGGCGCTGCGCACAGCGGTCGTGAACGGCCGGAGCAGCGGAATGCGCACCCGGTGCACGGTGAGCTGCGTGATGATCGACATGGTTCCGATGCTACTCGGGCGCCCACTCCCGGCGGAGGATGGCATAGACGGCGAGGTCGCTCCATTCTCCCTTGAAGAACTCGCTCTCCACGAAGGTGGCCTCGAGACGCATACCCAGCCGCAGACACAGGGCCGCGGATGCCGTATTCCGCGGGTCGACCTCGGCGTAGACGCGGTGGGCGCCGATCTCCGTGAAGGCGAAGCCCAGCGCGGCCCGTGCGGCCTCGGTGGCGAAGCCGCGGCCGTGGAAGTCGGGGTGGAACACCCAGCCGAGCGCGACCTGGCGGTTCTGGACGCTCCTGAGGAACACGCTCAGATCGCCGATCACGCGACCGCCGCCGGCCTCGCCGGGCAACTCAGCGGCCAGGATGAGCGCGTCATCGTCGTTCCGCAGGTGGGTGAAGCCGGAGCGTTTCAGGGTGTGCTCGCGTGACTCCTCGCGGTCTCGCACGGGCCACGGCAGGTACCGCACGATGTCGGGACGCGACTGGTACTCGAAGACGTCCGCGGCATCCGCTTCGGTGAGCGGGCGCAGCAGCAGGCGCTCGGTGCGGATCGGGCGGGCCTCGACCGGCAGCGTCACGCGGATGCCGTCATGAGGCGATCAGGATGCGGCGGGAGCGGCCGTGGCATCCGTTGCGGCTGATTCGGCCGGGAGCTCGACCTGCACGCCGAAGAGGGCGTCGAGGCCGGTGAGGTAGGCCTCCTGCTCGCCGGCGCGGGCCAGCTCTCGGGCGCGAACCATCGGGGTGTGCAGGAGCACGCCCGTGAGGTGGCGGAGGGCCTGTTCCGTCTGCTCGCTCGAGTCGCCACGGCTGCGGGCCCTGGCGATCTCGGCGTCGCGCAGTTCAAAGATGTACGTGCGCAGTGCCACGACGGCCGGGGCGAGGCTCTGCTCCTCGGCGACCGCCGAGAACTTGCGGGCGGCACGGCCCACGAGTTCGCGGGCCTCGTCGGTGGCGTTGAGCTCTTCGAGCGGGGCGTGGATGCTGATGGTCTCGAGGTCGAGCAGCTCGACACCGGGAACGTCGACGACGTTCGGCGCCACATTGCGTGGCAGGCCGAGGTCGATGATGAGCTGTGGCGGCGCCTCGGGGGCGGCATCGGCGGGGCAGAGGCTCACCGGGTCGGTGGCGGTTGCGATGGTGCGGGAGTTCACGCCCACCTGAGCGCGGCCGGCCATAATCAGGTCGGCGTCGATGACGTGGTCTTCGGAGAGCGTGCAGGTGACGACCACATCGGCGCGGGCGACCTCACCGGCGAAGTCGTCGCTGCCCACGGCGTCGATGCCATGAGAGGACGCGAACTTGAGGGCGCGACCGGAGGGCGAATATACCCGCACATTTTCGGCGCCGCGGTCACGCAGGGCGGCGAGGGACGCGCCGGCATAGCGGCCGGTGCCCACGAGCAGCACGCGGGCCTGCGTCCAGTCGCTCACGCGGCTTTCGGCCAGTTCGAGGGCGAGGCGCACGAGTGAGCGGCCGGCCGAGCCGATGCCGGTGCGATTTTTCACGCCACGCGAGGTCTGCGAGGCGCGCTGGAAGAGGCGTTCAAGTTCGGGGCTCGTCGTGCCGGCAGCGCGGGCCTGCTCGAGGGCACGGCGTACCTGGCCGGCGATCTCGCCTTCGCCCACGACGACGGATTCGAGACCGCTCGTCACGGCGAAGAGGTGTTCGGCCACGCCATTGCCGTGCAGCAGCGTCAGGGTGTCGCGGAGCATGTCTTCGGGTACGCCCGTGTTCGCGCTCACGGCTTCGATGGCGGCATAGACAGCCGGAAGCGGAGAGACGCCGTAGGGCTCGTCCAGGTCGAGGTACGCCTCGAAGCGGTTGCACGTGGCTACGATCACGGCGCCGGTGAGGGCATCGTGCTTGGCGACCATGTGGCTGGCGGTTTCGCCGCCGCCCACAGAAAGAAGCTCCAGCACGTCGAAGCTGGAGTTCTTGTGACTTGCGGACAGCAAAATTAGCACCCTTGGATTCTAGGGCGTGAGTCTGTGAGCTTCGACTCGCCGGTTTCAGGGATGTTTGAGACAATGTACCCGATGATCCTCGACGCGCAGCACCCTCTGTCCTCCGGCGTCACTGCCGACTCCCGCCTGATTCGGGCCTATCAGGGAACCCGCCCCGACGTGACCCCTGTGTGGTTCATGCGTCAGGCCGGGCGTTCGCTGCCCGAATACCGTGACCTGCGCGTGGGAACCCGCATGCTCGACGTCTGCCTTGACCCCGAGCTGGCGAGCGAGATCACGCTGCAGCCGGTGCGCCGTCACGGCGTGGACGCGGGCATTTTCTTCAGCGACATCGTCGTTCCGCTCAAGCTCGTGGGCGTCGACGTGGAAATCGTGCCCGGCAAAGGCCCGGTGCTCGGCAAGGCCGTGCGCACGCCAGCGGATGTCACCGAGCTGACCGCCCTCGACCCCGCCGTTCTCGACGTGGCGCTGGAGCCCATCCGCCGGGCCGTCGGCCTCGCCGTCTCGCAGCTCGGCTCGACGCCGCTGATCGGATTCGCCGGCGCCCCGTTCACCCTCGCTGCCTATCTCGTGGAGGGCGGCCCGTCTAAGGACCACATCCACGCCCGCACCCTCATGCACTCGGCGCCCGAGGCATGGGAGCAGCTCATGAACTGGACCGCCGATGTGACGGGACGCTTCCTGCGCGCCCAGGTTGTGGCGGGTGCCAGCGCTGCCCAGCTCTTCGATTCCTGGGCCGGAGCCTTGTCGCTCGCCGACTACGCGGCATCCGTTGCCCCCGCCTCGACGAAGGCGATCGCGCACGTGCGCGACCTCGCGTACACGGAGGTCGACGGTACCGACCGGAACGTGCCGATCGTGCACTTCGGCGTGGGCACCGGCGAGCTGCTGAAGGAAATGCACAACATCGGCGCCGACGTGGTGGGCGTGGACTACCGGGTTCCGCTCGACGAGGCCAACCGACGTCTCGGCGGCCTCGTGCCGGTTCAGGGCAACGTTGACCCCGCCCTGCTGTCCGCACCATGGCCCGTGCTCGAGGCTCACGTGCGCGACGTTCTTGAACGCGGACGCACGGCTCCCGCCCACGTGCTCAACCTCGGCCACGGTGTGCCGCCGGAGACCGACCCCGACGTGCTCACCCGACTCGTGTCGCTCGTGCATGACGTGAGCGCCGATAACTAACCCGGCGGCGGGGGTTTCCTGTGGCTCATTCAGGAGAAGTTCGGCATCACCGGCGATTGTCGCTCGCGAGGGCCGCTTTCGCCCCGGATTTCGGAATGAGCCACGGGCGAGCACCGCTTCGGGCGGGGCGTTCCCCGCGATCGAAAGGATTCTGACATGAAAGACGTCATCGTGATCGGCGGCGGCGTGGCCGGCCTCGTGGCCGCACGCGCCTGCGCCCGGTTGGGCCTCAGCGTCAGCATCATCGAGGCAGCGGATGCCGTGGGCGGTCCGGTCGCCGGCCATGACGTGGCGGGCCTGCACCTCGACAGCGGCACCGAGAGTTTCGCCGTGCGCGGCGGAACCGTGGCGGCGTTCATCGAGGAACTCGGCCTCACGGACGAGATCGTCGCCCCCAACCCGGCCGGTGCCTGGCTGCACCTGCCGGCCCTGGGCGCGAAAGGCAAGAAAGGCACGAACGGCTCCGGCGCGGTGAGCGTGCCGCTACCCAAGGCCGGCGTGCTCGGAATTCCCGGCTCGCCGCTCGCCGACGATGTGCGCCGCGTGGTCGGCTGGAGCGGCTCGCTGCGGGCCTACGTCGACCGGCTCATGCCCGTGCTCACCATCGGCCGCGAGCACAGCCTCGGCGACCTCGTGGCCAAGCGCATGGGCCGCCGTGTGCTCGAACGGCTCGTGGAGCCCGTGGCCTCCGGCGTGTACACCACCTCCGCGCGCGATCTCGAGATCGACGTGGTCGCCCCCGGGCTCAACCGCGCCCTCACAACGGCGGGCTCGCTGTCCGGCGCTGTCTCGGCCCTGCGCGACAGTGCCCCGGCGGGCTCGGCCATCGGAGGGCTGCGCGGCGGCATGTCCCGGCTGCCCGCTGCGCTGGTGGCCGACCTCGAACACTTCGGAGCCACGATCGAAACGGGACGCACGGCCTCCGCGCTCCGACGATCCGGCACTACCGAGCAGCCGAGCTGGGTCGTCACACTGAATCCGCGTGCCGACCGGAACGGTGCCGACCTGAACAGTGCCGGATCGGACGACGACACGGCCGCCGGCACCGCGGTATCCGCTCCCGCAGACGACACGGCGCGTGCCGCCCGCTTCGTGATCGTGGCGACACAGGGCGCGCAGGCGCTTCGCCTGCTGGCACCCCTCGGCGACGCGCACGATGCGCTGAGCGAACTCGAGTGGCCCGGCCCGACCGCCGTCACCCTCGCGACTCTCGTGGTGGATGCGCCGACGCTCGATGCGCACCCGCGCGGCACCGGTGCGCTCGTGGGCGTCGATACCCCGGGCGTGACCGCCAAAGCGCTCACCCACGTCACCGCAAAGTGGTCGTGGGTGGCCCAGGCGGCCGGCGTCGGTCGCCACGTCGTGCGGCTCTCCTACGGGCGGGCCGGCGAACCGAGCCCCACGGATGATCTGAGCGACAACGAGCTGCAGGCTCTGGCCCTGCGTGACGCCAGCAGTATTCTGGGCGTCGAGCTGACCGGTCAGATGCTGCGCGGCTTTGCGCGCACCGAGTGGCGCGACGCCCTGTCGCCTGCCACACTCGGCGCACCCGAACGCGTTGCGAAGGTGCGCGAGGTTCTGGCCGACACTCCCGGGATCGACGTGACGGGGGCGTGGCTGGCCGGAACGGGGCTCGCCTCGGTGATCCCGGATGCCCTCGCCGCAGCTGGCCGCATCCGGCAGGCTTCGCTCGGTCTCTGACCGCCGTTCTGCGGCTTCGCGCGATGGTTCTGCCTGATCCTGCGTGCATTCACAGGCGCGACCCGGCTACTCTAAGGGTTACCTGATCCTCGAAGAATTGGAGTCTCAATGCGCGGAAAGCTTCTGTTCATCACGGGTGGACTGGTCGGTTATGTGCTCGGAGCACGGGCCGGCCGCAAACGTTACGACCAGATCGCCTCGGCCGCGAATGACCTCTGGAACGCTCCTCCCGTGCAGCGGCGGGTGACCGAGGCTCGTGACTTCGGCCTCGAGCTGGTGGGTGACGTTCCCGGCGTGCTCTTTGACGCCGGCAAGAAGATTTTCTCGTCCGTCGCCGGCAAGGCAACGCAGGGCAGCGCGTCGTCGAACGGGACGTCGTCGGTGAAGACGCCGGTCAAGCCTGCGGCGACCAGGTCCTCGGCGACCAAGTCCTCGGCGACCAAGTCCTCGGCGGCCAAGTCCTCTACGGCGAAGACCCCGGCGAGCACGTCGGCCTCAGCAGCAGAGGATTCCAGCTCGAGCTGACCCGATCATGCCTGGCGCAGGGGACGCGGCTATCGCGGTACCTGTGTAACATCCGGATCGCTCGTGCTGCGTTTCCCGCTCGTTCGACAGCACGCTCCATCAGCAGGCAACACTCTCAGCAGGCAGTACCGTCTTCAGACACAACTCCGATCACTCACACCGGGAAGGGTCACCCTTGACTACCAGTGGATTCAACCCGAAGAGCAAACGCTCCCTGATCGCCCTGCTCTCTGAGCTTCCGGGCCAGATCAGCGATCTGGTGCGCGCCGAGCTTGAGGCCTTCAAGGCCGAATTCGCCAGCAAGGCGAAGAACTTCGGCGTGGGCGCGGCCCTGTTCATTGTGGCCGCCGCGATCGGCTTCTTCGCCCTCGGCGTTCTCGTGGCCCTGCTGATCATCGTGTTCGCGCTCTTCCTTCCGCTCTGGCTCGCCACGCTCATCGTGCTGGTGCTCCTGCTGGCGATGGCCGTGATCCTCGTGCTGATCGGGGTCAACCGGGTGAAGGCGGCGACCGCCCCCGACCCGGAGGGCGTGCAGGCCAGCCTCCGTAACGATGTCGATGCTTTTAAAGGGGTAGGCCGCTATGAAAACTGACAAGCCCAACGACGCCTCCGCGGTTCACGAGCCGCACGGCAAAGCCGAGCTGCGGGCCGAGGCGATGCACGCCCGCTCCGAACTCGCGAGTACCCTCGATGCCATCGAGTTCAAGCTCAACCTGCCCAAGCAGCTGAGGATTACCAAGCGCCGCATGCGCCTGGCCATGATTCGCCTCGGCGACGACAACCCCGCGGCCCTCGCCGGGATCGCCCTGGGTGTGGCCGCCTCCGTGGGCACCATTGTCTGGCTGGGTGCCCGCGCGGTGCTGGTGAAGCGCATTTAACCCTCTCTCACGCACACTGTCGCCCACTCTGGGGCGGACGAGTGGGCGGGTGCATTTTGCTGCTGGACCCTTTTGAGAGCACACTAGGGTTATGACTCACCCGGCTGCCGGAGAGGCAGTAGACCCTACCCAGACCGCAACTTCCACTACCGACGAGGCCCCCGAAGCCTCGCCCCAGGGATTCACCCTTTTCACCGTTTCGCGAAGAGACCCGCACAACCCCGACGACCTCGACGGGCGCGATGTGCCGAAGGCCGTGAACGAGCTTGATGACATCATCGCCCTCGTTGAAGCCGAGGGCGTGACCGTGCGCGGGTTCTACGATGTCTCCGGCCTGAAAGCCGACGCCGACGTCATGATCTGGACCCATGCTGACAACGCTGAGACCCTGCAGTGGGCCAACCGCGAACTGCGTCGCAGCCGCCTGCTGAAGAGCCTGCTGCCCACGTGGAACGCCATGGGCGTGCACCGTGATGCCGAGTTCAACAAGAGCCACGTGCCCGGGTTCCTGCGCGGGGAGCCCCCGCGCACCTGGCTCACGGTCTACCCGTTCGTGCGCAGCTTCGAGTGGTATCTGCTCCCCGACGCCGAGCGCAGCAGCATGCTCGCCGACCACGGACGCAAGGGTGCCGCTTATCGCGGAGCCCTCGCCAACACCGTCTCCGCTTTCGCCCTGGGCGACTACGAGTGGATCCTTCCCATCGAGAGCGACGAACTCACCGAGCTCGTCGACCTGATGCGTGGCCTGCGGGACACCGAGGCTCGTCGCCACGTGCGCGAGGAGATCCCGTTTTACACCGGTCGCCGCATCTCGACCGCCGAGCTCGTGGAGGTTTTGCAGTAATGACGCATTACGACGCAATTCTGTTGGCCGGGTTCGGCGGACCCGAAGGCCAGGACGATGTCATCCCGTTCCTGCGCAACGTGACCCGCGGGCGCGGCATCCCCGAGGAACGCCTCGAAGCTGTGGCCACCCACTACCGTCACTTCGGCGGAGTGAGCCCGATCAACGACCAGAACCGTGTGCTGCAGATTGCATTGCAGGCCGAACTCGACCGTCGTGGCATCGCCCTGCCCGTGATCTGGGGCAACCGCAACTGGGCGCCCTACCTCAGCGACACCATCGCGGAGGCGCACGAGGCCGGTCACGACAACCTGCTCGCCATCGCCACGAGCGCGTACAGCTCGTACTCCGGATGTCGGCAGTATCGCGAAGACTTCGCGGCCGCCCTCACCACGACGAACCTTGAGGGAGTGGTGCACATCGACAAGATTCGCCAGTTCTTCGACCACCCCGGATTCGTCATGCCGTTCGTCGCCGGCGTGAAGCAGGGACTCGCGGATGTCGCGGCGGCGATCCCGGGGATCGACCTCGACACCGAGGTGGAGATTCTGTTCTCCACGCACTCCATCCCCATGACAGACGCCAACAAGAGCGGCCCGTCCGAGCGTGGTTTCGGTGAGGGCGGTGCCTACGCGGCGCAGCACATGGCCGTGGCCCAGGTAGTCATGAACGGCCACAAGACGCCGTGGCAGCTGGTGTTCCAGTCCCGCAGCGGCCCGCCAAGCATGCCCTGGCTCGAGCCCGACATCAACGATGCGATCGCCACGCTGCCGGAGCGCGGCATCCGCGCCGTCGTCATCGTTCCGCTCGGCTTCGTGAGTGACCACATGGAGGTCATGTGGGACCTCGACAACGAAGCCATGGAGACGAGCGAGAAGCACGGCCTCTTCGCCGTGCGCGTTCCCACGCCCGGCGTGTCGCCCGAATTCGTGGCCGGTCTGATCGACCTCGTTGAGGAGCGTCTCAACGACACTCCGACCGAGGAGCGCGCATCGGTCACCGATCTCGGCCCGTGGTACGACGTGTGCCGCCCGGGGTGCTGTGAGAACGTGCGGCTCGGTTTCAAGCCGGCCGTCGCCGGGATGGTGCCGTGAGCGTGATCCGCGTGGGCACGCGCAGCAGCGCGCTCGCCATGGCGCAGACCACGGCGATCGCCAACCGAATCGCGGCATCCTCGGGCGCTGAGGTGGAGATCGTGCCGATCGTCACGCACGGTGACACCTCCACCGACTCTCTGTCCAGTCTCGGCGGAACCGGAGTGTTCGCGAGCGCCCTGCGCGAGGCCCTGCTGAATGACGAGTGCGACCTCCTGGTGCACTCCCTCAAAGACCTGCCGACGGATGTCTACCCGGGCCTTGTCATCGGAGCCACGCCCAAGCGAGCGGATGCCCGCGACGCCCTGTGCGCGCGCAACGCCTGGACCCTCGAGACCCTGCCGGAGGGCGCGAAGGTCGGCACCGGCTCGCCGCGCCGGATGGCTCAGCTGCGGGAGATCCGTCCTGACCTCGCGGTGGTCGACATTCGCGGCAACATCGACACTCGTCTCGGACGCCTCGTCGAGGGCGACCTCGACGCCGTCGTTCTCGCCGCGGCCGGTCTCGGTCGGCTGGGACGCCTGGACGGGGCGTGCACCCAGCTGCTCGAGATCTCGGATTGGCCCACCGCACCCGGCCAGGGCGCACTTGCCCTGGAGGTACGGGAGGGCAAGCTCGACCGTGTGCTCGCCTCGGCTCTCGCCGCGATCAACCACGCCACGACCGAGGCGGTCACCACAGCGGAGCGGCTCGTGCTCGCGCGGCTGGAAGCCGGGTGCGCTGCCCCGATCGGGGCCACGGCCGTCATCGACACGGGACTGTTCTTTCTCACCGCCACCGTCTACAGCCCGGACGGCACCCGCAAGATCACGAGCTCGCACGCGGCCACGCCGGAATCCCACTCCGTACGCGACCTCGTGGATGCGGCGCAGGACATCGCTGAACGCGTCGCCACCGACCTCCTGGCCGGCGGCGCGGCCGAATTTGCACCGCTGAAAGTGAATAAGTGACCTCTTCAATCCCCCTGATCAAGCCGCTCACTGGGTGGCGTGTCCTCGTGCCGCGCGGCGGGCCCTGGGGCGACCAAGTCGCTGCCAATCTGCGTGCCAAGGGCGCCGTGCCGATCGTGGCGCCCATGATCAACTTCGCCGCGACGGATGACGCGCCAGCACTCAACGAGGCGTTGACCCGTCTCGCGGCCGGAGACTTCGACTGGATGACGATCACGAGCGCCACCACCGTCGATGTGTTGTCGTCGCACCGCGCGGTCGTGGCACCCGGAACGCGCATTGCGGCCGTCGGCGAGACCACCGCGGCGGCGCTCATCGCCGCCGGCTACCACGTGGACATCGTGCCCTCCGAGGACAACTCCGCACGCGGTCTGCTCGAAGAGTGGGAGACGGCCACTGCCGGCGTCATTCCCCTGCGAGTGCTCACGCTGCGCAGCGAAATCGCCAAACCCCTGCTGTCGGAGGGGCTGCGGCGCATCGGCCACGACGTGGAATCGGTTGTGGCGTACCGCACGATCGGCGTTCCGGTCAGTGACCGGGTCGTCGCCGATGTGAAGGCGGGGCTCGTGCAGGCCGTTCTCGTGACGAGCGGCAGCGTCGCGCGCCAGGTGCGCGATCAGTTCGGCGATATTCCCGAGAACACGCTCGTGGCGTGCATCGGACCGCAGACCGCGAAGGACGCCCGCGCGATGGGCCTGCGCGTCGACGTGATTGCCGATGAGCGCAGCTCCGAGGCGCTCATTTCGGCGCTGGTTCGCGCCGCGGGAGAGCGCTAGCCGCTCGACCGCGAGCCGCCGACCGAGTCGCGGGATCCGCTGGTCCACACGCGAGTTCCGCTGGTCCACACGCGAGTTCCGCTGGTCGACACGCGAGTTCCGCTGGTCCATACGCGAGTTCCGCTGGTCGAGGCGCGAGGCACGAGCGATCGAGACCTGGTGAGGCGCCTTTCATACCCGAGTTCCGCTGGTCGAGGCGCGAGGTACGAGCGATCGAGACCTGGTGAGGCGCCTTTCATACCCGAGTCAGGTGTGAGGATCGGCTTACGTGGTCTCGATCTCGACAGGCTCGATCCAAGCGCTCCTTCGTCGCGCCTCGACCAGCGAGATTTCAGGGGCCGCCGCGGCGCCGCAGGACCTTCAGGTCGCGACCTCCGAAGCCGTCGCTTCGGGGATCCTCATCGCGAGCGGCCAACTTCTCCTCCACAGGTAAATTCTTTGCGAGTTGTGCACAGAAATGCCCGGTCAGGGCTGTTTAGGTCACTCCAGTGTCGGTGGTGGCTGGGAAAATTATGCCATGACCACTTCAACGGACCTCCTCATCGAGAGTACGGCGGCACTCGCCGACACGTACTCTCGAGCCCTCGGTGGTGGGGTCTGTTCAGAGAGCGGGCCGAGTGCCGGGTTGGAACTTCAGCGGATGACCGACGCGGGTTTGCTGGCCGTGGTGGAGGCCAGTTTCGCAGCGGTACGGCAGGGGCAGGCACTACTCGTGCAGGTGGCCGGTCAGCTGCAGGACCGGTTCGAACACGATTCGGGCCCGCACAGCATCTCGGCACGAACCGGCAACAGGAACGCCGCCGCAGCACTGACTGACATCGGGCATATCTCCATGGCGGAAGCCGGGCGACTCTGCCGAGTCGGGGCAGCGACCAGGCCCCGGAGGAGCCTGATCGGGGAGGCTCTACCGCCCGAATACGCTGAGGTGGCCGAGGCGCTTGCTGCCGGGGTCTTACTGGTGGATTCGGCGCTGTACATCACGGCGAACCTGGGCCAGGCGGCCCCGCGCGCGACGACCGACGACATGATCGCGGCGGAGAAGGAACTGGTGGAGTTCGCGGCGACCAACCCGGTGGACTCGGTGCGAAAGCTCTCCGTTCGCTACCGCGACGCGCTCGACGTCGACGGAGTTGAACCCCGCGAGGAGGTGCTGGTGTCGCGGCGGGCTCTGACTCGGATGGTGCAGCCCAACGGCATGAAACGCTACATTCTCGACGCCGACCCGGTGTCGGCCGCGTTCCTGGACACGGCGATCGACGGAATGGTCAGTGCGGAACTGCGCAAGCCACGGTTTGAAGCGAAGGAAGACCCGGACGGGTGCGGTGACAACCACGAGATCATCGGGGACGGTCGCACAATGCCGCAGCTCAACTTCGACGCCTTCGTCGACATCGTGCGCCACGCC
>NZ_JPRS01000034.1 GCF_000738085.1 Cryobacterium sp. MLB-32
GTTGGGGTCACGTAAGTGAAGGCACAAAAAATAGAATAGTCTTACCAAGTACTCACTATCATTTACACCAGTGAGGCCCTGTAGCGCAGTTGGTTAGCGCGCCGCCCTGTCACGGCGGAGGTCGCCGGTTCAAGTCCGGTCAGGGTCGCAAAAGCAAGAGCCCTTTCGCAAGAAAGGGTTTTTGTTTGAGAAGGCGCCGTTTCGGGCTTTCTGGCCCTGTAGCTCAGTTGGTAGAGCGTTCGACTGAAAATCGAAAGGTCACCGGATCGACGCCGGTCGGGGCCACCACAGCCACTCCCTTTGTTTATTGGGGCGTGGCATTTTTTATGCCCTTTTCTGTGACGTGGAGGACATCTCGGATCGCGATCCCGCACTGCGGCCAGGGCGCGGGTGAAGGTGCGGCTGCGAAAATTTCCCTGACGAAGCACTCCCCCCGTCGGGCGCCAGTTGCGCTCATGGTGACGCGAGCGCAGTGGTCGGAGGGTGAGGCGTACAAGCCGACACGAACCACGGCAGATCCAGCGAGACACTGAGCAGCACGCTTTCGTAGCGGTTGACCATCACGTCACCTTCTATTCCCCGCAGGACTTCGGCTGCGGTCGGGGAGGCGTTCAGCACCCGCTCGGCTCACTCATAGAAATGATCCCCCCGCCCACAATCCGATTCACCCCCAGTCGTGGGGTCGGTTATGGGAGTGGCGCGAGGCTCTTCACACCGGGACACGGCCGATGGAGCCGACTGGCGCGTGCTGAATGACGGGCAGACCCGCGGGAAGCCTGTCGATGCACCCTCCCCGGGGAGCCGGTAGCTGACGACCTTCCGATAGTCCTCGCATGGCGCAGCCTAGAGAGCGCTCCCATTATGAGTTACAGTCCTCACAGCAGACCGGTCAGTCGCCACCGCCGGACCCTCAGCGGCACTCGTCGCGCACATCCTCAACGGAGAGGCACCAGCATGATTCCGCTTGACCACCCGCACCCCCGAACCCGTCGCCGGCGCATCGCCGCAAGCGCCACGGGCCTCGCGCTCCTCGCCGGAGCCCTCTCGGCCGTACCGGCGCAGGCCGCTCCCTCGCAGACCGTTGATCCGCTGCATCCGAATTTCGGACCCAACGTGCAGATATTCAGCCCGGCCACCCCGCTCGCCGAGATCCAGAGCACCATGGATACGCTCGCCGATCAGCAGCGCGACGCCGAGATGAGCTCCGCTCGCAAGGCCGTCTACTTCCTTCCCGGCGACTACGGTACGGCCGAGGCACCGCTTCAGTTCGAGGTGGGGTACTACACCGAGGTGGCGGGGCTCGGGGCCTCCCCCGACGACGTCTCGGTCAACGGCTCCATCGAGGTCTACAACCGCTGCCTCGAGAACGGCGGCACGAGCAACTGCATCGCGCTCAACAACTTCTGGCGCACCCTCTCGAACCTCTCCATCCAGGTGAATAAAGCAGGCCAGGACGGATGTCGCCAGAGCGCCAACTTCTGGGCGGTGTCGCAGGCAGTCTCGATGCGCCGCGTGCACGTGACGGGGGCGAACCTGTCACTGATGGACTACTGCACCGCGGGCCCGCAATTCGCGAGCGGCGGTTTCATCGCCGACTCCGATCTACCCGTGACGATCAACGGCTCACAGCAGCAGTGGATCATCCGCAACAGCAAGGTCACCCAGTGGACCAACGGCGTGTGGAACCAGGTGTTCTCCGGCGTCGATGGCGCCCCTGCCGAGACCGGCTTCCCCAACCCGCCCTACACGACGGTCGCCCAGACGCCGGTCAGCCGCGAGAAGCCATACCTCTTCGTCGATGGCGCCGGGCGCTACAACGTGCGCGTTCCTTCGGCACACCTGAACACGAGCGGAACCTCCTGGGCCCAGGATGCCACGGCGGGACGCACACTCCCGATCACCGACTTCTTCATCGCGAAGCCCGGTGACTCGGTGAAAGACATCAACAACGCTCTCGCGACGGGCAAGAACCTCATCCTGACCCCCGGTGTCTATGACATCGACCGCACCATCGAGGTGAAGCGCGCCGACACTGTCGTGCTGGGCATGGGTCAGGCGACTCTCACGTCTGCCGGCGGCGCCGTTCCGATGGAGGTGAAGTACGAGGAGGGCATCGTGATCGCGGGCGTCACCATCGACGCTGGTCCCGCGCTCTCCCCCGCGCTGCTGACGGTGGGCAAGGAGAAGAACGGCAAGAAGCTCGACCCGCGCAACCCGATCACCCTGAGCGACGTGTACTTCCGCGTCGGAGGCCCGCACACCGGAAAGACCACGACCGCGCTCGAGGTCAACGCCAACAATGTGCTGATCGACCACACCTGGGTGTGGCGCGCCGACCACGGCATCGAAGGCTTCACCAACGGAGTGAACGGTGACACCGACCGCTGGCAGACCAACATCGGCACCAACGGCGTGATCGTCAACGGCGACAACGTGACCGCGACCGGCATGTTCGTGGAGCACTTCCAGAAGTTCAACACCGTCTGGAATGGTGAGAACGGCCGCGTCATCCTGTACCAGAACGAGCTGCCCTACGACCCGCCCACGCAGGCCGACTGGACCCAGCCCGACGGAACCCTCGGCTACCCCGGCTACAAGGTGGGCCCGAAGGTAAAGAAGCACCTCCTCGAGGGCGCAGGCGTCTACGTGTTCAACCAGAACAACCCGTCGATCGTCACCGCTAACGGGTTTACCGCACCGAACACCCCCGGCGTCACCCTGCGCCACATCATGACGGTGAACCTCGCCGCCGGCACCATCCAGCACGTCGTGAACGGCGTCGGCGCTCAGGTCGACAGCTCCGCACCCGGAGTGCCGTCCTACGGCGTGCAGTACCCGGCGCCGTAAGGCCTGAAGGACGGATGCCCCGGCTGTGCGTTACGCACGGCCGGGGCATACGCGTTGCGAGGCGGCTGAACGGAGGCGTTCAAACGG
This sequence comes from Cryobacterium sp. MLB-32, assembly GCF_000738085.1. Classification (GTDB taxonomy): domain Bacteria; phylum Actinomycetota; class Actinomycetes; order Actinomycetales; family Microbacteriaceae; genus Cryobacterium. The sequence goes on from NZ_JPRS01000034.1 coordinate 2,935, forward strand.
ATCGCGGCACGAGGTCCGTCTCCACAGTTTCGCTCGGCTGCTCCCTCGCTGCGTCGGGCATGCTCAACGTGTTTTCGTCGCCGGCCGGGATGCGGCCAGCCGGCCGATCCGGCGACGATCACGTCCAAGACGGGCTAGCCCTTGGCTGCCGCCAGTGGATCCATTCGGGATCGCCCGTGCCTGGCCCCGTTGCTTTCTTCGTACCCCTAATCGTGCACAACTCCACTGCCTGTCCTGAACAAACGGGCCACCGCACGCGGCATGACGCAGCCGTCCGGCTATCCCGTGCCGAGGTACCGGAGTTATGCGCCGGCGGCGAGTGAACCCGCCAGGGGGCCCGACGGATCAGAGCTCGGCGAGGGTGGGCGGGTTGGCGCCTTTTCTCGAGACGGTGATCGCCGCACAGGCCGCGGCAAAGGCGCCGAGGCGCTCGAGTTCGCCGCGATCGAAGGCGCTCCCGTCACGGATGGCGGACGGCGTGACCCCGCCGGCGAGCATCCCCGCCACGTGGTGGATGAGCGCGCTCATGAACGAATCCCCCGCACCGATCGTGTCGGCCACCTCCACCGTGACCCCGGGCTCGATGACACGGTCCGACGCTGTCGCCAGAATGGCCCCGTCGCCTCCGCGGGTGATGATCACGAGCGCCGGGCCGAGGTCCAGCAGGCGATCCAACACCTGATCAAGCGGTGTATCGCCATAGAGCCACTCGGCGTCTTCGTCACTGAGCTTGACGATGCCCGCCAGGGTCGCCAGATCCTCGACGACCGGTCGGGTCACCGCTGCCGACTCGAGCAGCGTGGGCCGAATGTTCGGGTCGAAGGTCACGATGGTTTCCGTGCCCGCGGCGGCCAGCAGACGCCGCACATCGGCTGCGCCTGGTGCGAGAAAGGATGCGATCGATCCCGTGTGGAGCACACGAACAGCCGGGAGCGTGTCGACAAAATCAAGGGACCAGCGAATGTCGAACTCGTAGGTGGCCGCCCCCGCGTGGTCGAGAACGGCCTTCGCGGTCGACTGCGGCTCGTCGATCACGGAACCGGGAAAAATCCGAGCACCGGACTCCTCCACATGGCGCGTGATCTCGTCGCCACGGGTATCGGAGCCGATTCGGGTGACCAGCTGCACCTCGTGGCCGAGCCGGGCCAGGCCGATGGCGACGTTCATGGGAGAACCGCCCGCAAATTCGGCGGTACCCCCGTCGGTTTCGACGATATCGGTCAGGGCTTCACCGATGACGATGATTTCGGGTGTGCTGTTCACGGGACTCACTTCGCTGTGTCGTGTTGGTGTGGCAGGTCTGACGGGCTGGGTGGCCGCGCGTTACGCGGACACGCTGATCGGGGTCAGCATGGTGAGGGTGGACCCACCACCTTCGACAAGTTGCGCCAGGGCTCGATTGAAAACGGCCCCGGCCGGCGCCGCGAGGTGGGCTTCAAAAGCGGCCGGGTCGCGGTAGAGCTCATAAACGAAGATCGTGGCAGGATGCGCCTCGACGGAGTGCGCATCAAAGCAGATGTTGCCGGGCTCGGCGCGCACGACGCCCGCGAATTCGTCAATGAGGGCGCTCACCCGCTCGATGTTTCCGGGCGTAGCGGTGAATTCTGCGTACAGGGCAACGGTCATTGGGCGACTCATTTTCGGGTTGAGGCGGTGCGGAGGTCGGCTACGGATTCCCGCAGGACGAGGTTCATGGGCAGCTCGGACGAGCGGGCGTCCGGGGCTGCGGATATCTGGCCAATCAGGTTTTCTACCGCGACCCGGGCCATTTCCTCAATCGGCAGGTTCACGACGGTGATGCTGGGAGTGATGATGGACGCCCACGGCGCATCGTCGAAACCGACGAGCGAGAGATCTCGACCGATCAGGAGCCCTCGCGCTTTGGCCACCTTCAGCACGGCGAGGGACATATTGCCGTTCGAGGCGAGGAGTGCCGTTGGGGCATCGGCCGCGTCGAGAATGCCCTCGACAGCAGCACTGGCCGAGACATCGGCATCGCCGGCGAAGCATACCCACGCCGGATTCACGGCCAGACCCACCGCGGCCATTGCTTCGTAGTAACCCGCGATGCGGTCGTTGATCGACGAGATGAGCCCCGCTGGCTGCTCGGGCGTCTGGCCCTCGATGTTGGCGGTGAAGACCACGAGGCCGATCCTGGTGTGACCGTTCTCGATGAAGTGCGCCACGGCATCCATAGCTCCCTGCCGATTGGCCCCGGTGACGCTCGTCAATCCGAGCGGTGCGAGGGTTCTATCGAGAAGCACGATCGGCCGGCCCTGGAGATTCTTGGGGTTGAGAAAGTCCAGATCGGTGACCGAGCTGGGCACGACGATGAGCCCGTCGACCTGCTTCTCCAGCATGACGCGGATGGCGGTGCGCTCGGCCTCGAGTTCCTCATTGGTGTTCGAGACGAGCACCTGATAGCCGTGCGCGCGGGCCGAGTCGATGACCACACGCATCGCCGTATCGAAGACGCTCAGACCAATTTCGGCGATGACCAGGCCCAGAGTCTGGGTCGTTCCGGCCCGCATCGATCGGGCGATGACGTTCGCCACGTAGCCCAACCGAGCCGCAGCGCCCAGTACCATCGTGCGGGTCTCCGCCTTCACGGTTCCGTAGTCGCCCAGCACGCGAGACGCTGTGGCCCGGGAAACTCCGGCGAGCTGGGCGACGTCATTGATGGTCGCCGGGGCCGAGAGAATAGGCAGCGGGGCGTCGTTACCCAATTGTTTCAATGTGAATATCCTCGTCGTTTGACAGCGTCCTTCAATAGTGTAATCATCATATCCAACATCAGTGAGATCGTTCTCAACGAATTTCTGAGATCGTTCTCAATATGTGGTGTTATGCACCAAAAACCCCCTTCAATCACAATGAAGCGTTGAAGAGGCCGCTCCCCCAAGGATCCGGCCCGCCCGTGCGCTCAAAGGAGAGTTAAACCGAATGAACAGCTTCACTAGGACCGCAGGCGCTGTCGCCGTAGCCGCCACGCTCGTGCTCGGCGCTTCGGCCTGCAGCACCGGCACCACCCCGGCGTCCAGCACGAATGCCGACGGATCCAAGGCACTCACGATCGCGTTCGTCATGGGCGCGGAGGCAGACCCCTTCTTCAAGGCGATGAAGGTTGGCGCCGATGCCGAAATCGCCGCTAAGGGCGACAAGCTCGTCTGGCAGGGTGACCCCTCGGTCTACTCCCCCGCCACCCAGATCCCGATCGTCGACCAGGTTCTGGCCCAGAAGCCCGACTGCCTCGTTCTGATCCCGACCGACCCCGATGCCCTCCAGGCCTCGGTCACGAAGGCTACGGCCGCTGGTATCCCCGTCATCAACGTCGACACCCACGTGACCGACCTGTCAGACGTGGTCTCCTTCATCACGGGCGACAACACGCAGGGCGGCGCCGCTGCTGCGGATGCCATGGCCACGGCCATCGGCTACACGGACGGCAACTCCTACCAGGTCGTTGTCGGCCTCACCTCGGAGACCGCCACCACGAACGTCTCCCGCCTCGAGGGCTTCCAGAAGCAGGTTGCCGACAAATACCCCGGCATCGAGATCGTCGACACGGCGTACAGCCAGTCTCAGGCCGCCACGGCCAACAGCAACGTCAGCAACTGGCTGACCAAGTACCCGGACCTCGCCGGCATCTTCGCCATCGATGGGACCAACGCCACCGGCGCTTCCTCCGCCCTCCAGGCCAAGGGCCTGACCGGCAAGGTTGCTCTCGTTGGCTACGACGCCTACAAGGACAACGTTGACCTGCTGACGAAGGGCGTCTTCACGGCCCTCGTCGCCCAGGACCCGGCCACCGAGGCCAAGCAGGCCATCGACACGTGCCACCAGTACATCGAGAGCGGCAACAGCAAGGATGGCATCACCGCCGCCGTCACTCTGCCGAACATCGTGCTCGACAAGGACACGTCCGCTGCGGACCTGACCAAGTACACCTACGTTCAGTAGTCGGACCCGACCGGCGTCGATCTCAGATCGGCGCCGGTCACCCCGATGTGCTGCACAGTTCCGCCGGGGCCTCGCTGAGCGAAGCCCGGCGGGGAGCATCTTTCCTTGGAGCGAGGTCGCTTCCGAGAACACTAACTACTTCAGAAAAATCAAGCGTCCCAGGACGCGAAGGGCGAATCGTGGCACAACTAGGAATGTTACCGACGGGGCTGACACAAGTCGTCGCTCCGGTCCCACCGCGCAACAGGCGCCTGAAAGATCTCCTGCTGAATCAGCAGACCGTTCTCTTTCTGGTCCTCGTAGCGATGATCGTCGTGTTCACGGTCCTCGACCCGATTTTCTTCTCGGTCGGCGTGTTCGGCAACATCCTGCTCGACTGGGGTCCCATTATCCTGATCGCCATCGCGGAGACGTTCGTCGTCATCTCCGGTGGAATCGACCTGTCGGTCGGCGCGAATCTAGGATTCTCCGGCGTAATCGCCGCCTATGCCATGCAGGCGCTGACCGGCGCGGGCGTCGGTGACACTCTCTCGATCACGCTCGGTATCATCGTCGCTGCCGCCACCGGATCATTCGTGGGCTATATCAACGCCCTCTTGATCAACCGCGCGAGGCTTGTTCCCTTCATCGCCACGCTCGCCACGCTCGGTGCCGCCGGCGGCATGTCGATCGTTCTCACCGGCGGTGCCCCGATCGGCAGCGGCCCGTCCAGCGCTATCGCGCTCAGCGTGCCGTGGCTGGGCCCGCTGTCCTGGCCCGGCATCGTCGTCGTGCTGATCGTGATCATCGCGGGCCTGTACCTGCACAAATCGCGCTTCGGCCGCTATACCTACGCGATCGGCTCGAACTCGTTCGCCGCTCTCGCCGCAGGTATCAACGTCAAGCTGCACCTCACCCGCATCTATGTGCTCTCTGGATTCCTGTCCGGCCTCGCCGGAATGTTCCTCTATATCCGCCTCGGCTCCGGCGCACCGACCTCGGGCACCGGCAACGAGCTGGTCGCCATCGCCGCCGTCGTCATCGGCGGCGTGGCCCTTGCGGGCGGCGTCGGCCGCATGTCGGGCGTCGTCATCGGCAGCCTGATCCTCGCCGTGGTACCCAGCGGTCTGATCATCATCGGTGTACAACCGAACTGGAAGCAGGTCGTCATCGCCTTCCTCATCGCCGCGGCCGTGTCGTTGCAGGCGCTGCGCACCTCATCCCCCCGGAGAAGCAAATGACCACACACGACGCCACCCCCCTGTACGAAGTCCGCAACATCTCCAAGAGCTACGGCAGCGTCGTCGCCCTGGACGGCGTGAGCCTGTCGGTCAGAGCGGGTGAGGTGATCGGACTCGTCGGCGACAACGGTGCCGGCAAGTCAACTCTGGTCAAGGCGCTGTCTGGAGCCCACCAGCCCGACACCGGCGAGATCCTGCTCGACGGCGAAGAACGCCGCTGGAAGAGCCCCCACGATGCCCTCGAAGCCGGGATCGAGACCCTGTACCAGGACTCGAGCCTTGCTCCCGATCTGTCGGTCTCGTCCAACGTGTTCCTCGGTCGCGAGATCGTCAAGCCAGGCATTCTCGGCAAGTTGGGATTCCTCGCCCAGGCGAAGATGGACTCCGAGGCCCACGCCGACCTCGAGCGCGTCGGTATCGCCGTTCCCGCCTCCAACCGTCCGGTTGCCCAGCTCTCGGGCGGCCAGCGCCAGGCGGTCGCCATCGGTCGCGCCGTGTCGTGGGCCCGCAAGGTCATCATCCTCGACGAGCCGACAAACCACCTCGGCGCCCGTCAGGCCAAGGAGGTGCTGCAGGTCATCCGCGCGGCAAAGGCAAAAGGACTCGGGGTGATCTTCATCTCGCACACCCTGCCGCACATCCTCGAGGTCACCGACCGGATCGTCGTCCTGCGCCTCGGCAAGGTGGTCTGCGACGCTCCCACGAGCGATTTCAACGTGGACTCCCTGCTCGGAACAATCACCGGGCTGATTGTCGCGTCACCTACCGAATAGCCCGTCAGCTCGCACGAAACGCGCGCCTCACCCTTCCGGGGTGAGGCGCGCGTTTTTTTGCGTTCATGGATTCCGACGTTCGCGCAGGCGACCGCCCACCGTGAGATTTCCGGCCGGCCGGCCAGCCGGGAACGCTGATCGGGAGCCGTTCTGTCCCCCTAACTGGAAGGAGCGACGGGCGTCATAACCACGGTACCGTCGGAACGTGTCCACCTGAGGGCGACTCAACTCACCGAATTCCCTCAGAAAAACAATGTTTTGGTGGCACATCCACCCGTTGACCTGTGCCACCTAGATGCAGGGAATGAAACCGTGAATCTGTCCGAAAAGGGACGACTCTGTCGTCGTGCCCACGCTTCCGCTCTGATCCAATCAGGCGCCCTGCCGATGGCCTCACGATGAGCGCACCGCTGTCCCCCGAGGACACCTCCACAGTCTCGGCCTCGCGAGCCCACTTGCGAGTGCTGGGACGGACCAGTGTTGCCGGTTTGCCGTCGCCTGCGGCCTCGCCGAAGTCCGGTGCCGCCTGGGCTCGTTCTTATCGGGCACGACTCCTCCTGAGTGACGCGCTGGTCATTGCGACAGCCCTGACGATCGCTCTGTTCGCCCGATTCGGAATCGATGGGGCCTCCACCCCGGTTGGCCCACTGCATACCGACTATTGGGTACTCTCAATCGTGATCGGCGCGACCTGGCTCACCAGCCTCGGCGCGTTGCACACGCGAGATGGCCGTGTCATCGGCATGGGCGCGACCGAATACAAGCGCGTGGTCAACGCGAGCGCCATTACCTTTGGTCTGCTTGCGATCACTTTCCTCATCTTTCAGGTCGACATCGCCCGCAGCTACTTCATTCTGGCGTTCCCGCTCGGAGCGGCCGTGCTGACCGTGGAACGCTGGGCCTGGCGCAAGTGGTTGAGCACGCAACGCACATTCGGCCATTACCTCTCCCGCGTGCTCGTCGTGGGACAGCGAGCCGACGTGGAATATGTCATCACCCAAATCAGCGAGAAGTCGGCCGTCGCGTACTACGTCGTGGGCGCGGCCCTGGACGATGCGGATGACGTCATCCGCGCCTCGGGGATCGATGCGGGAGACCATATCGTGCCGATCGTGGCGGGCTTCGACCGGGTGGCCGATACGGTCGGACGATTAGGCGTCGACACGGTCATCGTGGCCGGGCAGCCCCGCGGCGGGGCGCAGTACATCCGCAGCCTCGGCTGGGAGTTGGAGAACACCGCCGCCGAACTTGTGCTCTCCAGCCGTTTGACCGATGTGGCCGGCCCGCGGATCCATTTTCGTCCGGTTGACGGCTTGCCCCTCATCCACGTGGAGATCCCTCGTTTTGACGGCCTGAAACACGGCCTGAAACGCGGGCTTGACGTGGCCGCATCCGCCTTCGCCCTCGTTCTGCTCTCTCCCGGGCTCCTTCTCGTGGCCGGGCTGATCCGTTTGGACAGCCCCGGGCCGATACTGTTCCGGCAAGAACGCTGCGGGCGCGGTGGGCAAACGTTTCGCATGATCAAGTTTCGCTCCATGGTCCCCAACGCCGAAGACAAGCTCGACGGGCTCCTCGACCAAAACGACGCCGCCGGAACACTCTTCAAGATTCGCAATGATCCGCGCATCACGCGCATTGGCGGCTTCCTTCGCAAGCACTCGATCGACGAGCTTCCGCAGTTGTGGAACATCCTGATGGGCGACATGAGCATCGTCGGACCACGCCCATCCTTGCCACGAGAGGTGCAGCAGTATGAAACACACGTGCATCGCCGGCTGTACATCAAACCGGGTCTCACCGGTATGTGGCAGGTCAGCGG
>NZ_JPRS01000035.1 GCF_000738085.1 Cryobacterium sp. MLB-32
CCGGGGTGTGGCGGCTGGGGCCTAGGCGGGCACGTGCGGCTCGGGCCGGCGGCTCAGGGTGCGGAAGCCAGCGGATGTTTCACCGTGCGCCAGCTTCCGGACCCTGCGCTGGTCGTTCCAAACGGTGCGCCAGCTTCCGGAACATGAGCCGGCCTCCGCCGGGGTAAGGCGGCTGGGGAGGAGGGCGCCCGGCTGGATGTCAGCTAGTCCGGGTTACCCCCGTGCGCGCTGGCCAGTTCAGGAAATCCAGGCTCACAGCGTCACGCCGCGTTCGAACGGCCAGTGATTCCGGGACCTAAATTCTGGCCGCCGCCGAATCCGCACGTTCTGCGACAGAGTCGGAGCGAACGGGGGTAGGCGGCATGCGCGGCCGGCCCACCCCTCGGCTGTCCCACCAACGGGACTGTTGGCACGTGCCGGACTGGAGGCCACAATGAATGCCATGATTCGAAAACGTGTGACTGTGCACGGGCAGGTGCAGGGCGTGGGTTTCCGTTACTACACCCGGGGCAAGGCCGAGCAGTGGCGGCTTGCGGGATACGTGCGGAATCGTCCCGACGGCTCGGTAGAGGTGGAGATCGAAGGCGAGGACACCGCCGTTTCGCGTATGCTCACCTGGCTGCAGGCCGGGCCACACTCTGCCGTGGTCGATGGAACCCAGGTGGCCGAGGTCCCGGTGATCGGCGAAAACGGGTTCTCGATTATCCATTGACCCTGACGCCCCTGCAGACGAACGAGGAGCAGACAAAGCTGGCGTAGCGTTAGCTTAAGGCCGTAAGCAAGCCTGCGGTTTCTTTCGACGGGAGCAAGTGTGCGCAGGAGGTTCGGCGTTGCCCGACTCCTGATGGCAAGCCTTGGAATTCTCGCCCTGACCGGGTATTTTGTCTATACGCTCGGCGTGGCCAGCTTCGCTATCGTCAACTTCTTCAGCTATTTCACCGTGCAGAGCGCCATCGCGGCGATCCTCGTTCTGATCATGGCCGGCGTGATGGCCGTGCGCCAGCCGCGGGATCCGGCCTGGCTGGACATGGCCCGTGCCATGATCACGACATATATTTTGGTGTCGGGGGTCGTGTACGCCATCATCGTGATGCAGTCCGCGGGTGCCAATTATTCCATCGCAGTGCCGTGGTCGAGCCAAATTCTGCACTTCTGGATTCCCACCCTCGCCCTGGCGGATTGGATCATCGACCCGTTCAAGGCCCGCGTGCCATGGCGCTATCTCGGCTGGGTGATCGTGTTCCCTGTGCTGTGGCTGGTCTTCACGCTCGTGCGCGGCCCCATCGCAGGGTGGTATCCCTACTTCTTCCTCGATTCCCGGCAGGTGAGCGGCCCCACCGAGACCGTGTTCTACTGTGCCATCATCGTGGTCATCATCACGGGTATCTCGGCGCTATTGATCGCCCTCACCCGCATCGACCGGATGCCCCGGCACCGACAGCCCCTGTGGGGCGCCACTCCAGACGGGGCGGCACCCGAAGCCGCGGCACACGGCCGACCCGGCGCAGACGATGCCGAGCTACTCCGTGACGCGGAACGGCTCGAGCGAGCGAAGGGCTGACGCGAGGAAGGCCTCGTCGCTCACCTCGGACAGGCGCACCGCGTTTTCGGCGGCCACCATGCCCATCAACACGGGCTCGCCAGTGATGGGGAGCATATTGACCCACACCGGGAAATCCGAGTCCGTTCCGACGACGGTCCAGAGCGGCGCAGTCGTGTCCCAGAACGGCTCGTCGAAGCGCAGCCAGATCTTGTCGAGCACCCCCATACCGAGCGCGGCGATGGCGCCCCGGTGGGCGAACGGCAGGGCGGGCGAGAATTCCACTGCGCCGTCCTTCAAGACCCCGAGCGGCACCGTCACAATCACACGGTCGGCGGACAATGCCTCCCCGGCCCCGAGTCTGAGGCTCACTCCGGAATCGGTATAGGCGATGAAGGTGACCACGCTCGACATCGTCACGTCGAGGCCCTCGGCATCCGCTTTCAGCAGATTCGCGTAGCCGCCCACCACCAGATGGTCATCGTCGGTCGTGCCAGGCGCGGTCGCGTACCAGGCCGATTCCTGACTTGGCGTCGAGCCGGAATCCATCTTCAGCCGGGTGGAGATTTCGTATTCCAGCCAGTCGGATTCGGAGAGCCCCTGGTCGTTGAGGGAATCCGACAGTTGGTTCTCGCCGGAGTCTACGAGGGCGCGTTCGACGGAAACGTCCTGCGGCTGCCCGCCGGCCCAGGCGAGCGCGGCGGCCACGGCCTCGGCACCCACCGGGTTGATCGGTACGACCTCGCCGGTGCGGGTATAGGCCTCCGGCACCCGCGAGAAGGGCAGCGTGCTGACCCCCAGGGTGGCGAACTCGTCGTCGAGCGTGTTCACCGTGGTGTTATGAATGAACGAGGGGCCGAGTTCGATCGGCATCGGCCAGTCTTTCGTCATGGTGTCGATGCGTCCGCCGACGCGGTCCCGCGCCTCCACCACGATCACGGTGAACCCCGCACTGCGCAGTTGGGTGGCCGCGGTGAGCCCGGCGATGCCGGCACCGATCACGGTGATGCGCTCCTCGGTTGTGGCTACGGACTGCACCTGGGTGGCGGCACGCCTGCCGGACTCACGAGCACCCTGCACGGTTCCCGGCTCGGTGGCCGCGGTGGCCTCACCCGCGAAGAATATCCGGTCCAGAACAGGCTCGGCGAGGGCGGTCCGGTGTTCCGGCGTGGCACCCACGGCCGGAAAGCTGAAAGATCCGCGCGCGAACGGGTCGACAGACCACGAGGTGCGCTGCATGGCAGCGGGCTGCGGCACGACCGAGGGCGTGGTGGTGGGTGCAACGGATGCCGTGGGCTGAGGCGACGGTGCGCCACACGCGGCGAGCACCATGACCGATAGGCCGGAGGCCGTTCCGAGCAGGAACGTGCGACGTTTCATCACCGGGCGTTCGCCACGATTGCGGGAAGTGTGCACGTTGCCGACCCTGCGCCATTCATGATTCCAAACTACCCCAGTGGCCCCCGCTCACATAAAACCGGGGATTCTCAGACCCGCCGGGTCGCGCGGCCACGCAACGCGGCGTGTCGGCACATTCACCGGTTTTGCGTGCGTCCAAAGATCCACTCGGGGCGCGGCCCCAGGGCGCCACGGAGCGGGTATGTTGACTCCACGAACCGGCGCTGTGACGATCAGCTGACCCTCTGTGACTGACCTCATGTCGCCGACAGCACCGATGTGCATCCGCGCATCCACGACACCATGAGCGAAAGAGAGATCTCGATGGCACGCGTCAGCGGAAAAGTGGCACTCATCAGCGGTGGAGCTCAAGGCCTGGGAGCCGCTCAAGCCCGACTGCTCGTTCAGGAAGGCGCCAAGGTCGTCGTCGGTGACATTCTCGACGCTGAAGGCGCGGCGCTCGCTGCGGAACTGGGCGACAGCGTTCGATTCGTTCACCTCGATGTCAGCGCCCTCGCAGAGTGGGAATCCGCGGTCGCGACCGCTGTCGACACCTTCGGCGGACTTGACGTCCTGGTGAACAATGCCGGCATCGTGAACTTCGGCGCCATCGGGGACTACCCCGTCGAGGCCTGGAACGCGATCATCGCGGTCAACCTCACCGGCGTGTTCCTCGGCATCAAGGCGGCGACGCCCGAGATCACAAAATCCACCGCCGGATCGATCATCAACATTTCGTCCACCGCGGGGCTCCAGGGCTACGAAGCCCTTTCCGGATACACGGCCGCCAAGTTCGGGGTGCGGGGCCTCACCAAGGCGGTCGCCCTCGATCTGGCCAAGTACAACGTTCGCGTGAACTCCGTGCACCCCGGCGCTATCAGAACCCCGATGACCGACGGCCTCGATCTGCCGCAGAACCACGTCGCGCTGCACCGCGTCGGTGAGCCTGACGAAGTGGCCACGCTCGTCCTGTTCCTGGCCAGCGACGAATCAAGCTTCTCCACCGGGGCCGAGTTCGTCGTCGACGGCGGCGAACTCGCTGGTCTCGCGCACCACGTCGATGAGACGCCCTGGGCCACGTCCACGGACTAGCCCTCAGGACGAGGACACTCCACACCCTCAACAAAACCGGGGATTCTGCGACACGCCGGGTCGGATCGACACCGGGACCGGCGTGTCGCGAAAAACAGCGGCTTTAGGGCGCCGCCGCCGGGGCCGTCGTGCGGTGCACCCGAAGAGGAGGGGGAGAAATGTCCTCAGGCTATCCGGGAAATCAGTTGACAACCAGCCATCTTCGTAGTTAGTTAGTTACATAACCAACTAACCCATCAACCCCAGAAGAAGGCGGGCAGCCTTGATCGACGAGGGCAAGCCAATCTTCGTGCAAATCGCCGAGCAAATCGAGGACGACATCCTGAATGGCAGCATTGCCGAAGAGTCCATGGTGCCGTCCACGAACGAGTTCGCAGCGTTTCACCGCATCAACCCGGCCACCGCCGGCAAGGGCGTGAACCAGCTCGTTGATGACGGCATCCTCTACAAGAAACGAGGGATCGGCATGTTCGTGACCGCCGGAGCCCGGCAGCGGATCGTCGACCAGCGCACGAGTGCGTTCACGACAAAATACCTGACCCCGCTTCTCGCCGAGGCGGCCAAACTCGGCATGACTCCGGAGCAGGTAGCTGAACTTATTCACAGCAGCACAGCAGGCTACGAAAGGACATGACTCAATGAGAAATCAAGAACCAGTGGTGCGCGTTGACGGCCTGACGAAAAGTTTTGGAAACTTCACCGCCATCGACGACGTGAGCTTCGCCGTGGAGGCGAACAAGATCTACGGCCTGCTCGGGCGTAACGGCGCCGGCAAGACCACGATCATGCAGTTGCTCACCGGCCAACAGTTCGCCACGTCCGGCAGCATCCACGTGTTCGGCCAGGTACCCGTGGAGAACGCTCACGTGCTGCAGCAGATGTGCTTCGTGAAGGAGACGCAGAAGTACCCCGATAGCTTTCAGCCCCGTCATGTTCTCTCGAGCGCACCGTGGTTTTTCGAGAATTGGGACGCTGACTTCGCCGCCCGCCTCGTCGACGACTTCCGGCTGCCGCTCGGCCGCCCGATCAAGAAGCTATCCCGAGGGCAGCTGTCAGCCGTGGGTGTGATCGTCGGCCTCGCGTCCCGCGCTCCCCTGACATTCTTCGACGAGCCCTACCTCGGCCTTGATGCCGTAGCACGGCAGATCTTCTACGACCGCTTGCTCGAAGACTATGCGGATAACCCCCGCACGGTCATCCTCTCTACCCACCTGATCGACGAGGTCAGCAACCTGCTCGAACACGTGCTCGTCATCGACGAGGGCCGCATCCTGATGGATCAGGACGCAGACGACCTCCGCGGCAGCGCGACCACTGTCGTGGGCAAGGCAACGGATGTCGACGCGTTCGTCGCCGGCCGCGATGTGATTTCCCGAGATGGGATCGGCGGCCTCGCCTCGGTCACCCTTGCCGGCCTCAACTCCTCCGAACGCGGCGAGGCACTGGCCGCGGGACTTGAACTGTCCCCCGTCTCCCTGCAGCAGCTCATCGTTGCGAAGACCACGAGTACCACGGGATCCCTGACGACGCACGGGAAGGTACGAGCATGACCGCCACAACATCGATTGACCTGACCCCGGCGTTGGCATCCCTCCGGGAGCGCTCCGCCACAGTGCGCATCGGGAACGTGCTGCGCCTGCACCTCGTGGACCGCCGCACCTACATCGGAATCCCATGGCTGATCGTGGGCGTCGCCTTCGTGATCACGATCTTCATCTCACGAATCATCGGCTTCACGACCGGCGAGCTGGGAACCGCCGACGCAATGGCCGGCCAACGTTACAGCTGGGCCGTGCTCTCACCGCAGTGGTACCTCGTCGTCGTCGCCGTGCAAACCATTGCCTTCGGTTTTCCGTTCGCGTTGGGCTTCGGAGTCACTCGGCGGGACTTCTATCTCGGCACATGGCTGCTGTTCGTGCTCCTCTCCGCCGTCAACAGCCTGGCTTTCACCGCGCTCACCCAGGTGGAGAAGGTCACGAACGGGTGGTGGATCGACAACTACATGTTCAATGCTCTCTGGCTCGGACTCGACGGCTGGCTCGTTGACTTCTTCTCGTTTTTCGTCATGCAGCTTCTGGTGCTGTCGGTTGGCGCCTCCGTCGCCACCGTCTACATGCGGTGGCGGATGCCCGGCATGCTCGTGTTCTGGAGCTCCCTCGCCCTGTTGATTGTGGGCTCGGTCGCCGTGATCACGTTCACCAGCAGCTGGCCGACCGTCTCCGTCTGGTTCGCCGCGCAGGGCATCGCGGGCATCTTCGGATGGCTGCTGGTGCCGGCCGCCGTCTCGGGTTTGGGCGGGTACCTGGCTCTACGCAGGGCAACACCGACGAACTAGGGCCGGCCGCACGCACAAAACCGGGGATTCTGAGACACGCCGGGTCGGATCGACACCGGGCCCGGCGTGTCTCGAAAAACAGCGGTTTTAGGGGGCCGCCGCGGGGGCCGGGACCTCGAGAAATCCGTCGGAGACGAGACCGCGCACCTGCGGGAGCAACTCGACCAGCAGCGCGTGCTCGTCGGCCTCGAGCAGTTGGGCCAGTGCGCCCACGATCGCCCCGACGGCCAGCTCGCCGTCGCAGGCCCCCACGAGCGCGGCCAGCGGGGTGGTGAGCGGCACCGAACGACCGAACCCGCTGCCCTGGTGCAGGGTCATCAGGGTGGGGTCGTCCTGGCCAGGCCAGTAGTGCCGTTCCTCAGTGACATCGGATGCCACGGTGAGCGTGGCACGGGCGAGCTGGGCGTCATCCGTTGCCGCCTGCCAGTCGTGGGCGGCCAGGCAATGGGCCAGGTGCGCGCCGATTCCGGCCGCATTGTGGCCGAGCGCGTCGGGCAGCCGTTCGAGCCGACGCAGCGTGGGCTCGCCGGCGGCCGGACGTCGCAGCAGCAGGTACCCGAAGCCCACGCGGGCGACAGCGCGGTCCGCGAAGTCGTCCAGCCACGCGTCGTAAAGCCGGTCGAAGTCTGCGGTGTCGGGCCGGGTACCGCCGTCACGGATCCAGGTTTCGGCGTACTGCGCCGGCTGCTGCACCTCGCGCTCCACGATCCACGCGTCCAAGGCTGTGTCATCGAGCCACTCGGAGAGACGGTCGAAGGCGTCGCCAGAACCGCGGTATTCCCAGTTGCCGAGCATCTGCGCCACACCGCCCGGCGTGAGGTGCTCTGCGGCGCCGCGCACGACGGCCTCCACGAGGGCATCGCCGACCATGCCGCCGTCGCGATATTCGTAGCTCGGCACCCCGGGCACGCGCGGCGTGATCACGAACGGTGGGTTCGAGATGATGTGGTCGAAGCGCTCCCCCACAACCGGGTCGTAGAGGCTGCCCAGCCGAAACTCCACGTTGTCGATGCCGTTGAGCCGGGCGTTGATGGCCGCCAACTCGAGAGCGCGTTCGGAGATGTCGGTGGCCACCACCCGGTCGGCGTGCCGGGCCGCGTGCATGGCCTGGATCCCGCAGCCGGTGCCGAGGTCGAGCACCGATTCCACCGGCGTGGGCATGATGAGGCCGCTCAGCGTGAGCGAGGCGCCGCCTACGCCGAGCACGTGGTTTTCACCGAGCGGATGCCCGAGGGCCAGCTCCCCGAGGTCCGACACGATCCACCAGCTGCCGGCCCCCGCCGCGTCGATGAAGCTGTACGGCCGCAGATCGAGCAGCGGCCGCAGGACGTCGCCCTCGCCGACCGCGGTAACGAGTCCCAGTTTTTCGGCTCCGTCCGCCTCGAGCAGGGGAAGGGCCGCATCAAGGTCGTGACGGCTGGCCGGCTCGCCGAGCACGAAGAGCCGCGCGAGAGTGGCTGTGGGTTCTTCGCGGCCGAGTTTCTCGCGCAGGGCCGCGAGGGCGCGGCGGGCCGGCACGCGCTGGTTACGGCGCAGCGCGGCATCCGCTTCCATGCCCCACAACCCGGTGAGGGCGCTCACCGAGTAGTTCGCGGCGGTCAGGTCGGTGCGGAGCAGGTCGATCAGAGCTAAAGTCACCGTTCCATTAAACCCGACGTGAGCTCACAGCCAGCGCATGGTGAAGGCGCGGGCCACGAGGGCGTTCGTGGGAGGGACGGCGAGGGTGCGCACGAGTGCGTTGCGGGCAACCAGGCGCACGCCGCGCACCGGTCGGCCCATGCTCATGTTGAAGCCGGCCTGGCGCATGGCCATGCGCGCGGCGCGCATGCGCCTTCGGCTATACGCGGCCAGGGCGGATGCCGCGGCGTCGGCATCCGCGACGGCCCTCGCCAGCGCGGGGGCGAGCTCTGCCGCATCGAGCCAGCCGAGGTTCATCCCCTGGCCACCGATCGGGCTGATCTGGTGCCCCGCATCGCCGACGAGCGCCACCCGACCGCGGACCAGGCCGTGCGCGCGGCGCTGCTGCACCTCGAACGCACTTGCCACCCCGCGGGGCTCGCCCACCGCCGCGCCCGTGCGGTGGCGGATGATGTCGGCCAGCTCTCCGCTTGAGGCGTGCGGGGCCAGGAAGTCGGTTATGGCCACCCAGCGCCGGGTGCCGTCCGGAAGCGGAAATGATTCCACGACGCCGCCGCGTTCGAAGTACAGAACGGCGGTATCACCGTGCATGCCGGTGTCGGCATAGTCGCACATCAGGTAGGTTTGCCGCCCGCCGACATCGGTCCACGGCATGCCGGCCGACTCACGCACCCGGCTGCGGGCACCGTCGGCCGCCACCACGTACCGCGCCTGCAGGATCTCGCCCGCGTCCGTCACGACCTCGGCGTGGTCGGTCCGGTCCCGAACATCGGTGACCGTGACGCCCCCGCGCAGGCCGCCCGGCCGCAGGTGCGCGAAGCGCGCCCTCAGCAGGGATTCGGTCTCGTACTGCGGCAGCATCGCCACGAAGGGGTAGCGCGTGGGGAGCGCCGAGAAAGACATGCGCCCCAGCATTCGACCGTCGCAGTGCACGGTGCCCTCCTCCACATGCGTGGCCCGCCCCACGAGATCCTCGGCGACTCCGATCTGCTCGAGTACGGCGAGCAAGGGCGGGTGGATGCCGATGGCTCGCGATCGCATCGACGGTTCGGTGCGCTGCTCGAGCACCTCCACGTCGAGTCCCTCCACGGCGAGCAGGCAAGCGAGCATCGTGCCCACCGGGCCGCCACCCACGATCAGCACGTCACGCATCGGTGCCCCCGACCTGCCCAGCAGGCCCTGCAGGTGCGACACTCCCCGCAGGCGCTGTCCACTCAAGTACGAGTCGCGACGGCAATCCGCGCAGCACGCGCCAGCCCGGCGGCGCCGCGGCGCGCAACTCGCTCGCCGTGAAGCTGCGCCGAATGGACGTGAGGCCGTCAGGCCGAATATAGGAGCGGCGGAAGAACGGCCACGTGCCGAGGGCGAAGCCGACGTATCCGACGCGCGATCGTTCGATGTCGGCGTGCAGAACCCGGCGGCGGCAGAGGCGTTCGGAATCCACGAGCAGTGCCCCGAGTTCGGCCGGGCCGAGGTGGTGCAGCATGTGGTTGGACACCACGAAGTCGAAGCGCTGACCCTCAGCCACGAGTTCCGAGCTGAACGCTCGCCGGAACGTCAGCCCCGGCTGGGCGGGGAGACCGAGGCAGAACTCATGGGCGCGAGCATCGGGATCGATGCCGAGCACGCTCAGCCGCAGTCCGTCTCGCGCCGCCCAGCGCGCGAGAGCACGGGAAACGTCGCCGCCGCCGGAGCCGATGTCGAGCAGCGTCGTGAGCCGCGTCGTGGAGAGTGCCGGGCGGATATCCCGGCGATACACCGTTCCCCAGCCCGAGACGACGGCGTTGACGACTCGGAAGTTTGCGTAGGTTCGCGTGAGCATGCCGGGGTCGCACTCGCCATCCATGATCTCGACCGCGTCATCCGCTCGCCCGCGCAGATCCGGAAGCATCCCTCTCACCCCAGGCGCACGGTCATGAGCGCGGACTCGACGGTGAGGCCGGGGCCGAACGCCATGGCGCAGACCCGCTCGCCGTCGGCACTCGCCGGCTCGTCGAGGATGGCCTTCATGACGAACAGGATCGTGGCACTGCTCATATTGCCGTGGTTGCGCAGCGTCTCGCGCGATGGCCGCAACTGTGCCTCACTCAGACCGAGCTTGGCCTCGGTCTTGTCGAGGATGCTGCGCCCGCCCGGGTGGATGGCCCAGTGCGCGATCGCCTCGCTCATGGCCGGCGCCCGGCCGGGTGCGGGGGCCACCAGCGTCGCAACAGAGCCGACCGAACCATTCGACCCGGCGGACGACTCGATCACCGTTGTCGCGGTGAAGCCGAGACCGTCGTCGGTCAGCAGGCCCGACAGCAGGGAGTCCCGTGCCATCAGCGGGGCGAGCGCCCCCTCGATGTGCTCATCGATGATGTGCGGCACGTAAGTGCTCAGCACCATCTCGAACCCCTCGTCACCGATTTTCCAGGCCATGTCCCCCTCACCGATGGGCGTGATCACGGTTTCGAACAGGTCAAGGTCGAGAGCTTTCTCCCCGGGGTGCAGGGGGCGCGAACTCACGATCCCCGCGGCGGCGCCATCGGAGAAGAGCGAGGAGGCGACGATCGTGTCCGGGTCGTTGGAGGTACGCAGGTGAAGCGAACAGAGTTCGGCGCTCACAACGAGCACGACCGCGTTCGGGTCGGCCTCAACGAACTGCTTGGCCGTGCGCAGTGCCGGCATCGACGCATAGCAGCCCATGAAACCGAGGTGGTATCGCTGGGTTGCCGGGCTCAGCCCGAGTTCCCGAACCAACATGTAATCGGGGCCGGGGGCATAGAACCCCGTGCACGAGACCGTGACGACGTGGGTGATGTCCGCGGCCTCGATACCCGGGCAGGCCTCGAGGGCGCGGCGTCCGGCTTCCACGAAGAGCTTCGTCGCCTCAATGATGTAGAGCTCGTTGCGCGCCCGCGTTCCCGGCATGAGCAAGCGTTGATCCGACGGGTCGAAGAATGTCGGTTCCGTTCCCGACGCGTCGAGGGTGAGCTCCTCGATCACGGTATGTCGGGTCTCGATTCCAGAGACGTTGAAGGAGGTGTTCACAATGCGTTGGGCAAGACGGCTGAGCCCGGGCTGTGCCGCGAACACGTCGCGCACCTGCTCCTGGTACAGCACTGTCGGTGGAACTGCGGTCTGGATCGCTCTCAGCGTGACGGCCATACGACAGTGTCGCACGCAGCTTCGCTTTTCGCAGAACTTCGCTCCGCGCCACGCGGGCGAACGTCAGGGCAGTCGGCCGAACAATCGAATGCCGCAGAGGGCCAGCAGGAGCCCGGCGGTGACAATCGCTGTCACGCCGCCGATGTAGGCAACGAGAAGATCGGCGGCCTCGCCGAATTCGAACAGAAATGTGCCCGCAAGGGTGAGGCCGGCGACCGCGGCAAACGGAATGAGGATCCAGCGCAACGGCCGAATGAAAGCCGATGTGCGGCGCAGGGACCCGACCTCGCCCACACCTGCGTCGGGCGCCTCGGTGCGGGGAATGACGAGGCCCGGCCATGCGAGAACGGCACCGCCGATGCAACCCCAGAACGCGACGACGAGCAGCGAGGCAATCACGTCGCTCGGGCGATGCCACTGATTGGCCAGGGTCGCGACCCCCGCGAGTACGGCAAACCCCGTTCCACCGACCGCGAGCATCGGGCGAAGTCGCGGTCCGGCGACGAGAAAAACCACCAGGGCCGAGGCCGCGGCCAACGTGGTGTGCCCCGACGGAAAAGAGTTACCGGCGTACCCGGATACTCCGAGGTCGGGCCGCGTCAGCACGCCGTATTTCAAGAGCTGGGCCGACACCACGGCAGCGGCGGCCACGCCGAGGGCCACGAAAAGGGTGCGCCAATTGCGCCGGATCAGTGTCATGGCCACCGTGCCGATGAATCCAAGCACCACGGATGCCGCGGGGACGGAGTCGAGCAGCTCGGCGGTGAACGGTGTCACGCTGCGGCGCCCGAATTGGGCGCCGTCATACGCCAGCTGATCGACCTGCTGACCCGGATGCGACGTGACGAAGAAGGCGTACAGGGCGATGAACGCCACCGAGACGAGCGCAGCTCCGCCGAGATACCGCGCGGATTCGAGGGGGAAGGAGAAGCGCACATTCCAGCATGCCACAGCGATCACATATCGATCATGAAAGTCAGTGATTTCCGCGCTCGCCCCCTTGACAAAGTCAAATTTGAGCGTAGAACGGGATCATGTTCGGGTTTCATCGCCGACAGAAGACAACAGACCGCGCCTCCGCCGAGGCCTCGGTCAACTCGCCAAGCCTGACGACAACGCCGAAGGCCCCCCGGCATCGCGCGGCGCCCCGTCCTCCGGCCGAGGACCGGGGCTTCACCGGCCTGGAGGGTGATTTCGAAGCGGAAAGGCGACGTGCGGTCGGCAGCGAGCGCGTCGAGCCCTACGAGCACGATGAGAAACCCCATCTCCCCGGCGGCTGGTCGGGCGTCACCCACCCCTGAACGCGCAGGCCACGGCGCACCCTCCCGCAGGCCACGGCGCACCCTCCCGCCGGTCACGGCGCACCCTCCCGCCGGTCGAGGCGCGACGAAGGAGCGATCGAGACCCCGCAGGCCAATCCCTGAATCTGTCTCGCCAGGCCTCGATCGCTCGTACCTCGCGCCTCGACCAACGCAGGGCACTGGGCGAGCTACGAGACGGCGAGCACGACCTTGCCGCGCAGGTGCCCGGCCATCAGATACTCGTATGCCTGTCGCACCTCGTCGAGCGGATACACGCGGTCGATAGGGAGCACCACCTCACCCCCCGCCACCAGGTCGGCGAGGCCAGCCAGATCCGCCAGCGTGGCGGCCTGGCCGCCCACGGTCGTGATGCCGGTTCCGACTCGGTAGTCACGAGCCGCGATCGTATTGATCCGCGCACCCGGCACACCCAGGGACAGCGCCGCGTCGATGGTCTCGGTGCCGTGATAGTCCAGCGCGGCTGTGATGTCGTCGGTCACGGCACGTACCCTGTCGCGGAGACCGGGGCCATACTCCACCGGAATCACCCCGAGCCCCCGCAGAAACTCGTGATGCCGGGCACTCGCCGTACCGATCACCGTCGCACCGGCACGACGGGCCAATTGACTTGCGATCACACCGACACCGCCGGCCGCGGCGCTGACCAGCACGGTGTCCCCGGCGCCGAGCCCGAGACTGCGCACACTCGCCCAGGCGGCACGCCCCGCGATATCCAGCCCACCGGCCTGCTCGAACGACAGGCCAGCGGGCATTCGGACGACTCTGGTCGCGTCGATCACCACCCAGTCGGCCTGTCCCTGCATCCGCTTGCCGCCGAAGACGGCGTCGCCAAGAGCGAACCCGGTGACCGCGGCACCGACCTCGTCGACGATGCCGGAGAAGTCATTGCCGTTGCCGCACGGCGGGACGGCGTTGTAGCGCACGGCGGCTTCACCGCCGTGAAAGATCTTGTAGTCCACCGGGTTGATGCCCGCGAAACGCACTCGCACCCGCACCTCACTCGGTCCCGCTTCCGGCCGCTCATTGTGCACGACCCGGAGAACGTCGGGGCCGCCATATTCGTCGAACATCACATATCGAGCCATGCGGCCAGCATAGAGCCCTCGATGTTGCCAAGTTGCGTGGCGTACATCCGTTATTCATCCTGATCTGATCAACTGGTTGTTAGTACCGTGAGTGCGCGCGCGCAGAGTGCGTACCTCCGAACGAATGGAAGCTCTGTGAGCATTCGAACGGCCGAATACCCTCGGCCGGACCATTTCCTGTTACACCTGAGCGACACCCACCTGCTGGCAGGGGGTAATCGCCTCTATGGCACTGTGGATGTTGAGGCTCATCTCCGCGAGCTCTTCGCGGAGGTGGAGGCCTCGGGCGCCCGGCCGGAGGCGATCGTCTTCACCGGCGATCTCGCCGACAAGGGCGAACCAGGCGCTTACGAGCGTCTGCGCGAAATCATCGATCCGGTGGCCGAACGTCTGGGCGCCCGCGTGATCTGGGTGATGGGAAACCACGACGACCGGGCTGCCTTCCGAACCGGGCTGCTCGACCAGCTCCCGAACGAAACGCCCCTGGACGCGCCCGTGAACCGTGTGTTCGAGCTCAATGGCCTGCGCGTGATCACCATCGACACCAGCGTGCCCGGCCACCACTACGGCGAAGTCTCTCCGGACACGCTCGTTTGGCTGGCCGGGGAGCTCAGCGTTCCCGCCCCGGACGGCACGATCCTCGCCATGCATCACCCGCCCGTGCCGAGCGTTCTCGACCTGGCGGTCTCCGTCGAACTGCGCGACCAGCAGCCCCTCGCAGCCGTGCTGCGCGGAACCGACGTGCGCAGCATCATCGCCGGCCACCTGCATTACTCGTCGACCGCCACGTTCGCCGGAATCCCCGTGTCGGTCGCGTCGGCCACGTGCTACACGCAAGACCTGAACGTGCCCGTCGGCGGCACGCTCGGTCGCGACGGTGCGCGGGCCTTCAATCTGGTGCATGTTTTCCCGGACACCGTGCTGCATTCCGTCGTGCCGCTCGGCAGCTACCCCACGCTCGACTACATCGATGCGGCCGAGAGCCAACGTCGCCTGCGCGAGTCGGAGATCGTCGTTACCCCGTCGGGAACCGTGCCTGCATGGCGCGAGCCGCCAATGACCACGCCGATCCCGGTTCTGAGCTCGTAAAGGCGCTTGAGCGCTCCCACGGTGCGACGATCGGAAAGTAGCGGTCGAGAAACAGGGTCACGGCCGCGCGCCGCACGTCGTCCGTGATCTCGGGGTTGCTGCCGTCGTTCAGGCAGAACATGTCCTGGTCGCGGCGTTTGCGCAGCCGGTTCATCTGGCGCAGCGCCACCCGCAGAGTGGTTTCGATGTACATCGAACGCGCCTGGGTTTGTTCGACCGCACGCCCCGTCATCAACGCGTAATAGTGGTACAGGGAGTTCGTCACCGAGATATCGGTCGCCGAGCGAAAACGACTGGCCGCCGTGCGGGCGAAATCCTCCGGAAATTCCTTCTCCAGCTCCAGCAGGACACTCTTGCGCATCGGCGCCGGAGTGTGCTCCAGGTGACGAGTGGTGACCTTGCCGAATCGATCGTGCAGCAGCGCCCGGTTCACCCGCGCGGCGTTCTCGAAACCGCTGCGGGTCGGGTCGTTCTCGCCGAGTCCGATGCGCGTGGATGCCTCGACAAACTTGGTGATTCCTCCCGGGGAGAAGAACATCTCAGGACCCACCGGACGCCCAAAGAACATGTCGTCGTTGGAGTAGAGGAAGTGCTCGGCGAGACCGGGGATGTGGTGCAGCTGGCTCTCAACGGCGTGCGAGTTGTGGATGGGCAGCACGCTCGTGTCCACGAAGAAGTCTTCGCTGCGCATGATCGTGACGCGCGGGTGGTCGGCGAGCCACACGGGGGCCGGCGAATCCGTGGCAATGAAGATGCGCCGAATCCACGGCGCGAACATGTACACGCTCCGCAGCGCGTACTTGAGCTCGTCGATCTGGCGGAAACGGGCATCGGAATCGTCGCCCTCGCCCACGACGTAGGCCTGCATGCGCTTGGCGCGCTCGCGCTGGAAATCGTCGGAGGAACCGTCGACCCAGGAGAAGACGAGGTCGATATCGAAGCTCACGTCACTCGCCAGGTCGTCGAACATGTTCTTCAGGGTCAGCCAGGTACGGCCATAGAGTTCGATCGTCGTTTCGCGGGCTTCGGAGCGGGGCAGCCGGGTACGCATCAGCGCGTTCTCGACCGGGGCAATGATCTCCTCGTCGCCGAAACGCCACAGCTCAAGCTGGAAAGCGGTCTCGGCGCCATACCGCAGACGGCCGATCGGTTCGATGCGCGGGCGGTACACCCGAAACACGGAAGACTTGCGCATAGTGGTCAGCACGCCGTCGGCGAGCAGAAGCGGGAGGGTTTGGTTGCCGTCGAGCGGCTTGGCATAGAACGGTTCGTTCGCGAATGCCGTCGCGAGGATGCGCGTGATCTGCTTGCGACGCTTGCGATCGACGGCGATCACGGGGCGGTCGTGGTCGCCGCGAACCAGCAGAAAGTCGATGCCGGCGGCCTTCAGAGCGTCGTGAACGGCGACGAGGTCTTTCACCATGGATTCGTGCGGCGTGAAGTGCCCGTTGATCAGTGCTATTTCACCCTTGCGCACGACCAGATCGTCGCGGTCGAAGCGGCGGGTGCGGGCATCCGGGGTGATGAGCACGAGCTCGGGCTCCGAACTCAGCAGCGGCGCGGGATGAGACCGGAATCCGTGTCGGTGAATTCGGCGGATGAATCTGTATCGGGGCGGATCGGGCCGTTGGCGCTGAAGTGCGCGTCCGGTTGTGCGTCCGGAATATCGATTGTCGCCATGGTCCTCCTAAAAAATGGAGCACTCGATCACGGGGCAACCACGCGCTGTGCCCCGGGGAGTGCGCCCTGGTACATCAGCTCGCTATGCGCCTCAGATGTTTGCATCGCGGCGAAGCGGCCGGTGGAACGCGGTGGCGCTAGGTCGATTCTACGCTGTGGCGCATGAACGGATGCTGTGCACAAATTTTTCACCGCTCGCACGGCGGCGGTCCAGGCGCTTCGCGGGTCAGGCCCCGCTGATGCCGAAGAGCCCCACGATCACGGCCATCACGATGAGGGTGACGAACTCGTGGGCGAGGTTGAGCACGGTCAGGCCCGCGGGCCGACGGTCGAATGCGTCGTGGGTCACCATGCGGGCCGCCGTGAAGCCGGCCCAGAGAATGATCGTACTGAGCACGGTGTTCAAGAGAAAGCTGCCCCCGTAGAAGTTCTGGGCGATGGCTGCTGCCCCGGCGAGCACGGCGGCGGTGATAAAGCTCACGACCACCGTGACGATGAGCGGCACGGCCGCGCCTTTCTTCATGCTCTCCTCGTCGTGACCGACGGCCTTCATCCAATACGCACCGAAGACCCGCTTGGAATACCAGATCGACCCGACGACCATGCTGGAGGCGGTGGCGGCGAGAACAGCCCAGATGTTGATTTCGGGAACCATGACGGCGTCCTTTCGTGGGATGCTCCGATGCTAGCGCTGACATTCCTCTGCGGGGAGGCGGCCGATCAGCTGGCAGACAGCGCGGCGAAGTCCGCGGCCGTCGTGACCGGCAGCGTGCACACGAAATCGCGGCACAGATAGGCCGTGGCGGGCGCCGCCGCCGACACGCGCCCGACGAAGAGTTCGAATCCGGCAACGGCGAAGGTCCGCCCCTGTTCGGCGGTGATGGCTGCGACAACGCCGGTCGAATGCCGACGCGTCACGTCGACCAACGCCGAGGCGGTGTCGGCGGTACTGGTCACCACGACAAGCTGTTGGGCGGGCGCCGCGAGGCTGTTCAGCAGGCGGAGGGCTGCACCGAAGGCCAGCGGCCGCTGCGGGGCAAGCCCAGCCACGAGGGCCATTCCGGTCTCGGCGGCCACGCGGTAGCGGGCGTCCGCGGTGAGCAGGTAGAGAAGCTGGGAGGCCTCCGCGGTGGCCGTGAGGCCGGAGGGATAGGCACCCTCTGAGGGATCAACGTCGATGGCGAGGCCCTGGGCGGTGAGCACCGGGTCGGCCCCGTTCGGTGCGCGGAAAACGGCCGGGGTCCGGTCGCCGGACGCGGCGTCGCCGGACCGGTCGGTGCTGCCGTCGTGGGTGCTATCTGTACGGCTATCGAGGCTGCTGTCGAGGGTGCTGTCGATCAGCCGCCGGGCAGCCTCGGCATAGCCGACGTCCCCCGTGCACAACGACAGTTCGAGCAGGCCGCGGGCGAACATGCCGAAGTCCTCCAGGGTGGCCGTGGCGTCCGAGGTACGGCTGGCGATGGAGGCCCGGACGAGCGTTCCGTCGGCACGCAGGTGCCGGGCCAGCAGATAGTCCGCCGCCCGTCTCGCCGAGGTGGTGAACGCGGGGCGATCGAAGGCAAAGCCCGCCCGGGCCAGTGCGGCGATCGCGAGGCCGTTCCAGCCGGCGAGCACCTTCTCGTCGAGGGCCGGCGGGGTCTCGGCACGGCGGTCGATCACACCGAGGGCATAGTAGCCGCCCTCGACGCGCTGGCCGCCGACGGTGCTCTCGGAATCCTGCGCACTCGCGAACCCGCCCTCCGGCAGTTGCATCACGCTGGCCAAAAACTCGGCCACACCCTCAGCCACGAGGCGAGCCCACTCGTCACCGGTGATCTTCCAGGCCTGGGTGTACAGGTCGAGCAGCTGCGCGTTGTCGTAGAGCATGCGCTCGTAGTGCGGTTCGCTCCAGTCGCGGTTCACCGCGTAGCGAAAGAATCCGCCCTCCACCGTGTCGCGCAGGGGCGATGCGCCCATGCGTTTGAGCGTGCGCAGGGCCAGCTCCTGCCCATCGGCGCGGTCCAGCAGAAACCCGAGCGTCGGCGCCACCGGAAACTTGGGCGCGCCGCCGAAACCACCGAACAGGGTGTCTTCCGTCGAGGCGAGGTCGGTGACGATGCGCTCGAACGCGGCCTCGTCGGGCCCCGTTCCGGGACCGCGCAGCTGCAGCGCGGACCCGGCAAGGGCGTCGGCCACCCGTGCCGCGCCGGCCGTGACCTCCGGGCGGTGGGTGGCCCAGGCATCCGTTACGGCCTCGATCACCTGACGAAAAGACGGATGCCCCTGCATCGGCTCTGGCGGAAAGTACGTTCCGGCGTGGAACGCCCGACCGTCCGGAGTGACGAACACGTTGAGCGGCCAGCCGAGGCCCTCCACGAAGGCGCTCGCGGCCGCGAGATAGCTCGCGTCGACGTCGGGGTGCTCCTCGCGGTCCACCTTGATGCTCACGAAATGCGCGTTGAGGTACTCGGCGATGTCGGGATCGCTGAAGCTTTCCCGGGCCATCACGTGACACCAGTGGCAGGTCGAGTACCCGATGGATACGAGCACCGGCAGGTCGCGTTCTTTCGCCTCGGCGAAGGCCGCTTCTCCCCAGCCGTGCCAGTTGACCGGGTTGTCCGCGTGCGAACGCAGGTACGGGCTGATGGCATCGGCGAGGTGGTTGGGCATTCTTCTATTGTGCTCCGCCGCGGGCGGTCAGGCGCTGTCGACCAACGCCTGCGCGCGCCGATGCACCCGTACCCACACGATGAACCCCATGATGGTGAACGCCCCGTAGAACAGATACAGCACGGCCGAGGCGTAATACCCGGCGCTGATCAGCAGCGGCACGCCCACGATATCCACGGCCACCCAGATCAGCCAGAACTCGGTCCAGCCCTTGGCCATGCCGTAGGTGGCGAGCAGGGATCCGGTGAAGATCCAGGCATCCGCCCAGACCGGCTCGAACGAGCCGAGCGCGCGGAAGATCGGCGTGAGCACGAGAGTGCCCGCGACCAGTCCGAGGCCCAGCAGAATCCGCGTTCGGCTGCCCGCCCAGTGCGGTGCGACGGCAACGTGCACCGCAGAGTCCTTGCTGCGTTGCCACTGGATCCAGCCGAAAATCGACACGACGATGAACATGATCTGGCGACCGGCCTGACCGAGCAGATTCACCGGGTTGGGAGTGCCGAAGACCGCGCCGAGGAAGACGGTGAAGAGCAGCACGTTGCCGACGATGCCCACGGGCCACGCCCACACCTTGCGCCGCATGCCGCCGACCGCGCTGAGGATGCCGAAGCCGTTGCCCACGATCTCGCGCCAGAGGATGGTCTGGGTGCCGATGTGCAGCTGGGCGTCGAACAACCACTCGATCGGATTCATTGTGCTCCCTGGCGGGGCTGCGCACGGGCGTCGCAGCAACTTCTGCTGCCTGTAACGCTACGCTCGTTCGCGTTATGCCCCGGCCAGCCGCGCTGGCGCTGCCCCATCGCGCGATCGTGGGACCGAAACCGGCTCGCGCGGGCGGTATCGCGGGCGCAGCAGCCGTTTTCGCGCGCAGGAAGCCCTCGCCCGAGCCCTAGTTGACGTCGTTCGGGTGCGCCGACACGCGCCCGGCACGCTCGAGGGCGGAAATCATCGCGACCTCGGTGGAGCTGAGCTCGAAGTCGAACACGTCGAAGTTCTCGATCATTCGCTCGCGGCGGTTCGACTTGGGGAACAGGATGTTGCCCGTCTGCAGGTGCCAGCGGATGACCACCTGGGCCGGCGATTTTCCGTGCTCCTCTGCGGCATCCGTAATGACCTGCTCGTCGAACAAGGGGTACTTGCCCTGGCCGAGCGGGCCCCACGCCTCGATATTCACGCCGTGCTCGCGGGAGAATTCGGTCACCTCGCGCTGCTGGTGCGCGGGGTGCAGCTCGATCTGGTTGACCACCGGAACGATATCCGTCTCGCCGAGCAGGCGCTCGAGGTGCGGCACGAGGAAGTTGGAGACACCAATGGAGCGGGCACGACCGCTCGCGCGGATCTGCTCCAGCGCCTTCCAGCTCTCGATGAACTTGTCGTTGGCGGGGGCCGGCCAGTGGATCAGGTACATGTCGACGTAGTCGAGGCCGAGCTTCTCGAGGCTCTCCTCGAACGCGGCGAAGGCCGACTCTGTGCCCTGGCGGTCGTTCCAGAGCTTGGTCGTGACGAAGAGGTCTTCACGGGGCACCGCGGAGTGTGCGAGCGCCGCCCCGACGCCCTCCTCGTTGCCGTAGATTGCGGCCGTGTCGATGTGGCGGTAACCCACCTCGAGGGCATCCCGCACAATGCGCGTCGTCTCGGCGGGGTCAACCTTGAACACTCCGAAACCGAGCTGCGGAATCGTGTGGCCGTCATTGAGGGTGATGGTCGGTACAGAATTCGTCATCTGCACACCCTAGGCGTCCGAACTGATCGGCAGCCTGTCAGAGCTCACTCGGCGTCGATCACGGCTTGGCCGATGGCGTCGGGGTTGTACGCGACTTCCCAGTGAAATCCGTCGGGGTCGGCGAAGGCGATCAGGCTCACGCGTTGTTCCCTGACCAAACCGTACCCCGCCGGGGAATCAGCCGGGAGAAGTACGATAGAAGATCCATGGAACACGTTCAGATCACCTTCCCGCCCGAACTTCCAGTCAGCCAGCGCCGGGAGGACATCGCCCGTGCCATCCGCGACAACCAGGTGGTCATCGTGGCCGGCGCCACCGGCTCGGGAAAGACCACCCAGCTGCCCAAGATCTGCCTCGAACTCGGACGCACGAACATCGGTCACACGCAGCCTCGCCGCCTCGCCGCGCGCACGATCGCTGAGCGCATCGCCGAGGAGATGGGCCAGGAGGTCGGCGGCATCGTGGGCTACCAGGTGCGCTTCACCGACCACGTAGGACCCGAGACGCGCATCAAGCTGATGACCGACGGCATCCTGCTCAACGAAATCCACCGCGACCGCATGCTGCGCAAGTACGACACGATCATCATCGACGAGGCACATGAGCGCAGCCTCAACATCGACTTTCTGCTGGGTTACCTGCGCCAGCTGCTGCCCAAACGCCCCGAGCTCAAGCTCATCATCACCTCCGCCACGATCGACCCGCAGAGCTTCGCCAAGCACTTCGCCGCCGCCGACGGCACGCCGGCGCCGGTCGTCGAGGTGTCCGGACGCACCTTCCCCGTGGAGATCCGTTACCGACCGCTCGTGGCCGAACCCGGCATCGACGACGATGACGACACGACGGATGCCGCCCCGACCGTCGACCGCGACTACATCGAAGGCATCACCACGGCCCTCGACGAGCTCGAACGGGAGTCGAACGGCGACGTGCTCGTGTTCCTCAGCGGCGAGACGGAGATCCGCGACGCGGCAGACGCCCTGCAGGGCAAGTACGCCGGGACAGCCAGCAGCAACCCCACCGAGGTACTCCCGCTCTACGGACGCCTCTCCTCCGCCGACCAGCACAAGGTGTTCCAGCCGTCGAAGGTGGCCGGGGTGCGCCGCCGCATCGTGCTCGCCACGAACGTGGCGGAGACCAGCCTCACGGTTCCCGGCATCCGCTATGTGATCGACGCCGGCACCGCCCGCATCAGCCGCTACAGCGTGCGTTCAAAGGTACAGCGCTTGCCGATCGAGGCCATCTCGCAGGCCTCCGGAAACCAGCGTTCCGGGCGAAGCGGGCGCACGAGCGATGGCATCGCCATCCGCCTCTACTCCGAAGAAGACTTCCTGCGCCGCGACGAGTACACCGAGCCGGAGATTCTGCGCACCAACCTCGCCGCGGTCATCCTGCAGATGATCTCGCTCGGCCTCGGCGACATCGCCTCGTTCCCGTTCCTCACCCCGCCGGACTCCCGCAACATCAAGGACGGCCTCGATCTGCTCGCCGAACTCGGCGCGGTCGAGTCGGCCGGTGCCGGGCGCACCAAGAGCTCGCGCGGGCGCCGCGGGGATTCATCCGCGCCGGAGGCATCCGCCGACTCAGCCTCCGCTTCAGCCTCACAGGAACCGCCCGTCACCGCGAAAGCGGATGCCGGCCCGCGCCTCACGCGCATCGGCCAGCAACTCGCGCAGCTGCCGATCGACCCGCGTTTCGGTCGCATGGTGATCGAGTCGAAGAAGCAGGGCACGAGCCGTGAGGTGATGGCCATCGTGGCCGGTCTCACCATTCAGGACCCGCGCGAGCGCCCGCTCGAACGGCGCGCCCAGGCCGACCAGCTGCACGCGCGGTTCGCCGATCCCACGAGCGATTTCCTCTCGCTGCTCAATCTCTGGAATTATCTGGAAAAGCAGCAGAATGAGCTCGGGTCCAGTGCGTTCCGGCGCCTGTGCAAGAACGAGTATCTCAACTACCTGCGGGTGCGCGAGTGGCAGGACGTGCTGCGGCAGCTGCGCCAGCTCGCGAAGCCGCTCGGCCTGCACCTCGGCGAACCGAGCACCAACCCCGATGGCGTGCACCGGTCGCTGCTGGCCGGCTTGCTCTCGCACATCGGCCTGAAAGACGTGGCCAAGAAGGACTACGTGGGTGCCCGGCAGCAGCGCTTCGTGCTGTTCCCCGGCTCGACGCTCGCCAAGAAGCAGCCGCAGGCCGTGATGAGCGCCGAGCTCGTGGAGACGAGCCGGCTGTTCGCGCGCATGAACGCGGTCGTCGACCCCGCCTGGGCCGAGCCGCTGGCCGGAGACCTCTGCAAGCGCAGCTACTCCGAGCCGCACTGGGAGATGAAGCAGGGCGCCGCCGTGGTCTACGAGCGGGTCACCCTCTACGGCGTGCCGATCGTGCCCCGCCGCCGGGTGCAGTTCTCCCGCATCGACCCGGCGTACGCGCGCGAGCTGTTCATCCGGCATGCCCTGGTCGAGGGCGAGTGGGACCGGGCGTCGACAGTCCGCTCCGCGGAGAGCCCAGCAGACGCCGAGGCCGACCGCGGCGGACGCGGACCCTCGCGCAACGAACGCGTGGGCATCTCGGCCGACGGTGGCGGAGCATCAG
>NZ_JPRS01000036.1 GCF_000738085.1 Cryobacterium sp. MLB-32
TCTGATGAATCCTGTATTGAAACCCTACTGCGGCCCAACTTATGTCTAGGCTATACAGAAGCGTGAACCACCCAGAAAGCAGGCAATCATGAGTGTCGGACTTGGTATTTTTCTCTTCGTCGTCGGGGCCGTGCTCGTATGGGCGCTGAACGTGAGCGTCACCTGGATCGATCTGGACCTCGTCGGATACATCATGATGGGTGCCGGAGCCGTCATCTTCGTGCTCGGTCTCATATACATGTTCCGCAAGCACAGCACCGTCAGCACCGTGCGCACCATCGCCGACCCGTCCAATGGCGAGCAGGTCACGCGCAAGGAAAACTCGGCCGACGGACTCTGACCGGCGGGAGCCGGGTCCCAGGAACCGCTCGCGCGGTCTCGATCTCCACAGGCTCGATCCAAGCGCTCCTTCGCCTCGCCTCGACCAACGGCAACTTCAGCTAGCGCGCACGCCTCAGGCTGACGGCGGCGACCAGAACGGCCGTCACTACGAGCGCCACACCGATCCAGGCGCTCAGCCCAACGCCGCTGTCGAACGCGTGACGCGCTGAGGACAACAGCTGCGCTGCCGCATCCGCCGGCAGGGTGGATGCAACGGCGACCGCACCGCCGAGCGTCTCGCCTGCAGCCTGCTGCTGGGCCACGGTGAGCGAATCGGGCAGGCTGACGGCCGCCCGGTACGACGCCGTCAGGATCGTGCCCAATACGGCCGTGCCGAGCACCGCGCCCAGCTCGTAGGCCGTCTCCGAGACAGCGGATGCCGCACCCGCCTTGTCCTTCGGCGCGCTCGCCACGATGAGCTCGTTCGAGACGGTCTCGGCGGCGCCGATCCCCACGCCGAGCAGGAGGAACGCGATCGCGATCCCCGTCGCGTCGATCTGTCCGTTACTCAGCGCGATAAGCGCGAATCCCCCGACAGACACCAGAAGGGCGACCGGAACGACCCGCGAGGGGCGAACCCGACGGGCGATGGGGACGATCACCAGGCCCGCGATGATCATCGCGATCAGCCCAGGCACAAGCACGAGACCGGCGGTCAACGGCGAGAGGCCGAGCACGAGTTGCAGGTGTTGGGAAACGAAGAAGAGGCACCCGACGAGGGCGGTCACACTGAGAAGGTTCACGACGACCGCGCCACCGAACGCGCCGTTCCGAAACAGGCTCATGTCGAGCATGGGCACGGGCAATCGAAGCTGGCGGCGAACGAACAGGGCACCGATGCCCAGACCGACCGCCAGCGGCAGAAGGGAGAGCACGGTGATGCCATCGTGGGCGACGGCTTTGATTCCATACACCACCGGCAGCATGGTCGCGAGCGAGAGCACGATGCTCGTCACGTCGATGCGCCCGGGGTGCGGGTCACGGGATTCCGGCACCAGGATCGGACCCAGCACCAGCAGGGGCACGAGGAGCGGCACCGCCAGCAGGAAGACGGAGCCCCAGGCGAAGTTCTCGAGCAGGATTCCGCCCACGACGGGGCCGAGGGCGCTTCCCGCGGCGAACCCGGTCGCCCAGATGGCGATGGCCAGTCGCCGCTGGTCGCGGTCGAGGAAGATCGATCGCAGCAGCGAGAGCGTCGACGGCATCAGCATGGCGCCGAAGAAGCCCAGAGCCGCGCGTGACACGATCAGCCACTCGATCGTCGGCGACAGGGCGGCACCGATCGATACGAGGCCGAATCCCGCGGACCCGATCAGGAGCAGTCGGCGGCGTCCGATGCGGTCGCCGAGGCTTCCCATCGTGACGAGCAACCCGGCGAGCACGAGCGGGTAGATGTCGACCATCCAGAGCAGCTGGGTTCCCGTCGGCCGGGTGTCGAGGGAAATCGCGGGCAGCGCGAAGTTCAACACGGTGTTGTCGATCGAGACAAGGAGAACCGGCAGCATGAGCACCGCGAGCGCCCACCATCGCCGCGCATTCGTCGTCGACGAACCCGTGTCCACCGAAGGGGACGGTCGAACAATGCGGTCGGAGGCGACGGATGACACGATCTGGCTCTTTTCTGGTCGGAGCCGGCACAGGCCGGCAGGTGAATCGTGTCTACTGTACCGTCTGGACGGTATAGTTGCCTAATGACACCGATCCCGGTTGGCTACCATGGCCTGATGCCCACTGCCCCCTCCCCCGCCGCGTCGTCGCCCTCCTCCTCGCTCACGTGGGAGCGGCTCCTCGATGCCTTTGAGGAACTTCTGATCGACGGCGGGGAGCGTTCGGCCACCCTGGGAGCGGTCGCCGCAGCGGCGGGAGTCTCCAAGGGCGGGCTCCTGTACCACTTCGCCTCGAAGGACGCACTCATCGATGCCCAGCTGGTACGGCTCGTCGTTCGCGCTGCAGAAGACACCGAGAACATCCGTACCGCGCCCGCAGGGCCGGTGGACTATTTGATTCGGAGCTCGGTCAACATGGGGAGCCCACTGGACAGGTCCTTCATCGCCACCACGCGCTTGGCACAGGGTCGTCACGAGCAGGCCATCGACACCCTCGAAACCATCCGACGAGGATGGATGACGGTCATCGAAGACTGCGTGGGCGATCATGACATTGCCGTGGCGATCATGCTCGTCAGCGACGGCCTCTACGGCAATTCGTCGCTGGCCGGCATGCCCTCCGCCCCCGCCGTCGAGGCGGAAGCAGAGAGCATGGACCGGTTGCTCACCGTGATTGCACGGCTCTTGACTTCCACAGGATAATCCCGGTGGGGTGCCACCCCGCCAGGCGGATCTACTCCGTCAGGTCGATCTCCACCATAATCTCGGCGGAAATCGCTTCACGAACGGAGGCCAGCAGCCCGGCCGGCACTTCGGAGTCGACGGTGAGCACGCTCAGCGCCTTGCCGCCCGCTTCGTGCCGCGCGATCTGCATGCCCGCGATGTTGATATCGGCCGCACCGAACTCGCGTCCGTAGACGGCCACAATCCCGGGGCGATCCGTGTACAGCATCACGATCAGGTTCTTGGCGAACGGGACTTCGACGTCGTAACCGTTGATTTCAACGATCTTCTCGATCTGCTTGGTACCCGTGAGGGTGCCGGAAACTGATACCTGTGATCCATCGGCGAGGGCGCCGCGCAGGGTGATCATGTTGCGGTACTCCGGCGACTCCGGATCGGTGAGCAGCCGCACGGTCACGCCTCGCTGCTCCGCAAGCAGCGGCGCGTTGACGTAGGAGACGGTTTCGCTCACAACGTTCGTGAAGATTCCCTTGAGCGCGGCGAGCTTGAGCACGCTCACGTCAAACTCGACCAGCTCGCCACGAACCTCAATGTCGATGCTGGTGAGCGGGCTGTGCGCCGCGATCCCCGAGAACACCTGGCCAAGCTTTTCGACGAGAGGAATGCCGGGTCGCACGTATGGATCGATGACCCCGCCCGCAACGTTGACGGCGTCAGGAACGAGCTCGCCCGACAGCGCGAGGCGAACGGACTTGGCGACAGAGACGCCCGCCTTCTCCTGGGCCTCGTCTGTCGACGCCCCGAGGTGCGGCGTCGTGATGATGTTCTCGAGCCCGAGCAGGCGCGATTCGGTGGGCGGCTCGCTGACAAATACGTCGAGACCGGCGCCGGCGATGGTGCCCGCCGTCAACGCGTCGAAGAGCGCATCCTCATCGATCAGTCCACCACGCGCGACGTTGATGACGAACGCGGTGGGCTTCATGAGTGCGAGTTGCTCAGCACCGATCATGCCGGTGGTTTCGGGGGTCTTGGGCATGTGGATGGTGACGAAGTCGGACTTCTCCAGGAGCTCCTCCAGGGAGACCGGCGTGACGCCGAGCTGCTGGGCGCGTGCCGAGGTGATGTACGGGTCGTAGGCGATCACGTTGGTGCCGAAGGCCTGCATGCGCGCCGTAATGAGGGCTCCGATACGACCGAGTCCGATGATTCCGATCGTCTTCTCAAAGAGCTCTACGCCGGTGTACTTGGAACGCTTCCACTGGCCGTCGGCGAGTGCGCCGCTCGCGGCCGGGATATGACGCGCCAGGCTCAGGATGTGGCCGACGGTCAACTCCGCTGCCGAGATGATGTTGGACGTCGGTGCATTGACGACCATGACGCCGGCAGCTGTCGCGGCCTTGATGTCGACGTTGTCGAGGCCGACGCCGCGCGGGCGATGACCTTCAGAAGCGGTGCGGCCTTGATGGCTTCGGCATCCATCTTCGTGGCGGAACGAACCAGGACGGCATGCGCGGTAGCCAACTCGGCAAAGAGCGCGGAGCGATCCGTGCCATCGACGTGGTGGATGTCAAAGTCGGGCCCGAGGGCGTCGACTGTGGCGGGGGAAAGTTCTTCGGCAATCACAACTACGGGCTTCGACACTAAATCGGTTCCTTAGAATGCATAGGTTGGTTGTTGGCACGACCAAGGGCACCAAACACATCCACACTACTGGCTGGAGAATAGGCGGATGAGCATTATGACGTTCCACGACTTTCAGTTCGCGCTGAGAATCCTGCTCGCGGTCGTCTTTGTCGGCGCGGGCATCACACATTTTCGACCGGCGGTCCAGCTCACCATGGCGGCGATGATCCCGCCTCAACTTCGGGTCGCCGGGCTGGCCAGTCCGCAGAACCTCGTGGTCTTCACCGGGTTCTGTGAGATCGCCGGCGGGCTGGGACTGCTGGTGCCGGCCACGGCCTGGCTGGCAGGCATCGCCCTCATCGTCTTCCTGGCCGCGGTTTTTCCCGCGAATGCCTACGCCGCAGCGCACAAAAAGCGCTTCGGTTGGGTGGCGATCCCCTTCTGGCCGCGGTTGATCGCCCAGCTGGTGCTGATGGCACTCATCGCTCTGGCGATCCTCTGACCGATGCCGGCCAACCTATACGATCAGGCGACCTAATCCCACGACGAAAACGTCGAGGGAGACCACAGCGGATACGCCCAGGCCCGCTAGGTACAGCAAGACCTGGCCGAGCGGAGCTCGAGAACGCCCGAGCACGAATGCTCCAGCGAACAGCCCGACGGGAACGACGATGGCCCCGATCAGAACGACCCAGCCGAACGCGCTGAACTGGGTGTCGAGGCTCTGCACCGTGGTCGAGAGCCCCAGAAGGTTGCCGACGGCTTCCCACACGTCGTAGGCGTAGAACAGTCCGAAAAGCACCGCGAGCGTCACCGCAAGCCAGGCCGGGGTGCGTCGTCGGATGGTCATCGGGGTCGCTGTTGCATCGGTCATGCGTTCACTCCCATGAGCAGGGGCGTCGGCACGAGCACGACGACGCCGATCAGCAGCCACATCACGCGCAGGCGCGGCCGGCCATTAGTGAGCCAGAACGACGCCGCGAACCACACAATCGGTGCCGCGACGGCCAGCCAGGTTCCGAGTGAGAACATGCCGGCAGCAACGGGGTCCTCTGTTACGGGGGTGGCGATTCGGCCGACACCGATGAACCAACCGATCGTGTACAGAAGATAGAAGCCGGCCAGGATACCCATGAAGACGAGAGCCGCGGAACCCGCGACGCCGGACGCGACCGCATCCGCTGTCTCCCCATCTTCTGTCCACTCGGTCCCCCGTGAGTCGTCGGCCCCGAACCTTTCGGCGGTGTCGGGGTTGGACGGCCCTTCGGGCTCGCCCTCGACCTCGACCTCGGCCTCGGACGCGGCCTTGGCGGACCCCGGCATGAGCGTGGGGTCGTCGTCACCGCCCCAGCTCAGCGCGTCATTGTCCGGCTTGGAAGTCATGGAGCCAGAATATCCCACGCACATCGGGAACGGGCGCGATGGCGGACTAGCCGAACAGCGGCTTGACCGCCGTGACCAGCTGTTGGACTCCGAGGATGATGAACAGCGGGGCACACAAACCGAGGGCGATGTTGGTCGGCAGTGTGTTCTTCCATTCTGCGGGGATCCGTCTGCCGTTGAGCAGCCCGAGCAATGTGACCGCAAGGAACGGCATGAAAAGCGACCCCAGAACCCCGTAGGCAAGGATCAGCCCGATCGGCGACCCGAGCAAGAAAAGGATCATCGGCGGGAAGGTGAGCCACAACAGGTAGAACTTGAAGTACTTGCCGCCGACGCGGGTGTCAGGGTGCCCGGAAGCCTTGCCGCGCATGTTGCCCCAGAAATCCGCAAACATGAGGCTCACCCCGTTCCAGACCCCGATGATCGACGAGAAGGATGCGGCCCAGAAGCCCACCAGAAACCCCGTTCCCACCACCACGCCGTACTTCTCGTTGAGAACGGTCGAGAGGTCGACGAGGCCTTTATCGCCGGCGCTGAGGGTGACCCCGGCGGCACTCACAACTTCGGCACCGACGACGAGCATGGCGATCACGAAGATACCGGTCATGACATACGCCATCCGGTTATCGATGCGCATGACCTTCATCCAGCGCGGAGTCGACCAGCCTTTTTCCCGCAGCCAATAGCCGTAGGCCGCGAGCGTGATGGTTCCTCCCACTCCGCCCGCCAGCGCGAGCGTGTAGAGCACGCCTCCGTCTGGAATGATCGGCACGAGCCCCGCGAGCATCGCGGGGAAGTCCGGTACGGCGATCACGGCCAGGCCGACAACGGTGATGAACATGATGCCGACGAGCACAGCGGTGATCTTCTCGAAGATTGCGTAGCGCCCGAACCAGACCATGGTGAGGCCGGCGAGACCCATCAGAACGGCCCAGACCGGCAGCGGAAGTGCGGGAAAGAGCGCGGCGAGGGGCAGCGCCGCCGAGGACATCGCCGTGGCGCCGTAGACGAAGCCCCAGAGCATGATGTACGGCCCGAAGTACCACGTCGTCCATTTTCCGAGGGATCGCCAACCCTCGAAGATGGTCTTGCCCGTGGCCAACGTGTAGCGCCCGGCCCCTTCGACGAGGACGATCTTGAGGACAACGCCGAGGACAACGGCCCAGAGCAGGGCATAGCCGAAACGGGAACCAGCCACGAGGGTGGCCACCATGTCGGCGGCGCCGACTCCGGTCGCGGCGACCACGAGTCCCGGGCCGACGATCTTCCATTTCGGCAGCGGGCCATCGCCGAGGGACGGGTCGGCGACGGCGAGACCATCACCGGAATTGTTGTGGGAGCTCATGGAAAATGTGTCCTGACGGCATTGTGAGGCGGCTGGCCCCCCACCGATTCAGGTGTGGCATTGCTGTGCATCCGGTCACAGGACCCCGTCACGGATGGAATCCGTGCAGTATCGCCAGTCTAGGTGCACAAATTCTCTGCCGCGGTCCACGGGAGCGGGAACGCCGGGGAGCAACCGAGTCGTTTTTGACGGTGCTACGGCGTCGGCCCGAAGTCGAGCTTCCGAGGCGTACCGATGGCCTCGATGTGGCGCGCGATCTCCGCCGGAAGTGTCTCGAGAGAAAGCCGCGTGCTCGGTGTGAGCGCTCCGTCCACAATACCCACAGACCCGAAGATTCCTTGGAACACACTGCGAGGCGCCTCAACGGCCATGCTCAGGCCGTACTGAGCGCTCACGCTGAAGCCGTGCCGCGTGAACCACTGGACGACGGTGTGCGCGACGACGGGATCGGGTTCCAGATGCCGTCCGAGACCGGGTCGGAGCACAACGATGGCAGAGAGGTCCGGTCTCGGAACGGCTGTGGAGTCGGTCATACTCTCAGTCAGTGTCTGCCTCCCGTGACATTGCCGGAGCCGCGACCGCGAACACCGGTGCACCGGTCAGTGCGGTGAGGTCTGCGTGACCCCACGCTGTCGCACCGCCCAGGTAGAACAGCTCATGCACGTGCCCGTCCGCACCGCGGTACTCCACCCTCGCGCACGGATCCTGCCCCGTGAGGTGTGTCTCACAGACCGCGGGTTGGCCGGCGGCAGAGGGGGCGAGGGTCAGCGCCGTGAGGTCCCCGTGACCCCAGCTCGTGGATCCGCCCAGATAGAACAGCTCATTCAGGTGACCGTCCCTGCTGCGGTAGACCACCCTGGCGCAGCTGTCCTGACCGGTCACGTGGGTCTCGTAGGCCGCCGGATTACCGATAGCGGGCGGAGCCCCGGTCGCCGCGGTGAGGTCGCCGTGACCCCAGCCGGCCGACACATCGAGCAGAAACAGCTCGTGAATGTGGGCATCGACGCCCCGATAGACCACTCGGGCGCAGGGGTTCTGGCCGGCGACTCGGGTCTCGTAGACCGCCGGGCTTCCCGCCGCGAGCACTGCCCCTGTTGCGGCCGTGAGGTCGCCGTAGCCCCAACCGGTGGAGCCGCCGAGATAGTACAGCTCATTCAGATGACCGTTCTGGCCCCGGTACACCACGCGGGCGCAGGCATCCTGCCCGACCTGGTGCGTTTGGTAGACCGCGGGCGCCCCGACCGCGAGAGGCGCCCCGGTGAGCGCCGTGAGGTCGCCATACCCCCACGCCGTGCCGCCACCCAGGTAGAACATTTCGTGAATGTGACCGTCGACGCCACGAAAAACCACGCGGGCGCAGGCGTCCTGACCGGCCACGTGGGTTTCGTACACGGCCGGCACACCCACCGCCAGCGGTGCGCCTGTGGCGGACGTGAGATCGGCGAATCCCCACCCTGTGGTGCCGCCCAGGTAGTACATCTCGATGATGTGCCCATCCTCGGCCCGGTACACGGCCCGCGCGCAAGGATCCTGACCTGTCACGTGTGTCTGGTAGACGGCCGGCACACCGGATGCAAGTGGTGCGCCGGTGAGCGCGGTGAGGTCCCCGGCCCCCCACCCGGAACCCCCACCGAGCAGAAACAACTCGTTCACGTGGCCGTCGGCGCTCCGATAAACGAGCCGGGCACACTCGTCCTGCCCCGCGACGTGGGTCTCATACACAGCAGGGCGAACCCGATCCTGCAGAGAACTGAGCGCGCTCACCGCGTCGACGAGCCCGGCGCCGGTGGCCAGGTCGTTGCCCGGGGCGGCCGGCTGGCCCCCGGTGGACGGATTCGAGGTTCCCGTCACGACGTCTTCGGCGCTCTTCATGAGAATTTCACGCGCAGCGGCGGGGGAAATGGACGGGTCCTCCCCACGCAGCAAGGCACAGGCGCCGGCCAATTGCGGGGCGGCGGCCGAGGTCCCGCTGAACGCTGCCCAGCCGTCAGAGGCGAGGGTCTCGTCGCTGTTCGGGAATCCGGGCCCCGCATTCCCCACGTCGATAGCGCTTCCTGCTGGTTGCGGCAACATCAGGTAAATTGCACGCGGGAGCAGGCCCACCAGACCCGACACATCGGGCACGCGACGCCCGGGGTAGATCTGGCTGAGGAATCCGCTCGCGTAGTTTGACGCCCGGCGCGAGCCATCCGCTGCAACGTACACGCCGCCCGCAGAGATGACGTCGGGGTGCTGACCCGGAAAACCGAAGTGACCGTTCCCAGCGGAGAAGACCACGATTGTGCCGTTGACCACGGCCAGGGCGATGGCCGCCGCGAGAGCCTGGTCAATGGGGTCGAGGGGACCCAGCTGCAGGCTCGAACCCCAGGAACAACTGATCACGTCGGGAGCGAGGATCGCGGCGGTGTTGAAGCCGGCGGTCGAGTTGGAGAAGTTCATCTTCACCATGGTGAACGTGATACCGGGGGCCACGGAGAACGCGTTCGCCGATTCTCCGGTGCCGTGCCCGTTCTCGTCGATGCCCACTGCGGTTGCCCCCGGACCGAGCAACACTGAGCCGCTGAAGCCGTTGGCCGCGAACCACGGGTGCGCCTCCCATCCGGTATCCACCATCATGAGCCGCACCCCGGTTGCCAGCGCTCCCATCGCGTGTGCACCATCGGCGCGAGTCAACCGGGACACATCCTGCGGCACGTCGAGGTGCCAATAATTGACCGTGGGTGGCGAGGACTGCATGGGGTACCGCGCCTTCTCGAGGGCCCCGCCCTCGAGAACGCTGCCGAGCGAGGATCGGCGCGCATCGAGAAAGCCCGGAATCTCATTGTCGGTGGTGTCGATGAAGGTACCCGTCTCCTCCTCCTGACCGGACTTGCGTACCGGTACGTCACGCGCGACCAGCCGGGTGCTAAAGACCTCTTCGTATCGCTCGGCTGGACCAGCAATGTTGATGGTGGCGGCTGTGCGCTGCAGAACCTCGAACCCGGCCTGCTGCAACCGCGTCACGGCATCCGCTGTCACTCGCTGTTCGGACACGAAATTCGCAACGTTGTCGGATGTCACCGGCTGGTCGGGGTCGAAAAGCGATCGACCCCCCACACTCACGGGCGATACCTGGGCAAAGATGCGGGACGGAAGTTGCGCGGCGTTCATCGGATTCTCCTCTGCTCTGAATAATGCACCGAGTCAACTCGCGCTGGCGTTACTGGGCTGTTATCGGGCATCCTCGGTGTTCCGCGCACGTCTCGCGAGCACTCCGCAGACGCCGATGACCCAGCCGAGAATACCGAGCAGGCACACGCGCTCTGCGAGTCCGACCAGCCCGGGAAACACGGTGATGGCCAGCCCCAGAAAAAGAATCCCGACCACACCCAGGGCGGTGAAAACGGATGCCGCGGCGAGGGCCCGCGGCAACACCCGGCTTCTCCACAACCACGCGGTCAGCGCGCAGATTCCGGCGAGTGCCGCAAGGAAACCCGCCGTGGCCACGACAAGGTGTACGGAGCCGGACACGGATTCTCCTGCGAGACCAGGCTCACCCACCTCGTGAATATCGGTGGGGAAGAACGCCAGCACCCCGGAGCAGAATCCGCCCACGAGGAAGAGCCAGAGTCCGAGTCGGCGCAGGATTCCGGTGCCACCGAGGGCGGTCAGGGCAACCACCGCCGCGATGCTCGTGATCATACGACCCACGAAGTTCAGATTCATGATCCAGCCGAAGGGGCCAACGGCGAGATTGCTCTCCGTCTCGCTGATCGGGCTGTAGTGCGGGGGGAGCAACTGCAACACGATGTCGACGAGCACATAGACCACGACACCGACGACGGCGACCTGTGCGGCGGTCCGGCCCATCGAACGGGCGCGACGCTGCATGTCGGGCCCGGAACCCGGATGTGTAACGGTCATGCCGCTCCTGTGGCTCGCAAAAAAGAGTGGGACCGGTCGAATTGCACCGATCCCACTCTGTCACGCTCTGACGACAAGAACGACGGGCGAGCGTTTCACGTCGCGGCGAAGGCCACGGTGCGAGCCGTCCCGTCGTAGCCGCCAGCGGGGGCAGAGAGCCCGAACAACGCCGCCACCGTGGGCGCGACATCGAGTGTGCGGGCAGGCTGGGAGGACACCCCGGTGGCCACCCTCGGACTGCCGCCGGCCACGAAGAACGGAATGGGTTCGGTGGCCGGGTGGCCGTGGTTGCCTGGAATGGGATTGGACGCGACGTATGGATCAGAGAACCGCCACCCGGCCCGGCAATAAACCACCAGATCACCCGCTTCGGCACCCAGCCTCAACTCGTCCGGGCGCGCAATCGACAGCACGCCCGGGTGCGCTGCAACAAGCGCGCGAACCTCGGCCAGACCGGCGTCACCCGCCGCGGTCGACCCGGTCCAGTACAGCAGATCCGCCCCGCCATTCTGAGCGATCGTGATCTGCGCACGCAGGTCCGCACGCGCGGAGAGGATCTGATCCACGGAGATGACGTTCGAGGGGATGGACCAGTCCATCGAATGGTCGGCGAGCACGA
Source organism: Cryobacterium sp. MLB-32 (assembly GCF_000738085.1). Lineage (GTDB taxonomy): Bacteria > Actinomycetota > Actinomycetes > Actinomycetales > Microbacteriaceae > Cryobacterium. Next base: position 11,546 of record NZ_JPRS01000036.1, read on the forward strand.
TGAGCACGCTGCTCTCCCACGTGCCGGCGGCAACGAGATGATCCACGAACCGACCAATCTGATTGTCGGTGTCCTTCAGCGCGGCGGTCCGGGCGGCCTGCACCGTGGTGCCGGTGACATCGGAGTGCCCCACCCTGTCGACGTCGCCGAGGTTCGTGAACACGAAATCGGGATCCACGCTGTCGACCATGGCGATCAGCGCGTCCACCGTGGCCGTGTCAGGCGCGTGTCCGGTGACCGGCAGCAGTGGGAAGGGCTCCCAGCGATACGTTGCGCGCTCCCCGAAAATGCCGAAGAGGTATCTCTTGCTCAGCACCGATCCCGTCGTCAGGCCCTTCTCCCCGAGCCGCTCGAGCAGCGTCGGGAAGCGCAGGTCGGCTGGCCGGTCCAGGTCCCGCACGACGGCCGCGGCGCGGTCGTAGATCGCGTTGGCCGGAACACCGGAGCGATCCGGTCGAACGCCGGTCATCATCATCACGTGGTTGGGAATGGTCTCCATCACTGGCAGGGAACGGGCCCCGGGAAAATTGGTACCGCCGGCGCGCAGGGCCGCCAGCCGAGGGGTCAGGCCCGCCGTGATCTCATCGGGTCGGCAGCCGTCCACGACGAGCACGTAGACCCGTGTGCGTGCCGACGGCACTGGCGTGACACCGGTTTGTGCGAAAGCCGGGACGGCATTGCCCGCTCCAAGGGAGAGCACAACGGATGCGCCGCCGGCCGCGACGAGGGTGAGGAACTGGCGGCGGTCAGACGCCGGAAATCCGCCGTCCCCACCCGAAGTGGCGCTCACAGGACACGACTCACGGACTGGGTGCCCGCAGCAACCTGCCACGACGTGGACAGTGTGCTGGTCGACGCGCGACTGGTGCGTTCAGAGAGCACGTACCAGTCCATGCGCAGGGCACCCGGTGTGACCTCGAGAACCGAGAATCCGTGCGAGTCGAAGTCCAGATACTTCACGTGCGGGTTCGCCCCCTTGAAAGCCTCCTCGACGGCGATGGATGACGTACGTTGTGGCGTCCGTAGGATGTCGTCCAGATTGTCGCTGGTGACTGACGTGCAGACCAGCTCCGTGGCCACGGAAGCGCCATTGGCCGGGTAGGTCAGCGGATCAGCAGGAACATCGCATGCCCAACCGGAGTGGATGTCCCCAGTGAGGAAAACTGCATCCGTGATCGCGTTGTCCCGCAGGTGACTGATCACGCGGCTCCGGTCCGCCGTGTAGCCATCCCACTGGTCGACGTTGTAGGGAACACCGTCGATCGTGGTCGATCCGAGCAACTGCTGCACCGCGCCGACTTCCTGCGTGCTGAGCGTGGAGGGGAATCGAACGGGGGAAATCATGACCGGGTTGCCAACCAGTTTCCACTGCGTCGTCTGCGACGAGAAGCCATCGAGCAGCCAGGTCATCTGAGCGTCACCGGTCAGCGTGCGCGCCGGGCTGCCGATAGCGGGGTCAACACCGCTTGACGCCTGCTGGCTGCGGTAGCTGCGCAGGTCCAGCATGGAGATGCTGGCCAGCGAGCCATACTCAAAGCGACGGTAGATGTGTCCGCCCGGCTCAAACCGCACCGGCATCCATTCCGCATAGGCCTGCTGGGACCACGCCCGGCGAGCCGACCAGGTGCCTTCGGCACCCTCCGTATGGTTCTCAGCTCCACCAGACCAGGCATCGTTGGCGAATTCGTGATCGTCCCAGGTGACCACGAACGGAACGGCCGAGTGCAGCGCCTGCAGGTCGAGGTCGGTCTTGTACTGGGCGTGGCGGCGGCGGTAGTGCGAGAGCGTTGTCATCTCGACCGCGGGATCATGCGGTCGCACGACGACGTCCCTCGCCTGATACTCGCCAGGGGCGTACTCGTAGAGGTAGTCGCCGAGGTGCAGCACAACGTCGAGGTCGCCGCGGTCCGCGAGATAGCGGTACGCCGAGAAATAACCGGCCTGCCAGTTGGCGCACGACACCACGCCCATGCGCAGCCGATCCACCGCGGCGCCGGCGGCCGGTGCCGTGCGCGTGCGGCCCGTTGCGGACGTTGCGCCAGCCGCGATGAAGCGGTACCAATAGTTGGTGCCGGGCCGCAGCCCACCGGGCACGACCTTGACAGTGTGGTCACGCGCGGGTCCGGTGCGGACGGCTCCACGGGCCGCCATCCGCAGGAAGCCCGAATCCTCGGCCACCTCCCAGTTCACGATGACGTCGGGACCAAGCCCGGACCCGGGCACGGCTTCGAGCGTCGGGGTGATTCGCGTCCAGAGCAGCACGCTGCTCGGCAGCGGGTCCCCCGATGCGACGCCGTGCTGGAAGCCTGGAACGGCCGTACCGGTGAGCGTGGCGGATTGGGCTGGCTGGCTGCCCGCGGTCGCGGTGGCGACCCCCGCGAATGCGAGGACGCCAGCGGTGCGCAGCAGATCACGTCGATTGAGAGGACTCATGCCCTCCAGTCTGGCGGCCCCCGTCCACGGGCCTCGGCTCTATCGGGTTCTGTTCACTCGATGTTTGCGCACGGTTCGGTCGCCGTCCATTGCGCTGCCGGAGGCGACAACAGGGCCGGCCGCGAACGGCCGACCCTGTTGCTGACGTGCCCGGTGGTTGCCGGCGGTGCTGGTTAGCGGGAGACTTCGCCATCCACGTAGTCGTCGTCGTTCGATGCGTTCCAGGAGAAGAGCTTGCGCAGCTCGCGGCCGGTGGCCTCGATCGGGTGCTCTTCACCCTTCTTGCGCAGCGCGAGGAACTCGGGTGCTCCGGCGTCCTGGTCAGCGATGAAGCGCGCCGCGAAGGCGCCGTTCTGGATGTCGGCGAGAACGGCCTTCATGTTCTCCTTGACATTGGGGTCGATCACGCGCGGGCCGGAGACGTAGTCGCCGTACTCGGCGGTGTCGGAGACGCTCCAGCGCTGCTTCGCGATGCCGCCCTCCCACATGAGGTCCACGATGAGCTTGAGCTCGTGCAGAACCTCGAAGTAGGCAACCTGCGGCTGGTAGCCGGCCTCGGTGAGAACCTCGAAGCCGTACTGGATGAGCTGCGAGGCGCCGCCGCACAGAACAGCCTGCTCGCCGAACAGGTCGGTTTCGGTCTCTTCGGTGAAGGTGGTCTTGATGCCGGCGGCGCGCAGGCCACCGATGGCCTTGGCGTAGCTGAGGGTAAGCGGCCAGGCGTTACCCGACGCGTCCTTCTCGACGGCGACGATCACGGGAACGCCGCGACCGGCTTCGAACTCGCGGCGCACGGTGTGGCCGGGTCCCTTGGGCGCGACCATGACGACGTCGACGCCGTCGGGGGCGGTGATGTAGCCAAAGCGGATGTTGAAGCCGTGCCCGAAGACGAGGGCCTTGCCTTCGGAGAGGTTCGGGAGAACGTCATCGGCGTAGAGGTGGCGCTGAACCTGGTCGGGCGCGAGGATGACGATGACGTCGGCCCAAGCCGCGGCATCCGCCGTGCTGAGCACGGTGAATCCGGCTTCCTCTGCCTTCGCGGTGGACTTCGAGCCCGCCTTCAGGCCGATCTTGACCTCAACACCCGAGTCGCGCAGGTTCTGCGCGTGCGCGTGTCCCTGCGAGCCGTAGCCGATGACGGCCACCTTCTTGCCCTGAATGATCGACAGGTCGGCGTCTTTGTCGTAGTAAATCTCAGACACGTGTACTTCTCCTTGGTTGGTGAATTTGTGGTGATCGTGTCTCGACAAGGTCGACAACCGCGCTGGTCGAGCTGGTCGAGCTCGTCGAGACACGGTGGTCGAGCTTGTCGAGACCTAGTTTTTGAAGACTCGTTCGGTGATCGATTTGGAGCCTCGGCCGATCGCGAGCAACCCGGACTGGGCCAGCTCCCGAATACCGTACGGCTCCAAAACCCGAAGCAGGGCCTGGGTCTTGCCCGTGTCACCGGTGACCTCGATCACAACGGCATCCGTCGATACGTCGACCACTCGGGCACGGAACAGGGTGACGGCCTCAAGCACCTGGGAGCGCGTGACGTTGTCGACGCGCACCTTGATGAGCAGGTGCTCGCGCTGCACGGACTGGGAGAAGTCGAGTTCGACGATCTTGATGACGTTGATCAGTTTGTTGAGCTGCTTCGTCACCTGTTCGAGCGGAACGCCTTCAACGTCGACGGCAATCGTGATGCGCGACAGACCCTTGATCTCGCTGTGACCCACAGCAAGGCTCTCGATGTTGAAGCCCCGTCGCGCGAACAGCCCGGCGACGCGGGTCAGCAGGCCGGGCTTATCCTCGACCAGCAGACTCAAAACGTGAGTCGTCATGGTTATTCGTCTCCCCAGGTTGGTGCGTGCTCTTTGGCATACTGCACGAAGCTATTGCTGACGCCCTGCGGCACCATCGGCCACACCATGGCGTCCCGGCTGACGACGAAGTCGATAACCACGGGACGGTCATTGGTGGCCAGGGCCAGCTTGATCGCGTCATCGACCTGGTCCGCGCTGGTCACGCGGATGCCCAGGGCCCCGTACGCATCGGCCAGCTTCACAAAATCGGGCACCATTTGGGTACCGTGACCGGTGTTCAGGTCGGTGAACGAGTGCCGTCCGTCATAGAACAACGACTGCCACTGCCGCACCATGCCGAGCGACGAGTTGTTGATGATGGCAACCTTGATCGGGATGTTGTTGATCGTGCAGGTGGCGAGCTCCTGATTGGTCATCTGGAAACAGCCGTCGCCGTCGATCGACCAGACGACTCGGTCGGGGTTGGCGACCTTGGCGCCCATTGCCGCGGGCACGGAGTACCCCATGGTTCCCGCACCTCCGGAGTTGAGCCAGGAGTTTGGTCGCTCGTACTTGATGTACTGAGCGGCCCACATCTGGTGCTGGCCGACGCCGGCGGCGTAGACGGCCTCGGGGCCGGTGAGTTCACCGATGCGCTTGATCACGAACTGCGGTGCGAGCAGGCCGTCCGCGGGCTCGGTGTAACCCAGCGGGAATTCCTCCCGCAGGCCATTGAGGTAGGTCCACCAGTCAACGGTGTTCCGCTCGGTACCTGCCGCGGCCTCGACGAAGGCCACGGTCAGGTCGGCGATGACGTCCTTGGCATCGCCGACGATCGGGACGTCGGCCATACGGATCTTGGAGATCTCCGCAGGATCAACGTCGACGTGTACGATTTTCGCATTCGGCGCGAATTCGGAGATCTTGCCGGTGACCCGGTCATCGAACCGGGCACCAAGGGAGATGATCAGGTCGGCTTCCTGGAGCGACAGCACGGCCGGAACCGTGCCGTGCATGCCCGGCATGCCCAGGTGCTGCTTGTGCGAGTCGGGAAAGGCCCCGCGCGCCATGAGCGTGGTGACAACCGGAGCACCGGTGGTCTCGGCCAGCTCGAGCAGCTCCGCGGACGCGCGAGCACGGATCACGCCGCCGCCGACGTAGAGAACGGGCTTGCTCGCCGCTGCGAGCAGAGCGGCCGCAGCCTGCACCTGCTTGCCGTGAGCCTTCGTGATCGGCCGGTAGCCCGGAAGATCAAGCTTGGGTGGCCAGATGAAGGGAGCCTTGTTCTGCTGCGCGTCCTTGGTGATGTCGACGAGCACCGGTCCCGGTCGTCCCGTCGAGGCAATGTGATATGCCGCCGCGATGGCGGCCGGGATTTCCTCCGCGGTGCGGGCGAGGAAGGAGTGCTTGGTGATCGGCATCGTGATCCCCACGATGTCGGCCTCCTGAAAAGCATCCGTTCCCATCGACGTCGAGAAGACCTGGCCCGTGATGCAGAGGATCGGCACCGAGTCCATGTAGGCGTCGGCGATGGCCGTGACGAGGTTCGTCGCTCCGGGCCCGGACGTGGCGATCGCCACGCCGACCCGGCCGGTCGAGGAGGCATAGCCCTGGGCGGCGTGGCCGGCACCCTGTTCGTGGCGAACGAGGATGTGTCGGATCTTGTCCTGGGTCATGAGCTCGTCGTAGAGCGGAATCACCGCGCCACCGGGGATACCGAACACGTCGGTCACACCGAGCAGTTCGAGCGTGCGGATGATGGCCCCGGAACCGGTGAGCATCTCCGGTTCGGGAGATACTTCTGCGGCCGGAGTCGGCACGGTGGGCGATGGCACGGTGGGCGATGGCACGGGGAAGGATTCCGCGGTCATAAGAGGTCGAGTCCCTTTTTTAGTGACGGATGATGAGCCTGATTAGCCGGTGATCGCGCCTTCTGCAGCGGAGTGCACCAGTTTTGCGTACTTTGCCAGTACTCCGCGGGTATAGCGCGGGGGTAGCGGTTCCCAGCCTGTGCGGCGGGCGTCCAGCTCTGCGGAAGCGACCAGTAGGTCAAGCGTGCGAGCTGCGATATCGACCCGTATCAGATCACCATCGCGCACGAAGGCAATGGGACCTGCGTCCACTGCTTCGGGTGCTATGTGGCCGATGCACAGCCCGGTTGTGCCGCCTGAGAATCGTCCGTCCGTTAACAGTAGTACATCCTTGCCGAGCCCGGCGCCCTTGATGGCCGCGGTGATCGACAGCATCTCTCGCATGCCGGGTCCGCCCTTCGGTCCTTCGTAGCGGATGACCACCACGTCGCCCTTCTGGATGGCGCCTTCGGTGAGGGCATCCATCGCGGCACGTTCACGCTCGAACACCCGAGCCGGGCCTTCGAAGATGGACGCGTCGAATCCGGCGGTCTTGACGACCGCGCCCTCGGGAGCGAAGGAACCCTTGAGGATCGTGATGCCTCCGCTGGCGTGGATCGGGTTGTCAAGCGTGCGCAGTACTTCACCGTCGAGGGCAGGCGGGTCGATCTCGGCGAGGTTCTCGGCCACGGTCTTGCCGGTCACGGTGAGTGCGTCGCCGTGGATGAGGCCGGCCTCGAGGAGCGCCCGCATCACGGCCGGAACGCCACCCTGGCGGTCGACATCGTTCATCACGTATTTGCCGAACGGCTTGAGGTCTCCGATGTGCGGAACCTTGTCACCGATGCGGTTGAAGTCGTCGAGGGTGAGTTCGACCTCGGCCTCGCGGGCGATCGCCAGCAGGTGCAGCACCACGTTGGTGGACCCGCCGAACGCCATGGCCACGGCGATCGCGTTCTCGAACGCCTTGCGGGTGAGGATGTCGCGGGCCGTGATGCCGAGGCGCAGCATGTTGACGACAGCCTCGCCCGAGCGGTGTGCAAAGTAGTCGCGCCGACGGTCGGCCGATGCGGGTGAGGCCGAACCCGGCAGGCTCATGCCCAGAGCTTCCGCGACACTCGCCATGGTGTTGGCGGTGTACATGCCGCCACAGGCACCCTCGCCGGGAGCGAAGGCACACTCGATGCGCTTGGCGTCTTCGACGCTCATGCGGCCGGCCTTGACGGCTCCAACGGCCTCGAAGGAATCGATGATGGTGATGTCTTTTTCGGTGCCGTCGGAGAGCTTGACCCAGCCGGGCGCGATGGAACCGGCGTACAGGAAGACGCTCGCGAGGTCGAGGCGCGCGGCCGCCATCAGCATGCCCGGCAGGGACTTGTCACAGCCCGCGAGCAACACCGAGCCGTCGAGGCGTTCAGCCTGCATGACGACCTCGACCGAGTCCGCGATGACTTCACGGGATACCAGCGAGAAGTGCATGCCCTCGTGACCCATGGAAATCCCGTCGGACACGGAAATCGTGCCGAACTGGAGGGGGTAGCCTCCTCCGGAATGCACGCCTTCTTTCGCCGCCTGGGCGAGACGGTCAAGCGACAGGTTGCACGGCGTGATCTCATTCCACGAGCTGGCAATGCCGATCTGTGGTTTGTCCCAGTCGGCATCTCCCATACCGACCGCGCGAAGCATCCCACGCGAGGTGGTGGCTTCGATCCCGTCGGTAACGTCGCGGCTACGGGGCTTCAGATCGATCTCAGACATGCTCAGAGTCTAGGACAAACGCACCGGTCATCGATTCGTGCTCTCGCGCGCTTCGGCCAGCAAAGTCAGCAGCTGGGTCACTTCGGCGGGACTCCGTACGCGATACCCGGCCAGTGTCGGACCAAGGCCGATTTTCACGCCCACATCCTTATCGCTCAGGACGGCGAAGGCGTCTTCGTCGGTCACGTCATCGCCGGCGTAGATCACCCGGTCGGCACCTGTGTGTGCGCGCAGCAGTTCGACGGCCTCGCCCTTGGTGACGGAGCGTACGGAGAACTCCAGCACGTTCTTGCCGTCCCGCACCGTGAGTCCGGGGAGTTCTTCGCCCAGTTGTCGGCGTGCCTCCGACTGCGCCACCGCGGCGGCCTCAGCGGTGGCCAAGCGCGTGTGCAGGGCGATGCCGGCCGGCTTGCGCTCAACGGATGTTCCCTCCACCGAGTCGGAGATCGCGTCCAGGATCCGGCCGAGAACGCTGAGCTGCTCCAACTCTTCCGACACCAGGTTCAGTTCGATACCGGGGGTGTCCAGCTGAATTTCGATCCCGTGCGATCCCGTCAGGAGCACGCCATCCTGGGGCTGCGCGACCCGCCGCAGGCTCACCAGGGCTCGCCCGGACACGAAAGCGACGCGCACGCCCGGCAGGTCGAGCAGTCGCTGCACGGCCTCACGGGTACCGGCGATGGCCCGGGCGTCTTCCGGCTTGTCGACGTGCGGAGCGAGGGTGCCGTCGAAGTCGAGTGCGACGAGGAGTGTGTCAGCGGCAGCGACCTCGTGCACGCTCTTGCGCAGATCCACCGGAATCCCGGCTTGGACCGCGGCTCCCCCGGTCAGAGCGCGCAGGAACGACGCAGACCAGACCGCCACATCCCGTTCGAAAACCTTGCGGCGCAGCGACCGCATGCGCCGAGTGCGCTCGCGGCGGGGCATCTCGACCGCCTTCACGATCGCATCCTTCGTGCCGTCGATGTCGTGCGGGTTGATGAGGATCGCCTGCTTGAGCTCGTCCGCCGCTCCGGCGAATTCGCTGAGCACGAGCACACCATCGCCGTCGAAACGCACGGCCACGTATTCCTTGGCCACCAGATTCATGCCGTCGCGCAGAGCCGTAACGAGCATCACGTCGGCCGCGAGGAACATCGCGACCATTTCTTCGCGGGGATAACCGTGGTGGTGATAGCTGATGGCGGTGTGGCTGATCGTGGAGAAATCGCCGTTCAGGCGACCAACGGCGAGTTCGATCTCGTCGCGCAGGGCCATATACGTTCCGACGCGTTCTCTCGAGGGGCTGGCGATCTGCACGAGAGTAACGTCTTCAACGCTGAGCCGACCGTCGGCGAGGAGTTCCCCGAAAGCTTTAATTCGGTGGCCGATTCCCTTCGTGTAGTCGAGACGGTCCACCCCGAGCATGAGCGTCTTCGGATTCCCGAGATCTTCCCGAATCTGACGCGCACGAGCCTGCACTTCGGGTCGGCGGGCGATTTCTTCGTAGCCGGCCGCATCGATGGAGATCGGAAAGTGCTTCGCCACCACGCGGCGAGTCCCACCGCCGTCGGCGGGCACGTCGATGACGACCCCACGGGTCGAGTAACCGAAGAGGCGTCGCACGGCGCGAGAGAAATTGCCGGCGTCGGCGATTCGTTGGAAGCCGATAACGTCGGCACCCAGGAGCCCGTGCACGATCTGTTTGCGCCACGGCAGCTGGGCGTAGATGCCGTATGGCGGAAATGGAATGTGATTGAAAAACCCGATGACGAGGTCAGGGCGGGCATCGCGAAGCATCCGCGGCACGAGCTGGAGCTGGTAGTCATGCACCCAGACCGTCGCTCCCAACGCGGCGGCCTTCATGGCGGCGTCTGCGAAGCGGCGATTGACCGTGACGTAGGCCTCCCAGGTCTCCCGGTGGTAGCTCGGCGGCGCGATGACGTCGTGGTACAGCGGCCACAGGGTGTCGTTGGAGAATCCCTCGTAGTAGTCCTCCAGCTCCTGCTCGCTGAGCGGAACGGGTATCAGGGTGATTCCGTCGTTCTCAAATGCCTCGAATTCACGGTCCGCCACGCCCGGCCATCCCACCCAAACCCCGTGGGATGCTCTCATCAAGGGCTCAAGGGCTGTGACCAGACCCCCGGGAGATTTACGCCAGAGCGTGCTGCCGTCCGCCCCCTCATCGAAGTCAACGGGGAGACGATTGGACACGGCGACGAAGGTGAAAGCTCCGACGTTCGCAGGCTCGACCGGTGTTTCTGGTTGCGCGCGTGCGGCTGGCTGGGCGGGTTCGGCTGAGGGAGAAATGAGGCGTCCGTTCCGGGTGCACCCGTGGTGCACGCCTGTGCTGCACTCCACAGGATATCAGGATGCCGCTGAATGGCTGGTGGGGACGGTCTTTTTTAGACACCCCCGGGGGTTAATCGTCGGAGACTATGCTGACGCGAATGATACGCATTGGAATGAGCACCACCTGCGTCTACCCCCTTGCTACGGAGCACGCCTTTCGTCTCGCGAAGGAGGCCGGGTTTGATGGCATTGAGGTCATGGTCACTCGCGATGAGGGCACCCAGGACGCCGCCAGCCTGCTGCAGTTGTCCCGCCGTTATAGCCTGCCCATCCTCTCAATTCACGCCCCGGTGCTGCTGTTGACGCACTTCGTGTGGGGGCGGGATCCCCACGTCAAGCTCGAACGCTCGGCCCAACTGGCCCGCGACGTGGGAGCGTCCACTGTCGTGGTGCATCCTCCGTTCCGCTGGCAGGCGGGATACGCCGAAAACTTCCTCGACCTCGTGCGGGACATCAGCACAGAGACGGGGGTCGACATCGCCGTGGAGAACATGTTTCCGTGGTCGTTCGCCGGCAAGGGGTTCAAGGCCTATTCGCCCTCATGGGACACCACGACCATGGACTGCGACGCCGTCACCCTCGACTTCTCTCACTGCGCCCTCAGCGGATACGACAGCCTCGAGATGGCCACCGCGCTCGGCAGCCGACTGCGACACGTGCACCTCTGTGATGGCTCCGGATCGCTCGAGGACGGCAGGGTCTACGACGAGCATCTGCTTCCGGGGCAGGGGAACGAGCCCGTCGCGGAGGTGCTCACCATGCTCGCGACCGCCAGATGGACCGGGGCAATCGTGGCCGAGGTCAACACGCGCAAGGCGAAAACAGAACAAGAACGACGCGATCTGCTGCGTGAAACGCTCGCCTTCGCACGTCGCCACACGGCTCGGGTGGCGCCCGCTCCCCGGCCGACGGGGACGGGTGCGCGCCCCGACACCGAACACGAAGACGACGAGTAGCCGATCGACACTCCCGGCACCGAATGGGTCACATTCACCGACGATTGCGCAGGACGGGTACTGTTGGCGCCGGAGGCCCTCATGCGAAAGTTCATTTTCAGCAGTGCGATGATCGGCGTGATTGCCGGTGGATGGAACACTGTGCAGGCGACCCGTAATGGGCCGCGCGACTGGCGGCTCGTGATGCTCTGGCTCGGCTGGGCGCTGAGCGCCGCCGTTGCGATCGGCACCGTGATCGAAGACGCGAATAAACGGAGAATTGAGGAATGACCCGCTGATTCTCGGCGTGTCCGGCCGGGGTGAACACCGCTTGTCCTTGAGACTATGTATAGAGCAGTGTTCCGCCTGAAAGGGGCTTGAGATGTTTGGTCGTCGACGTCGTGTCGCAGCCGCAGTTGTTGTGGCCCCCGCGCCCGAGTTGAGTGACGAGCGCATCCTCGAACTCCTGCACGACAAGCTCGCGGATCTGGTGGGCGTCAACGGCTTGTGGACGCTGGTCCCCCGCCGGTCCGACGATACCGATATCATTTTTCACGGCCTCAAGTCGGAACAGATCGCGACAGACCTGGCGCTGACACTCCGTGCCGCCAAGGCCGCACCCGGCGATGAACCGTCGACCGTCGTTGTCGCAACGCCAGCCAAACGCCTGTCGAAGGCACGGGCAGCAGCCGTGGTGAGCGACGCCATCATTGAACCCACGGCCCTGTCGTGGACCCCTGGGCCGATTTCGGTCTGGGCCGAGCCCGAGCGGGCGACTGTGACCGGACCGGTCACGGTACCCTCCTCGAGAGACGCTCGATCCACAGACGCTCAGGCCAAACTCGTCGCCTGACCACCCCGTTGCCTGACCACCCCGTTGCCTGACCACCTCCTCAGGCCGAGCCCACGGTCTGGCACCTCTGACATCATGGACTGATGCCGCTCAACATCGAGGACTACGCACTCATCAGCGACTGCCACACCGCAGCGCTCGTCGGCTGCGACGGCAGCATCGATTGGCTGTGCCTGCCGCGCTACGACTCCGCATCGATGTTCGGGGCCCTGCTCGGCACAGAGAACCATGGCCGCTGGCTGCTCGCACCCAAGGATGACGATGCCACCTGCACCCGCTCCTATGTGGGTGACACGTTCATCCTGTCGACCACGTGGACGACCAGGAACGGCAGCGTCGAAGTACTGGACTTCATGCCGCACGGCGATCGGCGGGCAGACCTCGTGCGCCGCGTGCGAGGCATCACGGGGAGCGTGGAGATGCGGCAGGACCTGCGCATGCGATTCGGTTACGGCTCGACACTCCCCTGGGTGCGGCAGCTGACGAACGAGGGTGCACACGGGCTCATCGCGGTAGCCGGCCCCGACGCCGTTGTCATTCGGGGTCCACGGCTGCACGCGGAAGACCATCGGCACGTCGCCAACTTCACGGTCTCCGCCGACGAAACCGTCGATGTCCAGATGTCCTGGTATCAATCCGAACGTCCCCTCCCCTCTGCGGTGGACGTTGACGCCCAGCTGACCAGGACGAACGCATGGTGGAGTTCCTGGGCGGGCAACTGCAGCCATCAGGGGCCCTATCAAGACGAGGTGCTGCGTTCGATGCTCGTGTTGCGAGCGCTCACCCATGAAGATACGGGCGGTATCGTTGCGGCGGCAACGACCTCCCTCCCGGAAGACTTCGGCGGCTCGCGCAACTGGGATTATCGCTACGTCTGGCTCCGAGACGCATCCCTCACTCTCGAGGTATTGCTGTCGCACGGCTACGAAAGCGAAGCCGAAGATTGGCGGGCCTGGCTGCTGCGCGCGATAGCCGGCGACCCCGAAGACGTGCAGATCATGTACGGGCTCTCCGGCGAGCGCTATCTTCCCGAGCGCGAGCTCACGAGCCTGCCCGGCTATCGCGGCACCGCCCCGGTGCGCGTCGGAAACGGTGCCGTGAGCCAGTTTCAGGCCGACGTCATTGGCGAAGTCATGGTCGCCCTCCACGCTGCCCGGATCGCCGGAGTCGGTGAGACGAAATTCTCGTGGCCCCTGCAGCGCGCACTCATGCATTTTCTCGAGGAGAACTGGCACCGCGCCGATCAGGGTATCTGGGAGGTCCGTGGACCGGCACGGGAATTCACGCATTCGCGGGTGATGGTGTGGGCCGCGTTCGATCGCGCGGTTCGCGGAATCACGGAGTTCGGCCTCGACGGCCCGCTCGAGACGTGGACGGCCCTGCGCGACGAGGTGCGACAGGACATTGAGCTGCGCGGTTTCAGCACCGAGCGCAACAGCTACACGCAATCATTCGGCGGCACGGAAGTGGATGCCTCGCTCCTGATTCTCGCGCAGGTGGGCTTCTGTAAACCCACCGATGCGCGCATGCTCGGCACTGTCGCCGCGATCGAAGCAGACCTCCTGCGCGACGGGCTGCTGCTGCGCTATCGCACCGAGGCATCCGTCGACGGGCTGGCACCGGGCGAGCACCCGTTTCTTGCCTGCTCATTCTGGCTCGTCGAGCAGTACGCCCTGTCGGATCGACTGAGCGACGCGACGACGCTCATGGACAGGCTCGTGGGTTTCGTGAACGACGTGGGTCTGCTCTCCGAAGAATACGACGTGACGAACGGGCGCCAGGCCGGAAATACGCCGCAGGCCCTGTCGCATCTCGCGCTCGTGCGGGCGGCCGACGCCATCGTTGCGAGCTCCACCGTGGTCAGTGCCGCACCCAAGCGGTGAACACCTGCACGGCCGTACAGACTTCCCTACGTTATTTTGGAGGTTTTCTCCGGAAACGCCCGGCAGGCGAATCCTAGATTGAGAATCATGTCAGTACGCACACTCTCCGCCCGCGATCTCGCTCAGATCGCCATCTTCGCCGCTCTCATTGCCGCACTGGGACTGCCGGGAGCCTTGGCACTCGGCGGCGTCGCGGTTCCCCTCACCTTCCAGTCGCTCGGCGTCATGCTCGCCGGAGCCGTGCTCGGCGCCCGCAAGGCTTCTTCGCGGTACTCCTGCTGCTCGCGCTGACCGCGGCCGGTCTGCCTCTGCTGTCCGGCGGGCGCGGCGGCCTGGTCTGGTTCACCACGAGCCCCTCGGCGGGCTACCTGTACGGGTGGCTTCTGGGCGCTCTGCTGATCGGGTACCTCACCGGTCGCCTGCTGCCGAGGTACCGGCTCTGGCCGGCCCTGGGCGCGACGGCACTCGGCGGCATCCTCGTCGTCTACCTTCTCGGCATCCCCGTGACCGCCGTCAACCTTGGGCTCCCCCTCTGGGTGGCCGCCCTCGACAGCGCCAAGTTCATCCCCGGAGACATCCTCAAGGTCGTCGTCACGGTTCTCGTGGCCGGCCAAGTGCACCGCGCCTACCCCGGTCTAATCGTGCGCCGAAGCCGCCGGAGTGACTCAACGGATGCCGCGGCGGTGCCAACCACAACCACGACAGCTCCGTAGCTCGTGGGCACGATCACGTTCGACGGCGTATCGCACGCCTTCGGCGAGCGGACGGTCCTGCGGGGCATCAACCTCACCCTCACCGAACACCGCATCGGCATCGTGGGCGCCAACGGCTCGGGCAAATCTACCCTCGCCCGAATGATCAATGGGCTCGTCGTGCCGCGCGAGGGAACCGTAACCGTCGACGGGCTCGACGTGGCGCGCCGGGGCAAGGACGTGCGCCGACGGGTGGGCTTCGTGTTCACCAATCCCGACAATCAAATCGTGATGCCCACGGTGCAGGAGGATGTCGCCTTCACTCTGCGTCGCCGAGGACTCACGAGCGAGCAGATCGCCGAACGCACGGCGACGACTCTCGAACGCTTCGGGCTGACGGCTCATGCCGAGCACCCCGCGCACCGTCTCTCCGGCGGGCAGAAGCAGCTCCTCGCCCTCGCCGCCGTGCTCGTGTCGGAACCGGCGATCGTCGTGGCAGACGAGCCCACCACCCTCCTCGATGCACGCAATGCCCGGCGTATCTCCGAACTGCTCGAGACCCTGGCCCAGCAGGTCGTCATGGTGACGCACCACCTCGAGTTGCTCGAACGCTTCGACCGCGTGATCGTCATCGACGAAGGCGAAGTCGTGGCCGACGCACATCCGTCGAAGGCGCTGTCGGCCTATCGGACGCTCGTGTCGTGATCGGCCTCTACAGCCCGGGCACCTCGATCGTGCACCGCGCTCCCACGCTGCTCAAACTGCTCATGCTGTCGATTGCGGTGCTGGCCCTCAGCTCGTTCGACAGTCTGGCCCCGCTCGGTCTCGCGGCCGGTGGCGTGGTGACCCTCTTTCTGATCGCCCGGGTTCCCGTGCGTGCCGCGGCCGCGCAGGTCGTTCCCATCCTCTGGCTGCTCGTCATCGCCGTGCCGGTGCAGGGCCTCCTGGCGGGGTGGGTGGTGGCCGGGCTGATGGCCGGCCGTCTGCTGCTCGCGGTCGCCCTCGCCGCGCTCTTCACCCTCACGACCACCGTGACCGCCGTTCTCGAGGCGTTCGAGACGCTCCTCAAACCCTTCGCGCGCTGGATCGATTCCGAACGGATCGGACTCCTCGTGGCCCTGACCATCCGGTGCATCCCCCTCGTCACCGACATCGTGAAAGAGGTGCTCGAGGCCCGCAAGGCGCGCGGCACCCACGGATCCCTGCTTGCGCTCGCAGTGCCCGTCGTGGTGCGGTCCCTCTATGCCGCGGACGCCCTCGGCGAAGCACTGGCCGCGCGCGGACTCGACGACTGACCGGCGCTGTCAGCCTGCTCGAAGCCACAACGTGGGAGTGTTGGTGGAGACATCCTTCGCGTAGAAAGAATCCTGTGTCAAAAAAACTTCCCATCCTCCTGACCATCTTCGGCCTGTCACTTGCCCTCACCGCGTGCAGCGGCAGTAGCGGTACGCCCGCAGCGACAACCAGTGCCGACCCCGCGTCAGCCACGGCCAACTGCACGGATTCCGGAAAGACGTCTGACGCGATCTCCGTGACGGGCGACTTCGGCGCGGAACCCACCGTCACCTTCGACTCGCCTCTCAAGACCACCGCCACGGAGCGCACGGTCGCCATCAAGGGCGATGGCGATACCACGACGACGGTCGGCTCTGTGGTTCAGGTTTCCTTCACCGCATTCAACGGTGCGACGGGTGAGAAGATCGATTCCACCGGCTACGGAGCGGATGCCTCCCAGGTATCCCTCAGCGTCGCCGACAGCTACGTTCCCGGACTGGTTCGCGCCGTGAATTGCTCGGTCGCCGGCGACCGGGTCGTCGCCGTGATGCCGCCCTCCGATGGATTCGGTGACAAGGGATGGACCAGCCTCGGCCTCGGCGCCGAGGACTCCATGGTTTTCGTGATCGACATCAACGGCATCCAGGCCACTCAGGCAACCGGCGTCGACCAGCCCGTGGAGCCCGGACTTCCCACGGTGGCGCTCGCCGACAACGGCGAGCCGACGATCAGCATCCCCGACACGGATGCGCCGAGCGATCTGAAGATTTCCACCCTCAAGAAGGGTGACGGCGCGGTCGTCGCCGCAGGTGACACCGTGTCCGTGGAATACACCGGGGTCGTGTGGGCAACCGGAAAGACCTTCGACTCGTCATGGAATGTCGCGGGCCCGGCGGCGTTCGCCACGGACAAGGTCGTCACCGGCTTCGGAGACGCCCTCGTCGGACAGACAGTGGGCTCGCAGGTTCTGGCGGTCATTCCCCCCGCTCAGGGCTACGGCGACGCAGGCAACAGTCAGGCCGGTATCTCCGGCACCGACACCCTGGTCTTCGTCGTCGACATCCTCGGCACGGCACCCACCCCGGCGGCCTAGCCATGAGCGGGCGGCGGCACCGTATTGCCCGCGGCGCGCGCCGTACCGGAGTGTTCGGCCTCGCCGCCCTCACGCTTGTTCTCACCGGATTCTTGGTGTGGGCGAACACGCCCATGGTCGCCGAGCGCGGACCGGCGGCCGCGGTGCTGCAGAGCACGGCGGTCACGGTGACCGATACGCCGACGTCGGTCGTGATTGCGCCGACGGAAGCGGCATCCGGTGTGGGCCTCGTCTTCATTCCCGGCGCCCGCGTCGATCCCTACGCCTACCTCGCACCGCTCGCGGGAACCGTTGAGGCCAGCGGTGCCACGGTCGTGATCACCAAGCCCACGCTCAACCTTGCGTTCTTCGACCAGCGGCCCCTCAGCACATTCACCTCCGCGGCGCCGAACGTGTCGACGTGGTACGTGGGTGGCCATTCCCTTGGCGGCGTGCGCGCCTGCATGCTCGTGGACTCCCCCGATCCGAAGGTCTCCGGCCTTGTTCTCTTCGCCAGTTATTGCGCATCGAGCATCAGTGATTCCGGCGTACCCGTTCTCAGCATCTCCGGCAGCAACGACGGGCTGAGCACGCCGGCGAAAATCACCGAGACGAGCGATCTACTGCCCCTCGATACGCGGTTTGTGCAGATCGCTGGCGCCAACCATGCCAGCTTCGGAGCCTTCGGTGTACAGCCCGGCGACGGCACCGCAACCATCCCCTCCGATGCGGTGGCCCAGCAGATCACCGCCGAGCTGAACGCCTTCCTGATTGCCACTTCCTGAGCAGGCACCCAGACAGCCAGAGTGAATCCGTGACAGGGTGGAAGTTCATAGACCCATAATTAGAAAGAGGATCACCTGACATCCACGCTGGAAACCACATCTTCCGATCTCCCCGCCATGACGACTCCCGTAGCGGCGCCAACGACAATGGACGCCTACGTTGCCAGGCCGACAGGGCCCCTCGCCGCCGTCGTCACCGCGCTGCGCGCGAAGCTGGACATCGGGCTGCCGGAGACCTCCACGGAGATGTGGCACGGGCATCCCGTTTGGCTGGATGACGGAGTTCCGGTTGCGGGCTTCAAGGCCTATCCGACGTTCGTCACCGTGCTGTTCTGGCGAGGTCAGGCCATCAAGGATGATTCCGGCAAGCTCAATGCGAGCGGTTCCGCCGAGATGGCCGAATTCAAACTGCGCAGCATCGACGATCTCGATGAGGCGCTCTTTGACGGCTGGATCCAGCAGGTGAGTGAGCTCGACGCCGCCTAAACGACGGTAGGCCGTGGCCGACTCGACTGCTTCGAGCCGCCCCACGCGCAACACCCTGCACGACGAAGGGCCCGTGTCACCTCGACACGGGCCCTTCGTGCGCGGTCAGCGGCCGCGTCAGGTTCAGGCCGCCGCAGCATCATGTCTGCACGCAGAAAGGGCCCGTGTCGGAAACGACACGGGCCCTTCGCGCGGTCATCGACCGCGTGCAACTGCTAGCTGGTCAGCGAGTCGACGTAGTCCTGGTTGTCAGCAATCCACTGCGCAACAATGGGCTCGTACTCCTGGCCGTCGTAGTCAACGAACATGGCCGTCTCGAGCGAGCCGAGCTGGTCGAGGTCCATCTTGAAGTCCCCGATCCACGTCGCGGCCTGAGGGAAGTCCGACGCAAAACCGGTCTTGCCGTAGGAGTGCAGGCTCTCAACGTCTGCCAGAGTGCCCTCGGGGTCCTCAAGCGTCTTGATGTCCAGTGCGCCATAAGCCCAGTGCGGCTCCCACAGCGTCACGGCGATGTTGTCGCCGTTATCGAGGGCCGTGGTCAGCTCGGTGAGCATGGCAGCGGTCGAGGACGTAATGAAGTCCATGCCTTCGAGGCCATACGTCGGAATGACGCGCTCCGTGGTGGCCGTGGTGAGTCCGGCGCCGGGCTCGATACCCACGATACGGTTGTCGAAGAGGTCGGCGTTGGCGGCCAGCTCGGCGAGGGAATCGATCGGAGCATCGGCGTTCACGGCGACGGTGAGCATGGACTGGTCGTTCCAGGCTCCGAGGTCGACCATGTCGGCGCCATACTCGGCGAGGTAGTCCGCGTGAGTTCCGGGAGACCAGACATCCATGGTGAAGTCGTAGTCGCCCTCGGAGATGCCGAGGAAGATGGGTGCGACGGCGGCGTACTCAAGCTCGACGTTGTAGCCCTTTTCATCGAGGATGTGCTTCCACAGTTCGGAGACCGCGACGCCCTCGTCCCAACCGTTGAAAACGGCCAGGCTCAGCTTCTTCTGGTCGTCGTTTCCGCCACCGACTGTTTCGACGGCCTGCGGCTCTGCTGCGGCACAACCGGTGAGCGCAAGAAGGCTCACCGCTCCGGCTGCGAGAAATGACTTGGAACGTATCTTCATATGCTTTTTCCATTCTTGCCGTCTGAACGGCGGCAGGGTTGGCTCTTGGTGCAGGCGGTGTGTCTCTAGGCTGTGACACGCCGCCTCTGGACACGGGTGCTCTCGCACTCGTGAGTGTGTGGGTTAGGCTCGCACCGGTTCGCCGGAAGGTTCGACGGGCGCCGGTGCGGCGTGTGTTGCTGCGGGCGAACCAGACGTGCGGCTCCGGCGTGCTGCGAGGATGCGGCCGATCGGCGTGCTGCCCTTGCCGAGCGCAGCGGTCAGCCGGTCGAGGAAGATCGCCAGGATCACGACGGCCAGTCCGGCCTCGAAGCCCAACGCGATATCAATACGGTTCAGGCTCGTGATGACTTGTTGACCCAGACCGCCGGCGCCGACCATTCCGGCGATCACCACCATCGAAAGTGACAGCATGATGACCTGATTGATGCCGGCCATGATGGTGGGCATGGCGAGCGGGAGCTGGATCTGCCGCAGGATTCGGCCCGGTGAGGCGCCGAAGGCCGAGCCGGCTTCGACGACCTCAGGGTCGACCCCGCGGATCCCCAGTTCGGTCAGGCGGACGCCGGGCGCCAGGGAGAAGATGATCGTCGCCACGATTCCCGGGACCTCGCCGAGACCAAAGAGAATGAGCGCCGGAATCAGGTAGACGAATGCGGGCATCGTCTGCATGAAGTCAAGAATCGGCCGAATGATTGCCGAGGCTACCTGCGACTTGGCGGCCAGGATACCCAACGGGATGCTCACGGCCATCGCGATCAGGCTGGCGACGAGCACAAGCGCGAGCGTGTCCATGGCGTTTTCCCACTGGCCCACTCCCACGATCAACAGGAGCCCGATGATGGTGCCGGCGAAGAACTTCCAGCCGCGCGTGATCAGGGCAAGCCCTGCCGCGAGGGCGAGGATCACATAGAACGGTGGGGACACCAGCACAAGATCGACAAATTCAAAGGCTCCGGCGAAAATGAAGCGGATGAAGTCGAATATGAACCCTAGGTGCTCGGTGAGAAAATCAACGAAGACCTCGACCAGGTCGCCGAGGGGAAGTCGGAACTCGTTCACGCTTCGGCTCCTTCCAGCGCGGTGTCGCGCAGGGTTTCGGTGATCACGCTGACGGAAATAGTGGCGGGAGGCTCAATCACGGGCTGTTCGCCCGTGGTCGTGGAGACGTTTCCGAGCGCCGCGAGCAGCGTGACCCGGGGAATGACACCCAGAAGGCGGTTCTTCGCATCGACCACAGCCATCGGCAGATCACTCTCGACGGAGGGCTCGACGAGGTCGACGAGTGGGCTGTCCGGTGCGACGGCTGTCGCATCGTCACGGATGATCGCCCTCAGGTCGGTATCGCCGGCCTTCACCTGGGTGAGAACGTCACGGTCACGAACGATCCCGGCGAAGGTACGGTCTCGGTTCACCACGAAGGTGACGGATGTCTGCAGGTCGCGCATCGTGCGCAGAGCCGCACGTGGGCCGGCGTTTATCGTGACGACCGAACGAACGGGTTCCATCACGCTCGCGGCGGTCAGCACTCGGGCCCGGTCGACGTCCTGCACGAACTGGGCGACATAGTCGTTGGCGGGGTCGGTGAGGATTTCCTCCGGGGTCCCGATCTGCACGATTCGACCGTCGCGCATCACGGCGATGCGATCACCGAGGAACATGGCCTCGTTGAGGTCGTGGGTGATGAAGATGATCGTCTTGCCGAGGGCTGCCTGCAGCTCGATGAGCTGCTCCTGCATTTCACGGCGAATGAGCGGGTCAAGGGCGCTGAACGCCTCGTCCATGAGGAGCACGTCGGTGTCGGCCGCGAGAGCACGGCCGAGGCCGACCCGCTGCTGCATTCCACCGGAAAGCTCCGCAGGCAGGCTGTCTGCCCAGCCGGCCAGGCCGACGAGGTCAATGATCGTTTGGGCTTTGGCGAGGCGCTCGGTCCGGGGCATTCCCTGAATCTCGAGGCCGTAGGCCACGTTGTCGATCACCGTGCGGTGCGGCAGCAGCGCGAAGTGCTGGAAGACCATGGAGACGCTCGTGCGGCGAACCTCGCGGAGCTCCGCAGCGGAGATGCCGGTGATGTCGGTGTCCCCCACAGTGACGGAGCCGGAGGTGGCATCCCACAGGCCGTTGAGCATGCGGATGAGGGTCGACTTGCCGGAACCCGACAGTCCCATCACGACGAAGATCTCGCCACGTTTCACCTCAAAGGATGCGTCGATGACGGCGGCGGTACCCAGGTGCGCAACCTCGGCGCGGCTTTTACCGGCCACAAGCTGCTTCACGATCTCGTGCGGACGGCGTCCGAACGCTTTGTACAGGTGCTCTGCCTTCACGGCAATAGTTGCGGTCAATGTTCTCCGGTGTACGCCGAACTCGACCAGGGGTCGATGCATCGGGTACTCGCTCATGTCGAACGGGTGGACCGTGACCTGCCCACCCGTTCCCCAGGCGTGGGCCGGACCGATCATGGGATCGTGTCCGTCAGGGCCGCACCATACGTGCAGGCGATTTCATCCCGGATGTCGGTGATGCCCCATGCCTGCGCGCGCTCTGGTGAAGGTTCTAAGACCGTCTTCTACGCTAGCACACGGCATTTTGGTGTACCGAAAAGACGAGTGCCGCCGGGGACGAATCCTCCCGGCGGCACCCGTAGTCACCCGCTACGCGGCGATTACGCGCCGATCGTGGCCGGCTTGCGCGTCTCGGCGAGAACAGCGGCGTCGGCGTCGACGGGGGTCTGAAAACCGTGGTGAGCCACCATCGTGGTCTCATCGAACGGGTCCTGCTTGGAGAGCACCCGGTCCACCCGCGCACGGTCGATCTCGCGGGTCCAGGTTCCGATCAGTACGGTGGCCACGGCATTACCCGTGAAGTTGGTGAGCGCACGGGCCTCGGACATGAACCGGTCGATGCCCACGATAAAGCCGACGCCGCCCACGAGTTCGGGGGCGTGGGACTGCAGCCCGGCCGCGAGGGTGGCCAGTCCAGCGCCGGAAACGCCGGCCGCACCCTTCGACGCGATGATCATGAAGACCAGCAGTCCCACCTGCTCGCCGAGGTTCATCGACTTGCCCATGGCGTTGGAGATGAAGATGGACGCCATGGTGAGGTAGATCGCTGTGCCGTCGAGGTTGAACGAGTAGCCGACCGGCACGGTGACGCCCACGACGGGCTTCGATACGCCGAGGTGCTCCATCTTGGCGATGAGGCGCGGCAGCGCGGCCTCAGACGACGAGGTCGAGACGATGAGCAGGTACTCGCGGCCGAGGTAGCGCATCAGCTTGAAGATGTTCACACCGGTGACGATCTTCAGGAGACCGCCCAGAATGACCACAATAAAGACCACGCAGGTGGCGTAGAACGCACCCATCAGGGTGAACAGGCTCACGATGGCCTGAATACCCGTGGAACCGACCACAGCGGCGATCGCGCCGAACGCGCCGATCGGGGCGAGCCACATGATCATGATGAGGATGCGGAAGACCAACGCCTGAACGTGGGCGATTCCCCGCAGGATCGGCACACCGGCCGGGCCCATCCGCTGCAGGGCGAAGCCGGCGATGAGTGCCACGAGCAGGGTCTGCAGGATGCTGCCCGAGGTGAGCGAGGAGACCAGCGTCGTCGGGATGATGCTCATCAGGAAGTTGGAGCTCTCCGCGGCCGCCGGCGGAACGTAGTTCGCATCGGACAGGTCGAGGCCCGTTCCCGGGTGCACCATGTTGCCGACGACGAGGCCAATTCCGAGGGCGAAGGTGGACATGATCACGAAGTAGCCGAGGGCAAGGCCACCGACCTTGCCCACCGTGGCCGCCTTGGCGATCGACCCGATGCCCAGGATGATCGTGCAGAAGATGACCGGGGCGATCATCATCTTGATGAGGTTGACGAAGGCGTCACCCATCGGCTTGAGCTTCACTGCGAAGCCGTCGGGGCCGCCCCACACCAGCCCGACGACGATGCCGAGCAGAACGGCCACGATGACGGCCATGTAGAGGTAGTGCGAGCGATCAATGCGTTTGCGCGGTTTCGCTGCGCGGGGGGATGACGACGACGCCATGTCAGACTCCTTTGTCCTGGTTTCGCTCCGGGCCCGGCTGGGGTCCGTGCTGGTCCTGATTGGGTCTCACACTGGTCGACACCACGCTGTTCGTCGCGCTTGCGGTCATACTGTTCACAGGCCTGTTTCTGGTTCAACACGCGAAAGGCACCAACTGTGAACGGCGAATGGAGCATTGCCCGCCGGCTCCTGGTGGCTCACGCGCTGTCCGTCTTCGTGCTCACGACCTTCATCGGCACCGCACTTTTCGTCGATGCCCGCGATCAGAGCTTCGAGGAAACCGAGGCGCGGATGTTGTCGGTCGCCACGACGATAGCCGATAGTCCGCTCACGCTCAGCGCCGCTTCCTCGACTGATCCCACCGCGGTGCTGCAGCCCTACGCCCTCGATGTCACCCATGACGCCGGCCTCGACTTCATCACGATCATGGCCCCCGACCGCACGCGGTGGACACACCCGAACCCGGCGGAACTCGGTGCCGACTATATCGGCGCGATCGAACCCGCCCTGGGCGGGAAGGCCTTCACCGAAATCAGCACGGGAACGCTCGGGCCATCGGTTCGTGCGGTGGTCCCTGTGGTCGACGGGGGCGGTTCCGTCGTGGCGCTCGTGGCCGCGGGAGTCACCACGAGCAATGTGACCATTGCCCTGAACGCGCGGCTGCCGGCGCTGCTCGCCCTGGCGCTCGCCCTGCTCGTGGCGGGATCCCTCATGTCCGCCTTGCTCGGCCGATACCTGCAACGGGTAACCCTCGGCTGGGGTCCCGAACATCTCGCACAGCTTTTCGTCTACTACGATTCCGTGCTGCATTCGGTGCGTGAGGGCCTCGTCCTCGTAGCTCCCGGCGGACGACTCGTTCTCTACAACGACCAGGCCGCACGCCTGCTCGGCATCGCCCCGAGGGAACAGCCGGGGCACGGCCTGGCACCGACGCTCGACGAACTGAACCTGCCCGAGAGCTTGGGCGAGCTGTTCGGCAGCGGCCGATCGGCCCATGATGAGGTGTTCCTCACCCAGACGCGTGTGCTCGTGGTCAGCCAGGAGCCGGCCATGACCTCACCGACCTCGGCGCGGAACAAGGCCACCGTCATTGGGCACGTGGCCACGATTCGAGACCACACCGACCTGCAAACCCTCGGCAGCGAGCTGCAGTCGATGCGCACCCTGTCCGACGCCCTCCGGGCTCAGACGCACGAGCACTCCAACCGGTTGCATACAATCGTGTCGCTCATGGAATTGGGCCGCACCGACCAGGCGCTCGCCTATGCCACAGCAGATCTCGAGCTCAGTCAACGGCTCACCGATGAGATGGTCAACTCCGTCGACGAACCCGTGATCAGCGCCCTCATCATGGGAAAGTCGGCCCAGGCCAATGAACTGGGCATCCTGCTCACGGTCACCGCATCGGGCACTATCGCCGATTCCGGGCTGTCGGTGCAGGATCTGGTGACCGTGCTCGGCAACCTGATCGACAACGCCCTCGACGCTGCGGCATCCGCTCCCGCGCCGCGCTCCGTGCACGTCACGGTCAGCCGCACGATCGAGGCGGTGGTGATCGAGGTGGCCGACAGCGGGCCGGGGGTCAACGCAGATGCCGTTGAGCAGGTTGAGCGGCTCGGCTACAGCACCAAGGAGCATGCCGGATACGGTCGAGGACTCGGCCTCGCGCTCGTGCGACAGGCCGTCATCCGCCTCGGTGGCACGCTGCAGATCGGTCGCCGCGATGGCGCGGTCTTCACGGTGACCATCCCCACCGCGCTGGCTACGGTCACGGAACGCGTGCCCGCATGACGCGGGACATTCGCGTGCTCGTGGTCGACGATGAGCCCCTCACGGCGGAGGCGCACGCCGCGTACGTGGGCCGAATCGACGGGTTCGTTCTCGTGGGGAGCGCAGGAACCGGCCAGACGGCACTGCGCATGCTCACGGCGGCGGCCCGGGCCGGCACCCCGATCGACCTCGTGCTGATGGACATGAACCTGCCCGACGTGCACGGGCTCGACGTCAGCCGTCGCATCCGCTCGGCCGGGTTGGCGACCGACATCATTGCGATCACCGCCGTGCGGGAGCTGCAGGCGGTGCGGGGCGCGATCGCTGCGGGAGTCGTGCAGTACCTGATCAAGCCCTTCACGTATGCGACCTTCGCGAAGAAGCTCGTCAGCTATCGGGACTTCCGCCGACAGCTCGGGTCGACCTCGAATATGACGACGCAGTCCGACCTCGACCAGGCCTTCGCGAGCCTGCGCTCCCCCACCGACGTGCCGCGGCCCAAAGGCCTCGCCGACGACACCCTGCACAGCGTGACCGAGTTTCTGCAGCAGGAGCGCTCGCCCCTGTCGGCGACCGAGGTCGCCGAGCTCCTGGGCATGTCGCGCGTCACCGCCCGACGCTACCTCGAGTTTCTCGCCGACACCGGCGCAGTGGTGCGGGCTCCCCGCTTCGGCACGCCCGGCCGTCCCGAAAACGAATACTCGTGGCGCCGCGGCTGAGCGCACGGTTTCGGTCGGCGTGAGGGCAAAAAAAATCCGCATGTCCGAAGACATGCGGAATTTTTGTGGATGGTGCCCCCCGGACTTGAACCGGGAACCCACTGTGCTAGATTCTATTTTTTCTTGACGTCCCGCTGAGTTCTAAAAGCAACTTTCACCAGCTATTTAGATGTCAGTCCCTCATCGATTCTGGCACCAACGTCCCGGTGAGTCACTGCTTTGATAGTGGAATTCGCGTGACCATTACGTGAGTGGTCACTGCTTACCAGTGACTTGGGGGTCTCGCACAGGCGGGGTGTAACTGCGGTCAGGGGCGCAAAAAAAGCTGCCCCCGCTTCGTCAGGAATGATCCTCAGAGCGGTGGCGGCTTTCAGTGCGGGTCAGTAGGTCTTGATTTCGGCCATCGATCGCTCTGGGGTGGCGCCTCTCAGCACCCAGCTCTCCAGAGCGTCGTGCGCCGCCTCCACACCCAAGATCTGGTGCCGCTTGCAATCAACGTAGTTTTCGCCCCCTGGATCGTCGCCGGCGTCCCGTCGCCGCCCTGCTCGCCTAAGATCCACATGTTGTCCGAGCCGTCTGTACTGAGCTCGACTGAGTACCCAAGTGCCGGCGTCCCAAAAAGCTGCATCCATCGACCACTATTCCGGTCACCGATCACAGCAAACGGAAAATTTGCGCCGGCATCAACGACTCCGATCAGATCATGCAGAAAACCGACCGACCAGGCTGTCTGCAGACCTGTCGAATGATGGGCGTCCCACCACAACTCAGCTTCACGCTCCTCCGGCATCGCATCGAGGAGCTCGGCGACATCCTGATCGAAAGCGAGGTCGAGCAGAGCGAGCGGGTCGGCAGTCGGAGAGAGCGTCATAACCGGTTCATGCGCGGCATTGCCACCATCATTGGGCTCGCCAAAGCAGACCCCCGACCATCCCCATGCTCAGTGTCAGTTCTTGAGGTAGTCGAGACTTTTATCATTCATACCGAGACTGCTTTTCGAATCAGCAGCTAGTTCTGCCTGCCCGTAGAGCACCCTCCTCACGGAAGGTACCCCTGCCTCACCCGCCGAACCGCTTGTCACCGCGATCTCGGCAACTGACGGCACTCCCATCCACAGCGTCGTGTGACAGTTCAGGTCGGACCTTTGCCACGCACTTCGGACAATCCGGCTCCCAAGTTCGTTGAAAGTCATGCAGTCGTCTTGAACAGACGTGACCCGAACGCGGTCCTCAGCCTGTCGCAGTTGACGTGCCTTGGCGGGATTTCCTAACGCGACAGGGCAAACGGGACAAGTTCGTTCAGACGGTGTGCGCGGCCCCGTCTTTACGGGGCATTCCCGCAGGAGGTCCCGCTTGCGGGCGGGCTCGCGGAGATTTCGTGTGAGGGGTTGTTCCGGGCCAGGGTCCGGACGCTTCATCGGCGCCTTGCCGGAGTCGTCGCCCGTCACGGTGAATAGTCGTTTGCAAGTGTTGGTGACCGGGTTCTGAGTCAGCGTCGTCTCCAGCCAGCTTGACGCTTTCCGGCCCTGACAAACGACCTCGCGTAGGCTGGCATCGTTTTCCCCCGAGCAAACCGTGGCCGCATCATCGCTTCAGTAGGAGAAGAGGTGAAACCAGACCCAGTAAGCGGCCAGCAGGACGGAAAGCCCAAGTGCGGCGATCAGTCGAAGCCAGATCGGACGAAGCCATGGCGTGAGCGCCAAGGCCGCGAACATAAGAAGCCCGGCGCCAAGCGCCATATACACGGCGTCCGGTGCGGTCGAAGAAGCAAATCCACGA
>NZ_JPRS01000037.1 GCF_000738085.1 Cryobacterium sp. MLB-32
GTAGGAGTAACGTGCGAGGCGCTGGGCGAGCACACGAGGACCTTCCGTGCGAAGAATGCCGGTAGCCCGGGTGACCCGGGAGCCGAGCTGACGAGAATGCTCGCCGATAGAGGGAAGCGTCGGAGTCATCTCGAGGACCTTTCATTCACGGGGAGTTGGCCGAACGGCACAACGCGGGGAGCCACTCGACTCATGTCGTCACCGTCCGTTGCGAGTATTCCCCGGGTCGTCGACCCACTGGCTTCGATCCGCCTGCAGGAGTAGCGCGTGCTGCATCGCGCAGCACGCGGACATGAGCATCGATCATGGTGGCGACCCCGTCCACTATTTCTCGTGGGGGGACTGGCACCTCACGTTCTCGAAGCACCGTGGTGACAACCTTCTGGACGGCGTCCCCGAGCTCGGAGGAGTTGCTCTGGTGCCGTGCGTGCCACCTCGTGTGTTCAACGCGCGCGTCGGTCACCTCGTTCGCATTGCCCGACGCGTTGGAGATGAGAACCGAACGCTCGGGATCGCGCGCCACGAGCTCACGGGCGCCACCCACATCGCTCAGAAGGAGCGGCAGACCAGCGGCCCACGCCTCGGTGGCGGCAACGGGCCATCCCTCGAAGAATGAGTTGAGCACGAAGGCATCAGCGCCACCGAGGAGCGAACGTGCGTCCGATGTCGAGAGCAAATGAACCCGGTCAGGATTGCGACTTCCGCGTCGTATCGCGTCGGCTCGCCGGAACTCGACCCAGTCCGATGGTTCGCCCGCAACCACGAGCTGTGCCGGTACACCTGTCGACACGCACGCCAGAAACGATGCCACTGTTCCCACGATATTCTTTTGGGCGTCGTACCTCGCGAGGCACACGAAGACCACGTCATCGCCAAAATGTCCACCGACGGCCTCTTCGAGGAGGTCTCTAGCGGCCCTGCGCTGCTGCGCGCTGAGCGCGCCCAAGCCCGGCGCTGCGTTGGGGATCACGACGATCCGGGACCGAAGAGGCGTCGCCACCCGCGCCGCGTGGAAAGCGCGCACAATTTCGCTGACGGCAATCGCAGAGGATGACTGCCTGAGTACATTCGAGAATCTGCGCCAGCGGGCACGAGAAACATGGATTTCCGTGTTGTGCATCACCGGCACGACCGGTACCCCCGTCTCGCGGGCGGCAGCTTCTATGAAGGCCGGCGAACCGTGGAGCTGAATAACGTCCGGGCGGAGCTCCGCGAAAGCGCGGACGGCTGACGCGTGGTCGTCGACTGAGCGCACATCGATCCCCAGGGCGCGGATGCGTCGTGCACGCACCCCGTCGCCACAGCAGACGACGGCCGGTTCGACGCCCCGCGCCGACAGGTGCGTGGCGAGCAACTCGACGACGGAACCGATTCCGCCGATATCTATTGCGCCCACGCCCAGAACGCACGTCAGATCCCCGCCCTGCGCGACAGGCACGGTCGACACCGATCTCGGAACGACGTCGAGTGCGGGCAATGACCGTAGCGGCTTGTGCAGGAGTACCCCCGCGAATCGGTGCACATACCCGTATCGCACTCGGGGCGGCAGCGTCCCAATCACGCCACTTGCAAAGCCGAGCATCAGCGCGCTCGCTCGAGCGCACGCTCGGGAGGCCACGCCAGGCACGGCGATACCGAGGGCGCTCTTCTGCCCGTCGGCGCCCATCACAAGACCCCCGCCGGAGTCGGTGCGGGACGGAGCGCCTGTCGAGCCACACGAACGATCTTCGCCGCGAGCGTTCGCCCTTCGAGCGGGAGGTCAGCGATCCAATCTCCGACCGTGTACTCACCCTGGGCTGTCCGATAGAAATCAATCAGCCGGTCAGACATTGCCGTGAGGGCGAACCTTTCCTGAGCGAAAGCCCGGCCGAAACTTCCGAGTTCGCTGCGCCGTTGGGTGTCAGCGAGAAGGGGGGCGATTGTCGCAGCAAGGCGTGCCGCAGCGTCGGGAACTGCATCGGGGCTCCAGAAACTGGACCGGGCAAGGGTCTCCGCGGACGAGGGTTCGAAGAGCAATGACCATCCTGCCTCGCCTTGCACGACGAGCGGCTTCGCGAATGCCAGCGACCGCGCAGCAGAGCCACCCATTCCCAGCATGATGTCGGCCGCAGCATATGCCGGTCTCGGGTCGACCAGCGGCCCGACGAGCCGGACGACATCCCTGCCGACAGTCTCGTTGACGACGTCAGCTCGAGACTGGATTGCTGCCATGTTGTCGCCGGTACCAACGATTGCGAGGGTCGCCCCGGTTGGAGCGAGCACACGCATGGCGTCGATGGCGACGAGAGTGGGCACTGATTTCATGCTGGCGTCGAGCCGGCTGACGATGACCAGCAGCGGACCGTCCCCGAGTTGATGTGCCAGGCGAAAATCCGCGCCGTCGTGAGCGTCTGGGGCATTCTCCAGCAGATCGACGGGGGGACTGATGAGAATAGTCCGACCCGGACGATCACGCTGTTCATCACGTTGGTAGCCCGTTCCGACGATCATCGGCATATGTCGGTGAAGCTTGGGTGACACGCTCATCTCATAGACCGTCTGAACCCACGGCGTCCGGGCGAACAGTGATGGTCCCCAGTAGGTCGGCCGGGCGCCACCGCCCCACGAACCGTAGACGTGAACGAGGTTGATCTGGTGTTGGCGCACCAGGTCGGTGATCTGGCGTGCGCGCTGTGTGATCGTCGGCGCAGGGTCGTACAGACATATCTCCAGATCACGCGCCGCCGCTACCTCGATCAGTGACGGGCCATCCGGAATGGTGTCGCGTGCTCCCATCAGGATGGACTCCACGCCGCGACTGCGCATCTGGGCCGCGAGATCCACCGCATTGATCTGGGTTCCTCCCAGCTCAAGGCTGTTCAGATGCACCAGCACTCTGAGCGCCGATTCACCGTTCATTGCGTGACGCCGGCCAGGGTCGTGGCCATCGTGAGCGCTGAGACGACAACGGTCTGCATGTCTGCCGTGAGGTGCGGAAACATCGGCAGCGAGAGGATGCGCTCGGCCGCCGCTTCCGCAACCGGGAACTCACCTTCGCGGTAGCCGAGGCCGGCGTAGGCGGCCGTGAGGTGCAGCGGCGTCGGGTAGTGGATGCCCGCACCCACACCCGCGGCACCCAGCTCGGCGAGCACGCGGTCGCGCTCCTCCACCTGCACAACGTAGAGGTGCCACACGTCCTCGTTACCGGGACGCACGCGCGGCACGCGCACGTCGGGTACATCCGCGAGCAGCTCCGCATAGCGGGCGGCGGCGACCCGACGCGCGGCATTCCACGCGTCCAGACGGCGCAGCTTGGCGCGTAAGACGGGGGCCTGCACGGCGTCGAGACGCGAGTTCATCCCCACACGATCGTGCACATACTTCACCGAGCTGCCGTGGGCACCCAGGTTCCGCACGAATTCCGCGACCGCCGGGTCGTCGGTGAGCACGGCTCCGGCATCGCCGGCAGCTCCGAGGTTTTTTCCCGGATAGAAGCTCGTGGCGGCAACGCGGCCGAGCGCACCGGCTCTGCCGGCGGTCGAGAATGCGCCCTGCGACTGCGCGGCATCTTCCACAATGACGAGCCCGTACCGCTCGGCCAGCGGGATGATCGCATCCATGGGAGCGGTCTGCCCGTAGAGGTGTACCGGGACGATCGCACGCGTGCGCGGCGTGATGGCGTCCTCGACGGCGGCCGGGTCAATGAGGAGATAGTCAGGGTCGACGTCCACAAACACGGGCACGGCACCGATGCGGGAGACCGCCTCGGCAGTGGCGATGAAGGTGTTCACGGGGATGATGACCTCGTCGCCCGGCAGCACGCCCGCGGCACGCAGAGCCAGCTCGACTGCATCGGTACCGTTGCCCACTCCCACGCAATAGCCGACACCGATGAACTCGGCGTACTCGCGTTCAAACGCGGCGACCTGCTCACCGCCGATGAATCCCGCCGTAGAGAACAAACGCGCCCAAACCGGCAGTACCTCCTCGGCGATCTCGGCCTGCTGCGCGGCAAGATCAATGAACGGAACCTTCATACTCGTGCCCCCTCCAGACGGCGGGCAGGAACGCCCACCCACGTTTCCTCCGCCGGCAAATCCTGCGTCAGGACCGCTCCCATACCCAGCACCGCACGCCGTCCGATTCCGGTGCGCTCCCGCACGCTCGCGTTCATACCGAGGTAGGCGCCCGAGCCGACGTGCACGTCGCCTCCCAGGGTGACGCCGGCGCACAGCGTGGCGAAGGAATCCACTCGATTGCCGTGTGTGAGAGTCACATGGGGCATGACAACGACGTGGTCGCCGAGGTGCACGTCAGTGGTCAGCACAACGCCCGCGAGCAGGATGCTGCCGGCCCCCACGCGGCACGAGTCGGGGATCTCGACCGAGCGGTGAATGATCCGGGCATATCGCCCGTCCGACACTCCGAGCTCGACAAGCCGGTCGGCGATCGCTGACCGAGCTGCCCCTCGCCCGACACAGAGGACGATCTGCGCGGTCGGGTGAGTCGTGACTTCCGCCAGGCCCCCTCCGACGAGGACGCCATCGATCGAGGTACCCCACAGGTCGGGCCGGTCGTCAAGGAAAAGAACGCTGCGCGGGTCCGATTGGATGCGCAGCAGGCTGAGCACCTCCCGGGCCAGTCCGCTGGCTCCGACGAGCAGGATTTCAGGCATGGGCGATCGCATCCTCGAGCTCAAGGACCGCGATGACGCGTTTCTGATCGTCTTTCGTCAGCTGGTGATAGATGGGCAGGATCAGGGTGGTGTCGTTGAGATGTTCGGTTGCGGTGAGAGTCGCGGTGCCGCCATCGTGCCCGAGGTACGCGGGCTGCCGATGCGCGGCCATGATGCCGCGTCGCGCGGAAATGTCGGCGACGGCCAGGCGCTCCAGGAGTTGCTCACGGTCGAGCGCGTACTCCGGGCCGACTTCCAGCCAGAAGGACTGGAAGTTCGTCGTACCCCAGGTGGGGTCGGCCACGGCTCGCAGACCGGGAATCTCGGCGAGCGCGGCCGCATACCCCGCCGCAATTTCACGGCGACGTTCGACGATGGCCTGGAGCCGACCCAACTGAACGATTCCCACGGCTGCCTGCAAGTCGGTCATCCGGAAGTTGAATCCGATCTCGCGGTACTCTTCCGGCGGCGCGAGCACCGAGGAATGGCGATCCGTAGCCGACACGCTCATCGAGTGCTCGCGCAGTTGGCGGGCTCGTGCCGCCCATTCCGGCCGGGAGGTTGTGAGCATGCCGCCCTCCCCCGTTGTGAGCAATTTACGCGGGTGGAAAGACCACGCAGAGATCTCCGCACCTGCACCAACCGGGCGGCCGCGATAGGTGGAGCCGGCCGCACAGGCCGAGTCTTCGACGACGACAATGCCCAGAGGATCGCAGAGCGCACGAATGGGAATGAGGTCGACCGGCACGCCGCCCTGGTCTACGACGATCACCGCGCGGGTGGCCGGTGTGAGCGCGACTTGAATGGTCTCCGCCGTCACGTTGCCGGTGAGAACATCGACGTCGGCAAAGACGGCGCGGGCACCGACATAGGACGCGGCATTGGCCGTGGCGATGAAGGAGAAGGAGGGCACGACAACGTCGTCACCGGCACCGATGCCGGCCACGACGAGCGCGAGGTGCAGGGCCGTTGTGCAGTTCGAGGTGGCGACCGCAAACGGAATCTGCATGGTCGCCGCGAAAAGCCCCTCGAACTCCGCAACCCTCGGCCCCTGGGCGACCCACCCCGATTCGATGACCGCAGTGACGGCCGCGACCTCTTCGGCGCCCATCCAGGGCTTCATCACGTTGATGCGTGTCATGAGGCGACCCCGACAACGCGCTCGGCGGCAATCTGCTCGCGCAGAGGCCACCACCACTGCACCAGCTGTTCGAGGCCGTCCTCCAGGGAGGTCTCGGCCACGAAGCCGAGGTCACGACGCGCTGCATCAATGTCTGCCAGCCGCCGCACGACGCCATTGACGGGTCGGTCGGGGCCGTGTTCCACGTCGACCGTGGATCCCATCACACGCAGCAGCGCCTGCGCAAGTTCGAGCAGACTGGTTTCCTCGCCGCGCGCCACGTTGTAGACGCCCTCGCGCACATCGCTCGCCGCCGCCAAAACGTTGGCCCGAGCGATGTCGGTCGTGTACACGAAGTCCATGGTCTGCGTGCCGTCGCCGAAGATCAGCGGCGACTTGCCATCCGCGATGCGTTCCATCCAGCGCACGAGGACCTCGGTGTACAGGCCGTGCACGTCCATACGCGGTCCGTAGACGTTGAAGTAGCGCAACAAGACGTAGTCGGTGCCGTACATCGCACGGAAACTGCGCATCATGCCTTCATTGAACGACTTGGCCGCACCGTAGAACGTGTCGTTGTTGTGGTGATGGTGTCGCTCGTCGATCGGGAAGTGCTCGGCCATGCCGTAGACGGATGCGCTCGACGCCGCAATCACCTTGCTCACACCGTGCTGTTGAGCGGCCTCGTACACGTTGAAGGTTCCGTCAACGAGCACCTCAAGCGCCAGCCGCGGTTCCTCGGCACACTGGGTGATGCGAATGGCGGCCTGGTGGAAGACCAGGTCTTTGCCCTTGGTGACGTCGTGGACGAGGTCACGGTCCCGAATATCACCCTCCACGAGGGAGACCCGGCCGGTGGCCAACGCCGGCGCGAGGTTGCTGCGGCGACCGCGCACGAGGTTATCCAGAACATCGATGTGCGACACACCGGCATCGAGCAATTGGTCAACGAGCGTCGAGCCGATCGTGCCAGCTCCACCGGTGACGAGGACCCGAGCGCCCTGCAGGGCGCTCATCGCACGACCGCCACTCGCGCGGCATCCACTGCCGGGGCATCGATTATCGTCAGACTGCTCAGTAAACCCCGGTCGGCCAGGCTGCGGCTTGCTGCTTCGAGTACGGCGAGCACCCGCAGGCCCGCTTCACCGTCGGTGCGTGGTGCGCGCTCTTCGCGGATGCTCGCAGCGAATTCCGCGGCCATCGCCCCGAGGGCCTCACGCTCGGGGAGCGCCGGTGACCAGGTGTCACCGAGTCGGTACGAAACCATGGATGCCGCGGCATCGACGCCGTCGACGGACTGCTGGGTGAGATCGACTCCGCGGTCGTACACGCTCAGTCGCTGCTGCGGGTTGAGGTCGTCCCAGACCAACGTTCGGGTTGTGCCGCCGATCACCATCTGACGAATCTTCGTGGGGCTGAGCCAGTTCACGTGAACGTGCGCGATGGCGTCATTCTGCAGCGGAATGGTCAGGTAGCCGATGCACGCCTTGCCTGCCCCGAGCGGGTCTGCTCCCTGTGCCGACACGGCCGTGGGACGCAGGCCTCCGGGGAGGATGAAATCAATGATGGAGAGGTCGTGGGGTGCGAGGTCCCAGAAGACGTCGACGTCGGGCTGCACAAGCCCGAGGTTGATGCGCACGGAGTCGATGAACAGAATGTCGCCGAGGGCACCCTCTGCGATGAGCTCACGGATCTTCAGAACAGCCGGTGTGTAGCAGTACGTGTGGTCGGCCATCAGCGTCAGTCCTCTGAGGGCGGCCTCACGCACCATTTCCGCACCGAGTTCCTGGCTGTCCGCGAGGGGCTTCTCCACGAGGACGTGCTTGCCCGCCCGCAGGGCGGCGAGCACGATTCCGTGGTGCGTCTTCGCGGGCGTGGCAACGGCGACAGCATCGAGGTCGTCACGGGCCAGAAGGCTTCCGAGATCCGTGTAGACATCAACCTGGCCGCCGGCCCGGTCGGCCAAAGCCTGTCCGCGGGCAGCATCCAGATCGCAGATGGCCACGAGCTCCCAATCCGGACCGGAGCTAAAGTTGCGGGCCAAATTCGGACCCCAATATCCGGCGCCGATAACGGCCACTCTGAGCCGCGTCTGTGCCTTTATGGCCGTCATAGCAGTCCTGTTCTCTGGTGTGCGGAGCGACCGTCTCAAGGGACCGCAGGGGGTGTGCCTGAAGATTTCGGGAGGAACCAGCACCCTCAAACGACGGGGCATTTGTCGGTGTGGGGCGATTCCTACGCATGGCTCAGATCTCCCTACGGACCAAACTTTGCCACATGCCCCGGGACACTCGCCTCCCCCCAAC
>NZ_JPRS01000038.1 GCF_000738085.1 Cryobacterium sp. MLB-32
GGACTCGATACCACGAGCATCAATAACCTTGATGCCCTTTGCGGACAGGGTCAGTGTGACCTTGCGACGAAGCGACGGCACGTAGTACGTCTTCTTCTGAACGTTCGGGTCGAAACGACGCTTGGTGCGTCGGTGCGAGTGCGAAATGTTGTGTCCGAAGCCGGGAACAGCTCCGGTCACCTGGCATACAGATGCCATGGTTACCTCCATTACCGAAGAGCGAATGCCCTTCCCAAGATCCCTTGTCGGCGGACTGTTCATAACTGAGCAGCACGCAATGCACGCGCAGAGGCGTAGCAGCCTTCAACGATACGGGTTTGCGGTCCTCGGCGCAAACCGATCAAACATCTGCGGCGCTCTTACGGCCGCAAGACGGCGTCGATGTGACCGGAGCACTGGAGGAGTGGCTCGAGCATCGGTTTCGGTCGTCCGAACAGGTAGCCCTGAACCAGTCCGCATCCACTGGCCCGAAGAACGTCGAGTTGCTCCATGGTTTCCACCCCCTCGGCGATCACTTCCACGTCGAGCCGCGCCGCGAGGGCGAGAATTCCCTGCACGAGAGAGGTGGATGCCTCGTCGGGAATATTCATGATGAAGCTGCGATCGATCTTGATCTGATCGACCGGCAGGATGCTGAGCCAGGTGAGAGTGGAATACCCGGTGCCGAAGTCATCGAGGGAGATTCGCACTCCCAGCCGGCGCAATCCGACCAGGCGCTCGACGATCCCGGGCAGGTCAAGGAGCGCTCTGCTCTCCACCACCTCCAGGAGCAGCCGTTCGGGAGCCAGAGCGTGCCGCTTGAGCGCTGCGCGAACCGTCGAAAAGAGCCTGTCGTCCAGGAGTGTTGCGGCATCCAGATTGACCGCCACGGTGAGGGGAGTCTCGCCCGGTTGCGGCCACCCGGCAGCGGCGGCGCACGCCGCCCCAACCACCCAGAGATCCAGATCGGCGATCATGCCTGTCTCCTCCGCGAGCGGCAGGAATGCGGCCGGAACCACCGTTCCGAGTCGCGGATGCTCCCACCTAATGAGCGCCTCCGCACCCACGAC
Source organism: Cryobacterium sp. MLB-32 (assembly GCF_000738085.1). Classification (GTDB taxonomy): domain Bacteria; phylum Actinomycetota; class Actinomycetes; order Actinomycetales; family Microbacteriaceae; genus Cryobacterium. The sequence continues at coordinate 1,050 of NZ_JPRS01000038.1, forward strand.
CCTGCCTCGGTCCGGGTCGGAAATGTCGACAACAGGCTGGAAGTACAGTCTCATCTCGCCCGACTCGAGCGCGGAGGACAGCTCGGAGACAAGGGAATCGTGCGAGTCACCGCTGGTCAGGCGCCCGGCGATGGCGACCTGATTGCGCCCCGTTCTCTTGGCCGAGTACATGGCACTGTCGGCCGCATCAAGGAGTCTTTCGCCATGGCCGTCCTGGCCCGCCTGCACCGACACTCCCACGCTCGCGGAGATGCGCAGGTCGCGTCCGTCCACTCGGAATGCCCGATTCAGGGATTCGACGATTCGGTTCGCCGTGTCGATGGCCGACTCTTCCCCCGGCACATCGTTGAGAACAACGGCGAATTCGTCGCCGCCCAGGCGACCAATCGTGTCCTTGACGCCGATGAGGGCTCGCAACCGGGCGGCGACCTGTCGCAGCAGTTCGTCACCCGCACGGTGGCCGAACCGATCGTTGACCCGCTTGAAGTCGTCGAGGTCGCAGAAGACGATGGCGGTCATGGTCTCGGCGCCACACGCGGCGAGGGCAGCATCGAGCTCGTCAGCGAACAACACCCGGTTGGGCAGGCCCGTGAGAGAGTCGTGCTGCGACTGATGTCGCACCGTGGCGAGCAACGTGGCCTTCTGCATGGCCGTGGCACACTGGTGGCTCGCGCCTTCGAGGCGGGCCACGGCCTCCCTCAGTGTCTCGGCCTCCACGGCGCTGCCCCAGCTGACGGTCGCCACGCCCATGAACGCGTCACCCGCGACGAGAGGAACCGCCACGACGCTGTGAGAACCGACCGCGTGGAGCAACCGGGACAGAGCCGGGCTCGCCCCCTCCGCGGTGAGCAGGAGCCATTCACGTCTGGTCAGCAAGCCCATCAGCTCGGGGGTCTGGTCCAGACGGATGGTCGCGTTCAGGTAGAGCTCACGTTCTGATGCACCCAGGCCTTCCGACGCGATCGGGCGCAGCTCACCCCGCTGGACATCCCAGATCAAGACGGATGCCGTGTGGGAACCCACGATGACGGGCAAGGCCGAGGCGACGATTCCGGCGACGGCCTCGACGCTGTCGCTGGTGGAGAGCTCGTGCGCCAGGCCGAGCAGCGCGGTCGTTCGCGCCTCCTCCCGTCGCGATTCTTCGAGGGCCACGAACAGGTCGAGGGCGGCCGCCGCGTGTCCCGCGTAGGCCTCCAGCAGCTGGCGATCGCCGTCCATGCCCGAATGTCCCTCGGCGAACACCGCCGCGAGGAACCCGTGCAGTTTGCGCGTGGATGCAATGTCGACAGCGAGCAGTCGCGGTCCCATGTCTTCGCGGCGCAGCATGCCTCCCGCCAGTTCGTCGGACCGTTCGTCACTGAGCCCGCGGTGGCGTACCAGCGGGGCCGCGTCACCGTCAGAGGGCAGAACGAGAATGTATCCGGGCGCGAGAACGGCCGAGGCCGCCCCATCGACGATGCGCGCCAGCACCTCGTCGACATGATCACTGCTCACCAGATCGGCGGCGGCGAACTGCACTTCACGTACCCTGTCTCGGAGAACAGAGAGGGAGTCTTCGACGAAGCGCTTCCTCCGGCGCCACGACCACCAGTGCGGGCGCACCGACCACTTGAGCACATACTCACAGGCGTCGTGACCGTCCGACTGGCACGTCGGGTGGTCAACGCGCGCCGGCGCGAGTCCGAACACGACCGGAACGGCCGAGAACAGGCCCTGGGCGTATTCGCAGTCGAGTCGGGACGGGACGTGGCCCTCGTGTAGTCGGTAACGCACCGTCGCCGTGGTCTTGCCCACCTGGATGTCATCGATTGTCGACGTCGTGGTGAATTTCGGGACCATCCGAGGCAACTGGCGATAGATCGCGCTCGGCGAAGCCAGCATGCTGAGCAGTTGCACCAGCACCGGGTGAATATCGCCGGTCACCGCGTCCGCACCAACGGCGAACATGGTGTTCGGATCGTCGAGAACGATCGTCGCGGCCTCGAACAAGCGGATTCGAGTGGCGTAACTCACCCACGACGAGGCCTCCTGGAGCGTCGCTGCGTCTTGTGTCACTCCGGCTCGCTGGAGCACCTCCCGCACCGCCGGATCCCCGCCGTGCAGCCGCACATGTCGCAGGAGCAGGCTGATCGTCGTGCTGGCCGTCTCGCGCGGCTCCGTTTCCATCGCTCCCCCACCCACCATCACTTCACCTGACTCGCGCTGCTCTGCGCACTGGGTTTGGACGTGTGGGCTGCACCGCTACGAATGGTTATCTCCCGCTCACGGTCACGGGCTTGTCGGAGGGAGACTCCCCCCAGACTAGTGGCAGGACCCCGTGACTCGTCGCGGCGGGCGGAGTTCAGAGGGCGGATGCTGCTGCGGCGGCCGTGCAGCGCTCGCACAGTCCAAAGACATCCACGACGTGGGCCGCCTGGGTGAAGCCGTGCTCGGTCGCGACGTTGTGCGCCCACGTCTCAACGGCATCCGCTTCGATTTCCACGGTGAGGCCGCAGTTGCGGCAGATCAGGTGATGGTGATGATCGTTTGTGCTGCAGGCGCGGTACAGGCTCTCGCCGTCCGGTGATTGCAGGGAGTCGGCGCTGCCGTCCGTGGCCAGATCGGCAAGGGCGCGGTAGACGGTGGCGAGGCCGATGGGTGAGCCGGTCGCGTGCAGAGTCGCATGCAGCCCCTGCGCGCTGACGAATCCCTCACTGGCATCGAGTGCGCCGCGCACGGCCTCGCGCTGCCAGGTATTCCGCTTCATGCCTTTAACCGTAGCCATATCTGCCCGCCTCGGCGCACCCCCAAGGCGAGCATGAAGAATCCGGCGGCGGTGAGGGCAATCGCCGGACCGGCGGCGACGTCCAGCCAGCGGGAGAGGAACACGCCGATGACGCCCGAGGCAGCGCCCAGCACCGGCGCAATCAGAAAGATGTGCGTGGTTGTTCGTGACACCAGGCGCGCTGCGGCCGCCGGCGCCGCGATCAGCGCAATGGCGAGAATGGCCCCGACGGCGGGCATCGCGGTGACGACCGTCGCCGTGATGAGCACGAGCGTGAGCACCTCGATCGTGCTCTCCCGGTAGCCGGCCGCACGGTAGCCGTTCGCGTCGAAGGTCGAGAACATGATCTGCTTACCGAAAACACCGATCACGGCGACCACGACCACGAAGACACCCACTGCGAGCATCAGGTCGCTGGTCGTCACGGTGAGGATGGATCCCACGAGGAAAGAATCAACATGCACCGGCATCGATGGGTTGAGCGACTGGAGCAGCACGCCGAGGGCGAAACCAGCCGTCAGCAGAATGCCCGAGGCCACCTGGCTGCCTTGCCGGCGCACCCGACCGATCACGGTCATCAGCCCGACGATCACGACGCTCGCCACGAAAGCACCGAGCGGAATGCTCAGCCCCAGAAGCGTCGCACCCACGGCACCGGGGAACGTCGCGTGGGTGAGAGCCTGCGCGAAGAAGGTGCGCTTACGCAGCACCACGAGCGTGCCGACGAGCCCGCTGAGGGCACCGATGACGATGGCGGCGAGGAGCGCCTGTTCGAAATAGCCCATCAGCGGCCTGCCCGCCTGATCGACAGCCGGGCGGACGACAAGCGACCGGGCCGGAATCGATCGCGGGCGAGGCGGGCCAGCAGCGCAAGGGCATAACCGGCCACCAGCAGTAACACCACGGTGGCTCCGCTCGGCAGATCGATACCGGCATTGACGGATGCCTCATACCCGAGGGCGAGGCCGAACCAGGCAGCGAGCATGGCAAAGCCCGCCGCGATCGGGAACAGCCACCAGAGGCTGGTGGTGACGAGTCGAGCCATCGCCCCGGGAACAATCAGCACGGCGAGGACAAGAAGGTTGCCCACGGCGTTGCTCGCGGCGACGACAACCAGGGCGATCGCGACGTTGAGCACGATGTCCAGGGCGAGCGGACGGTGCCCCGCAGCGGCGCTGCCGGAGTGGTCGAAGGCGCGAAAGACCTGTTGTTTCAGGGTAAGACCCACGAGCACCAGCGCGACGCCGCAGATCACGACCGCCTGCACGACCTCGGTCGCGCTCACGGTGAGCAGCCGGCCGAAGAGCAGCTGCTCGAGCTGACCGACGTAGTTGGTCTGCCGCGAGACCACGATCACCCCCACGCTGAACATCGCCGTGAAGACAATGGCAATGGCGGCGTCGGAGCTCACGGCCCGCCGCACGATGAGCGTAAGAACGACGGCGGCAATCAGGGCCGCCAGCATTGCGCCCAGGAACAGGCCGTCACGGCCACCCCAGACGAAGCCCACGGCAATGCCGGGGAATACCGCGTGGGTGAGGCCGTCACTGATGAACTCGAGCCCGCGCAGGTTCACGAGCACACCCACGAGCCCCGCAACGAGGCTCAGCACCAGGAGAATCGTCAGTGCCCTGCTCATGAAAGGCAGGGCGAACGCGTCGAACAGCGGGCCGGTTAGATCCACTTCAGTGACCGCCGTGGCCCGGCAACACGACCGTGTGCTCGTCCATCTCCACACCCACGTCGTGAAAGGCTCGCTGCACGTTCGCGAGGGTGAGCACCTCGTCGCGTGGACCGAAGGCCACCTGGGTTCCGTTGAGCAGCAACACCGATTCGCATACCGCGCGGGCCAGTTCAAGGTCGTGCGTTGACACGAGCACCGCCACGCCGTCCCTCTTGAGGCGACGGACGGTGTCAATCAGGGCCTCGCGGTTCTGCTGGTCGAGTCCATTGAACGGCTCATCGAGCAGCAGCAGTCGAGGGCCGGATGCGATGGCGCGAGCGAGCAGGCCGCGCTGCTGCTGGCCGCCGGAGAGTTCGCCGAAGCGGGTCTTCGCGCGATGCTCAAGGCCCACAGCCTCGAGGGCGTCCGCCACGGACTGCCTGTCCTTCTTGCCGGGCAGGCGGATCCAGCCGAGCGAGCGGTAGCGGCCCATCATGACGACCTGGGCGAGGGTGATAGGAAACTGGGGGTCGAGCTGGTCGGTCTGCGGCACGTACCCGACAGAACCGGCCGGGGCGGGCGATTCGCCGAGAACCTCGACCGTGCCACTGACGCGCTCGATCAGACCGAGGATTCCCTTGAGCAGGGTGGACTTTCCGGAGCCGTTGGGACCGATGAGGGCGACGGCCTCGCCCGGCAACACCTGGAAGTCGATGTCGGTCAAGGCCGGGGCGTGGTCGTACGCAAAAGACGCTCCCGCCACGCGGAGGGCAGCGGGAGCAGTCATTGATTCTTGAGAAGAGTTCTCGTTCACGGGTTAACTATTGCAGGTCAGCGGGCAGCGCGGTGGGCGTCACGCCCCACGACTCGAGGATCAGGGTGGAGTTGTGAATTTGCGCGGCGAGGTACGTGTCGCCCGCACTGCCCGCGGGACCGAGGGAATCGACATAGAGCGCATCATCGCCGGAGTAGACGGTCACGCCGGCTTCGGCCGCGATGGTGTCGGCCGTCTTGGGGCTGAGCGAGGCCTCGGAGAACACGGCCTTCACGCCGGTGTCCTTGATATTCGCCACGAGCGTGTCAATGGCGGCGGCGCTGGGCTCCGCATTGTCGTCAAAGCTCGGGATGACGGCACCGACGTAGGTGATGCCGTAGGCGGCCGTGTAGTAGCCCAGCGCGTCGTGGTTGCTCACGAGCAGCCGCTCCGCGGCGGGCACGGTGTCGACGTTGGCTCGAATCCAGGTGTCGAGGTCGGCGAGTTTCGCGGAGTACACGGCGGCGTTGGCTTCGAACGCCGTCGCGTGGTCGGGTCCGGCCGCGACCAGGCCCTCCTCGATGGAGTGCACGATGGTCTCGGCGTTGTGTGCGTCGGTCCAGATGTGCGGATCACCCGCGGCATGGGTGGCGTGCTCTTCTGTCGTCTCGTCGGCGTGATCGGTACCGACCTCACTGCCGAGAACCGTGACGTCGTGGCTCGCATCGACGGTGACGCCGTCGAAGCCGGAGGCGTCAATCGCGTCGGTAAGCCACTCTTCGAGGCCGACACCGTTGATGATCAGAACGTCGGCCGAGCCGAGGGCGGTCAGATCCGCGACCGACGGGTCGTAGCTGTGCGCGCTCTGGTTGGGCTGAATGAGCTGGGTCAGGCTGACGCCCGCCGTTTCGCCGACGACATTCCGAGTGAAGTCGGCAACCTGGGTGGTGGTCGCCACGATCCTGAGGTCGCTGCTCGACGTGCCGGCGGCCGGCGATGACGCACACCCCGACAGCGCGACGGCCGCCACGGCAAGGAGGGCGGGGACGGCCAAATATCTCGTGTGCATGATTCGACGTTAGCCCTGTTGATAATGATTGTCAAAACCATTATCGATAGCGCGGGGGGCGATATCCGTTATTGATAGGTGATCAGGTCAGGGGTCGGGGACACCCCGGTCATCGTCTGGTCGGGAGTCAGCATCGGGTGGTCTTCGTCGATGAAGTTCTTCCAACCCCACGCGACCCCCGCTGGTGCGTCACGATGAAGTGTGGACCAGGTTGCCTGCTTGTCGGGCTGGCCCCCGAGGCCGTCGACATGCAGGAGCACCGCCAGTTCGGGATGACTCGTGTCGAGGCCCTCCCGGTTGTGAATCATGCTCGAGCGAAATTGGTGCAGTACGAGCAGCTTCTGCGGCAGCGCGTGTTCGTTCGTGAGCGCGGCGAGCCAGCTCACCACGGAGTTGATCTCCGCGATGTCTGCCGATCCGATCTGCGCGAGGTGGCGCTGGTCAGGTCCCAGCCGCCACTCCGGGTCGAGGGCGAGTCCCACATAGGGCAGTTCGAGCAGGCTCGCGTACTGCTGCGCCTGGGTGAGAAAGTCGGTGCGTCCCGGCTGCAGATCCAGCACCACGTAGAGACCCGCCGCGCCCGCGGCCTCCACCCAGCCACGGAGCTGCTCCGCCGGAATCTCGTTCGAGTAGTTGCCGTCAGGCCCGGCACCGGCCGAGGCCACGGTGGCGATGATCTCATGCATCGGCACCACGGGTCGGTCACTGAGCGGCTGGTAGGCAGCGGCCATCTGTTGAGCGCGCACGATCGCCTCCCCCACGGGCTGCTCCCCCAGCACGCCGAGTGCCGGGGTGCCGGGGGTTCCATAGAGCGCGACGAAACGCCGGTCAGGGAAGAGCCGCTGTCCTCCGCCCGGCAACTGCACGCCCGTGGCGGACGCCCGCACCGTGTACTCCAGGCCCGATTCCGCGGCGAACGGCAGCCCGAGCGCAATCACGGCCGTCGGAGCCACGGCCGCGAGACTGGCGACAACGTCGGGGGAAGCCTGGGGGTTGGGCTCGAGGCTGGGAACAAGGGCGACCGCAACGGATGCCGCGCGCGCCGTGGCGACGCCGGCCAACTGGGCCGGATCGTCGGTCGCGAGCACGAATCCACCCGACAGTGGGTTCGCCCGCGTCACCCGGGGAAGCGCAGGCACCTTCCCGGGCGTGGGCGAGGAGGTGGACAACGAGGTCGAAAACGACGGGAGGGTGAGCAGCACGGGCCTGCGTGGGTCCATCGCGGCCAGCGCTGCCAGGGCCTCGGGCGCGGACGCCACGTTCACCACTCCGAGGGAATCCGGCAGGAGGGCGTTCACCGCGGTCGGCGTGGCCGGCACGGTGAGCAGCGTTCGGGCATCCACCTGCTTCTCCGTTCGGTCGGTCGGCGCGGGCGAACTGGTCGATGTCACGGTGCGGCCCCCACCACCCACGCTCACCACGTACGCGGCATGCAAACGGGTGAGTTCGGCGCTCACGGCCGCGGTCGTCGCGGCTCCAAAGGACGGCGTGAGCAACAGGGGAACGCCCAGATCCACGGCGGCAGACGCGGCGAGCAGCTGGGCCCGATCGTTGCCCACCGGTGCCGTGAACACCAGGTCTGCCCGTCTATACAGCGCGGCACTCACGACGAGGGCATTGATCACAGGGTCCGCATCAGCGGCGACGGTGAGGAACTCTGGCGAGAGCGCCGTGACGACACGCAGCGGGGGCCGCGCGACGGCGGGTTCGGCGGCCACGCACCCGCTGAGCAGTAGCAGGCCCACCGCGAGGGCGGCGGCCCTCATCAGCAGCTTCATCGCACCCCTTACCGGTTCACTGAGATGTTTTCAGTTTACGGACGCCCGCGTCGCCGCGACACGTGTGCGGCCCGGCGCGGCGGCTTTCCGGCCTGCGGTGCGGCTACTCGAGGAGCAGCGCCGGCTCCTCGATGATGCTCGCGACGTCAGCGAGGAAGCGGCTGGCCACGTCCCCATCGACGACCCGGTGGTCGAAGCTCGCACCGATCGTGGTGACGAAGCGTGCGCGCACCTCGCCGTCGACGACCCACGGCTTCTGCTTGATCGTTCCGAGGGCCACGATACCGGCCTCGCCGGAGTTGAGAATGGGCGTGCCGGTATCCATGCCGAACACGCCGATGTTCGTGATCGTGATCGTGCCGTTGGCCATCTGCGCCGGCGAGGTCTTGCCGTCGCGAGCGGTGATGGTGAGCGACTCGAGCGCCGACGCGAGCTCGAGCAGGCTCATGTCCTGGGCTTCCTTGATGTTGGGCACGATGAGTCCGCGCGGCGTGGCCGCGGCGATGCCGAGGTTCACATAGTGCCGCACGATGATCTCTTCGTCGGTGAAGGTGGAGTTCACGGTGGGGTTGCGACGCACGGCCCAGATCATGGCCTTGGCCATGATGAGCAGCGGCGACACCCGCACGCCGGCGAAGTCGGTCGACGCCTTGAGCCGTTTGACGAACTCCATGGTACGAGTGGCATCCACGTCGACGAACAGGCTCACGTGCGGCGCGGTGAACGCACTCTTCACCATGGCCTGCGCGATCGCCTTGCGCACGCCCTTCACCGGGATGTGCTCGTCACGGTCGGCGGGCCATTCGGGCGTCTGGATGTTGCGGAACACGCTCGCCTGAGTGGCGCCGCGCAGCACGTCTTCGCGGGTGACGTCACCGATCGGGCCGGTGCCTTCGAGCTGCGTGAGATCGACGCCGAGGTCTTTCGCAAGCTTACGAATGGGTGGCTTGGCAATGACCGGGCCGGCGGAGGCCGCCGGCGAGGGCTGCGCAAGCGGCGCGGCCGTCGACGGTGCGGCCTGGGGCATCATCGAGGCGTGCGCCACCGCGACGCCGCTGTGCCGCTGGCGGCGCGTCGGCATGGTCGCCGGCGCCGCACGGCCCACGAGCACCTTGTCCGCCTCGTCCGTGATGGTGGAACCGGCATCGGCTGCGGCATCGGCCAGCTCGCCGGCCGAGCCGCCGCGCGAGGCATCGGGAACAACCGGCGCGGCGGCATCCGTGTCGTCGGCGTGCGAGTGGATGGTGATGATCACCGTGCCCACATCGACCGTGGTGCCCGCCGTCACGAGAATCTCGCCGACCACGCCCACGTACGGCGAGGGCAGCTCGACGAGGGACTTGGCGGTCTCGATCTCCACGAGCACCTGGTTGATCGCGATGGTGTCGCCGGGGGCGACCTTCCACTCCACGATCTCGGCCTCGGTGAGGCCCTCGCCGACATCGGGAAGGGTGAACTTCGACACGCTCATGAGGTGCCTTTCTTGCTGGTGGTGCGGGGCATTAGCGGGTGGAGACGGGCGTCGTCCGTGCGCGAGAGAGTCAGTACGCGAGAGAACGGTCGACCGCCTCAAGCACGCGGTCAGGACTCGGCAGGAAGTGGGTCTCGACCGATGCCGGCGGGAACGGGGTGTCGAAACCGGACACTCGCAGCACGGGTGCCTCAAGGGAGTAGAACGCCCGCTCGGCGACCGTCGCGGCGATCTCGCTGCCGACGCTCACGAAACCGTGGGCTTCCTGGGCGACGACGAGACGGCCTGTCTTGTGCACCGACTCCAGAATGGGCGTGTAGTCGATCGGCGACAGGGAACGCAGGTCGATGACCTCCATGCTGATGCCCTCGGCCGCGGCGAGGTCGGCGGCCTGCAGGAGCACGCTCACCATGGCGCCGTGACCCGTGACGGTCACGTCGGTGCCGATGCGCACCACCTTGCTCGCGTGCAACGGGATGCCGCTCTCGGCCAGCTGCACCTCGCCCTTGGGCCAGTATCGGCTCTTGGGCTCGAAGAAGATCACCGGGTCATTCGATGCGATGGCTTCCTGCATCATCCAGTAGGCGTCGTGCGGGTTCGAGGGACTCACGACGCGCAATCCCGGGGTATGCGCGAAGTAAGCCTCCGGGCTTTCCTGGTGGTGTTCGACCGAGCCGATGTGTCCGCCGTACGGGATGCGGATCACGACGGGCATGATCACGCCGCCCTCGTGACGGTTGCGCATGCGGGCGAGCTGTGACGTGATCTGGTCGAAGCCCGGGAAGACGAAGCCGTCGAACTGGATCTCACATACGGGTCGGAACCCGCGCATCGCGAGGCCGATGGCCGTGCCGATGATGCCGGACTCGGCGAGGGGCGTATCGAGCACGCGCTTGTCGCCGAATTCCGCGATCAGTCCTTCGGTCACGCGGAAGACGCCGCCGAGCGGGCCGATGTCCTCGCCCATCAGCAGAACCTTGGGGTCATCAAGCATGGCCCGGCGCATGCCGGCGTTGAGGGCCTTCGTCATGGGGAGCGTGACGGATGTTGCGGCCGGCGTGACGTGGTCGGTGTCGGTGGCCGCGACATCCGTCGCCGGGCGTGTGGTGATGTCGGTCATCAGAGCGACCCTCCCTCGAAGGATGCTTCGTAGCGTTCGAGCCAGGCTTTTTGCTCGGCGACGAGTGCGTGCGGTTCGGCGTATACGTTGTCGAAGATCACCGATCGCTCGGGTCCGGTGATGGCCAGGGCGCGGGCGCGGGTGTCGGCGGCGAAATCGGCGGCCTCTTCGTCAACCGCGTCGAGGAACTCCTGCTCCACGCCGAGACCCTGCAGGTAGGCGCGGAAGCGCACGATCGGGTCGCGGGCAACCCAGTAGGCGAGCTCGTCGGGGTCGCGGTACTTGGTGGGGTCGTCGGCGGTGGTGTGCGCGCCGATGCGGTACGTGAGGGCCTCGATCAGCGAGGGGCCTCTGCCGGCGCGGGCATCCTCCATCGACTTGCGGGTCACGGCGTAGCTGGCGAGCACGTCGTTGCCGTCGATCTGGGTGCCGGGCATGCCAAAGCCTCCGGCGCGCAGGTAGAGGGGCGTGCGCGACTGCCGCGCCACGGGCACGGAGATGGCCCACTGGTTGTTCTGCAGGAAGAAGACCTGCGGGGTCTGGTAGCTCGCGGCGAAGACGAGCGCCTCGTTGGCATCGCCCTGCGAGGAGGCGCCGTCGCCGTAGTACACGATCACGGCCTGGTCGGTCTCCGGGCTGCCTGTGGCGGTGGAGCCGTCCAGCTGCATCCCCATCGCATAGCCCGTCGCGTGCAGGGTCTGCGAGGCCAGCACGAGGGTGTAGAGGTGGAAGTTGCCGTGCTCTTCGGGCTTCCAGCCGCCGAGCGTGACTCCCCGCAGCATCCGCAGAATGTCGACCATGTCGAGGCCGCGGATCATGCCGACGACGTGCTCGCGATAAGACGGGAAAACGTGGTCCTGAGGGCGCGTGGCGTAGGCGGAGCCCACCTGTGCGGCCTCCTGGCCGTGGCTCGGCACCCAGAGGGCGAGCTGGCCCTGACGCTGCAGGTTGGCGGCTTCCCGGTCGAACTTCCGCACCACGACCATGTCGCGATAGAAGCGACGGTAGTCGTCTTCGGTGAGGGCCTCGAGGTAGGGCAGAAACTCTGCGGCCGAATCGCTCGGCTGAAAGAGGCCCTCCGGCGAGAGCATCTGCACGCTCGGCGTCTGCACCGGTGAGGCGGGAGCCGCCGGAACGTGGGGGGCATTCTGTGCTGTCACAGGGCTAATCCTTTCGCCGGGCGGCGTGTTCGACCGGTAACGACTCGATAATGTCTGCGGTGATGCGAATCAGGTGGGTCATGGCTTCGGCTTCGCCAACGGACACGCGGATGCCTTCGGGCGCGAACGGGCGCCCGATCAGGCCTGCGGCGGCGAGGGTGTCAGCCACCTGGGTCGTCTCTGCGCCCGTGGGCAGCCAGAGGAAGTTCGCCTGCGACGCGGGGAGGTTCCACCCCTGGTCGGTGAGGGCCTGCCAGGTCGCGTCGCGGCGCTCGGCGAGAACCTGCACGCGTCGGAGCAGTTCGGGCTCGGCATCGAGGGAGGCGATCGCGGCCACGCTCGCCTGGCCGGTCACCGACAACGGGATGGCCGTGGAGCGAGCGGCGTTCAGGATGTCGACCGGTCCGAGCGCATATCCCACGCGAAGTCCGGCCAGGCCGTAGGCCTTGGAGAACGTGCGCAGCACGACAAGGTTCGGATAGCGCTGCAGCAGGGGGTAACCGCTGACGGCCTCGGAGTCGGTGACGAACTCCGCGTAGGCCTCATCGAGGATCACCAGCAGGTTGCGGGGCGCCGCCGCCATGAAGGCGTGGAATTCGGCGGCGGTGACGATCGAGCCCGTGGGGTTGTTCGGCGAGCAGATGATCACCACGCGGGTGGCATCGGTGATCGCCGCGGCCATCTCGGGCAGGTCGTGACCGAAATCATCGCGGTTCGGCACACGCACGCTGGTGGCGCCGGCGACGGTGACGAGCCCCGGGTAGGCCTCGAAGGAGCGCCAGGAGTAAATCACCTCGTCGCCGGGGCCGGCCGCGGCGAGAATGAGCTGCGCGAGCAGGGCAACCGAGCCGCTGCCCACGTGCACCTGGTCACTGTCGACACCGTACTTGGCGGCGAGCCGTTCTCGCAGGGCCAGGGCCGAGGCATCCGGGTAGCGGTTGAAGGCCGTTTCGGCCTGAACCGCCTCGACGACCCCGGGCAGGGGATCGAACGGATTCTCGTTGCTCGAGAGTTTGAACGCGTCGGTCTGAGCCGGTTTTCCCTGCTTATATGCCGGCAGGGCAACGATCTCAGGGCGCAGTCGGACTGAGGGCTGGTCAGATAGGCTCACCCCGCGAGTCTACGCCGCCGCATATTCGCGCGGCGGTATGCCTTTCCGGCCGTTCATGCCCCCCGAATGGGTGTAATCATTGATACATGGCACGTTTTCTGATCACGCTCCTCGTCAACGCGGCTGCCCTCTGGGTTGCCGCCAGCATCGTGTCGGGCGTGCACATGGTTGCCTACGCCGCCGACACCGGCGCGGTCGTGGTGACTTACCTTCTGGTGGCGCTGATCTTCGGGCTCGTGAACACCGTCGTCGGCTCCGTCGTACGGGTCCTGGCGTTCCCGTTGTACATCCTCACCCTCGGACTCTTCTCCCTGATCGTCAATGGCGCGCTGCTGATGCTCGTCGCCTGGGTCTCCGGCTTTCTGGGCTTCGGCCTCGTGATCGCCGGCTTCTGGGAGGGAGTGCTCGGCGCGCTCGTGCTCGGAATCACCGCGTGGCTGCTGGGGCTCCTCGTGCGCCCGGTCACCCCTCGCCGGTAGACCCGGCCCGTTCGGGCTGCAGGCGCTCTCCCGTCCAGTCGGCCCCGGATCCGGCATCCGTTCCGAGAATGTGCGAGATCTGCGACCGAAGTTCAGCCAGCCGCGGATCAGGTGATCCGTCCATCGAGCGGGCTGTCGCGGCGTACTCCGACATGGTGTGCGCCGGCAGGGCGGTGTCGGTGGGAATGGCGCGTGCGTGGAAGGCCTCCTGCCGCACGACGGTTCGATGGGCCGTATCCACCCCGGATCCCGCCAGTGCGGCGGCCCCGGCCAGCCCACCAAGGGCCGGCACGACATCATCCGTGTGCTCGACCGTGACCGCGGTCACGCCGGCCGGCACGGGGACCGATGATTCGGGGGCTCCGAAGGTGAGGACCAGAACGGTCGTGAAACCGCCATCCGCGGCCACCGTCTGCGCCACGAGCCCACCCTGCGAGTGGCCGGCGATCACGACCGGGTCGGTCGGCGAGATGCCCGCGTCATGCATGGCCTGCGTCACCGCCTCGGTCGAGCCGGCGTTCCGCTGCGCCATGGCCGCAACATTGGAGGTGAGGTCCCAGGGCTCGGTGGATGATCGAGGGTTCCACTCGACGGTGCCGGCCACGTAGACGGCCCACGAGGGGTGCTCGGAATCTCCGTAGCGTTCGATGCGCACCTGCGGGCGGTCTTTCTCGGCCTTCGGAATCCGCTCAGCCAGTTCCGCGAATCCGCCCGGAGGGTGGACAGAGGCTGAGGGGCCCTGCCGAGTCACGCTGACCGGCGTGTCCTGCAACAGGCCGAAGGGCTGCCCGAGAGCCCGTACTCCGTTGGCCGCGCTCCGCACGCCGAGGATACCGAGACCCCCCTCACCCAGCAGCGCACTGACGGGTAACGGCACACCGGCGAAACCTGTTCCCACGTCGTCGAGGGAAGACAGCACCACCCGCACGGCCGTCACAAAGATACTGTTCGTCAGCAGCCGGGAGTCAATGTGCACGGAGCTGTCGCCGGCTGCCGGGGTCAGGCACGCGCGCGTTCCGGCGGGGCCGGCTGCCATCACGCGGATGGCCGCCCCCGCGGCGAGCAAGACGGCCAGCTCCATGGCAGGCACGATCACGAACGGGGCGATCAAGCGCAGCTCGTTGCCGAGCAGCCAACCGCTGATTTCCCCCGCGATGCGCTCAAAGGCGCTGCTAGCGCGCTCGGCCTGGCCGTAGGCCTCCGCTGCCGCCGCGAGCTTGTCCGCAAGATCGCGACTGCCGATCTCAATGCCCTCGACCGAGAGGGCGGCGTTGAGCAGGCTCACGCCCGCGTCGCTCGGCCGCCACGCCGGCGCCCCCGTCGTCTCCAGTGAACGGATGCGGTCGATCCGCTCCCGCCATCCCGCGGCGTCCGCCTGGACTCCCCGCATGAGCCCCATGTTCGCCAGCACGACATCGGTCGCCACCATCGTGGTTCCCCCGCCGGAAATGATGAGCTCGCCCTCGCCGGCGGAAAAGGGCTGCGGCCGGGTCACATGCCCACCGTCACCCGATCGATGGAAGAGTTCACGGTGGCCTCGGCGGCCTCGAGCTCGCGCACAACCATCTGCAGCTCCCGACAGAGGTCGTGCACGCGATCCGCGTAGGCTCGCTGGGCGTGAGACCGCCACGAACCCTCGACGTGAGCCGCGACCAGGCGACACCACGCCGCCTGCACGTCGTCCCGAAGGGGGCCGAGGAGCGCACGTTGATCGCGCAGGGCCCCCAGCTGATCAACCGGCGGGGGGCCGAAAATGTTGTCGGTCACGGGCTGCATCCTGCCTCCTCTCGGTCCCGAGTGTGCCACCGGGCACCCCCCGTTCGGCCAGCAATTGCCGTATCAGTGGCATCAATCGCGGTCGATCACATGTGGAGGACAAGAAAGTGCCCCACAATGTAAATATGAGTTTTGCGCCGCTCAGCCCGGACGAGTCGACGCCCTTTCGAATCATTTTCGTGTGTACGGGAAACATCTGCCGCTCGCCCATGGCCGAGCTGGTACTGCGAGATTTGATCACCCGTTCAGGCCTCGGCAGACTTGTCACAACGAGCTCCGCGGGGACGGGCGACTGGCACGTGGGCGAACAGGCCGACGCGCGCGCCATTTCGGCCCTGGCCGCACGCGGCTACGACGGCAGCCACCACCGAGCTCGACAGTTCGACCCCGCCTGGTTCCCCGAACTCGATCTCGTGGTGGTGCTCGACCGCACTCAGGACCGCATCCTGCGCAACTGGGCGACAACCGACAGAGACCGCGACAAGGTACGGCTGCTCCTCAGTTTCGACCCGCAGCAAGCCCCCCTCAGCGACGTGCCGGACCCCTACTATTCCGACGATGCGCTCTTTGCCTCCGTATTAGGCATGATTGAGAGAGCAAACCAGGCGCTGTTCACGCAACTTGCGCCGGCAATACGACAGGGAGACCGATGAGTCCACTACCTCCGCAGGTTCTAAGTCCACTCGATGGCCGTTACCGCGCCGCCGTTACCGAGCTGGGTGAGTACCTGTCGGAAGCGGGGCTCAACCGCGCCCGCGTGCAGGTCGAGGTGGAATGGCTGATCACGCTCACCGACCGCAGCCTCTTCGGCTCCGCCCCGCTCGACGCCGCCCAGAAGGCGTCGCTTCGCGCGCTGGTCACGACGTTCGGCCAGGCCGAAATCGATGAGCTCGCCGTGCTCGAAGCCACCACCCGCCACGACGTCAAGGCCGTGGAATACCTCGTGCGCCGCCGCCTCAGCACGCTCGGCCTCGACCACATCAGCGAACTCACCCACTTCGCCGCGACCAGCGAAGACATCAACAATCTGTCCTACGCGCTCACCGTGAGCCAGGCCGTGCACGCAGTGTGGCTGCCCAAGTACCGTCTCGTGATTGAGGCGCTCCGCACCCGTGCGCTCGAGTTCCGCACCGATGCGATGCTCGCCCGCACCCACGGCCAGCCGGCCACACCCACCACCATGGGCAAGGAACTCGCCGTCTTCGTCTACCGCCTCGAGCGCATCCTGAAGCAGGTCGAGGCGAACGAGTACCTCGGCAAGTTCAGCGGCGCCACCGGCACCTTCGCTGCGCACGTTGCCGCCGAGCCTTCGGTCGACTGGCCCGCTGTCTCGCGTGAATTCGTGGAGGGCCTCGGCCTCGGTTGGAACCCGCTCACCACGCAGATCGAGTCGCACGACTGGCAGGCAGAACTGTACTCGAAGATCTCCCACGCCAACCGCGTGCTGCACAACCTCGCGACGGATGTCTGGACCTACATCTCAATCGGTTACTTCCGCCAGATCCCCCAGGTAGGAGCGACCGGTTCGTCAACCATGCCGCACAAGATCAACCCGATCCGGTTCGAGAACGCCGAGGCCAACCTCGAACTGTCAAGCGCGATCCTCGACTCCCTCGCGGCCACTCTTGTCACGTCCCGCCTGCAGCGGGACCTCACGGATTCCACGACCCAGCGCAACATCGGCGTCGGATTCGGTCACTCCCTGCTCGCCCTCGATAATCTCCTGCGCGGTATGGGTGAGATCGACATCGACCGCGGGCAGCTCGCGAGCGACCTCGACTCGAACTGGGAAATTCTCGGCGAAGCGATCCAGACCGTGATTCGCGCGGAAGTGTCGGCGGGACGCTCGAGTATCGCCGACCCGTATGCGCTCCTGAAGGAGCTCACGCGCGGCAAGCGGATCAACCGTGACGACCTCGTGACGTTCGTCTCGGCGCTCGAAATCGGCGATGCTGCCAAGGCTCGTCTGCTGGAGCTCACGCCGAGCACGTACGTTGGCCTAGCGGATCCGCTCGTGGACTACCTGGGCTGAGCCCCGTCACCAGCGCTACAAAGGAAAGCGGGCTGCGCGTCGGATCCGGTCGGATCGACGCACAGCCCGCTTTCGCGTGACCGGACAGCAGGACCGCTAGTGGCCGTTCTGCTCCTCGATGTCGGTCTCTTCCGCGGCGTTCGGCTTCATTCCGAGCACGAGCATGGCGATGACGATCAGGGCGATGATGAACGTGATGCCCAGGGCGATCAGCGACAGCACAACCTCGCGGGTGGTCAGCAGGATTGTGAGTCCCACAAACAGCGCCATCACCCCGGAAATACCGAGGAGTTCGGCGGGCTTCAGTCGATCGGACCTACTGGGCTGGTGCGGTGTGTTCTGGGTCACTGGGAGTCCGAATCGTTGGCGACGGGGGCGACGGACACCGGAGCATCCGTTTTCGCCCATTTGAGAGAAAGCCCCGCGATCACGAGGTACATGCAGAGCACGACGAGGTAGGCACCGAGCAGGCCCACCGACACGACGGCGTTCGGCGGCAACAGCAGGAAGAGCAGCGCAAGCGCGGCGGTCAGCGCACCCGCGACCATCCAGTCCTTCGCCACGAGCAGGCGCCCGCGTACACGTGAGCCGCTGTACAGCTCGAGGAAGCCGGTTACCGCGGCCCAGACGCTCACGAGGTAGAGGAAGAAGCCGAGCCCGCCGGCGTGGAAGGCGAGCGCGAGCCCACCGGCCAGGATGCCGACGATGCCCTGAACAAGAAAGAGGCGACGCGCACGGCCATCCACAAGGGTCAGCCAGCTCAGCACGGCCAGCAGAATGCCCGACGCGAGTGCGAAGGCACCGAACGTCATAAGGCCGAGTACCGCCGAGTGGTCTCGGTTGAAGGTGATCACCGCCGCTGGAACCACGGCGATCGCAGCACGGGCTAAAGGTACGGTCCAGTAGAGGTCCCCCCGGTACCGCCCATCGTTGGCGGATGCTGCCTGCGCGTTGGCCACGCCTGACCTCTTTCACTTCATGTCACTTCGGGGTTACAACGCCCCTAGTCTACGCGGCGGCAGCACTCCCCTTCCTGAGTTCAGAGGGCCTTCACTGCCACGAGCACGGTGTAGCCGACCGGGACCGACCGCCCAATCGACCGCGCGTTCAGTCCCAGAAACCCTGATGGGCGCGCGCCGCCTCGGCTTCAAGAAACGGTCCGAGAACGCGAATGTCTCGCTGGCCGCGCGCGAAAACCTCCCGACAGGGCAGGGACAGGGTGGGGTTCTCAGGATTATCCCCGGTCAGATGCAACAACGCCAGCTCGGACAACGCGTAGACCACGCGGCCGATCCCGGTCCAGTAAATGGCGCCGGCGCACATGACGCACGGTTCTGCGCTCGAGTACAGGGTCGCGTGCGCGAGCTCATCCGCGGTCGCGTGGAGTGACGCTTCGGCGGCCGCCTGCAGCTCGGCGTGCTGCGTCGGGTTGCCGCCCGGAGGCATCGAATTGTTCTGCCCTACAGAGAGGACGACCTGATCGCGACCGATCACGAGGGCGGCAAACGGATGCCGTCCTTTATTCCGCGCGTCGTGCGCAAGGGCGATGCACCGATGCAGGTGCTCGAGGTCTGCTGGCGTCGGGAGAGAGTCATCCGCCCTGGACACGATCATTCCCTGCTCTGCTCCGTCGACTCAAGGCCCGTGGTTCGGCGGAACACGTCGCCCGTCGTGACGCCGGTCACGAGAAATGTAGTCATCACGTGCATTTCCGAACCCCCAGGTGAATGTGACCAGCCGTGACACTGACACTAGAGCGTCTGTCGTGTGTTCGTTCGTTGGCTACGTCGCGAGCGGGCCGGTCACCGCCAGGCTGGACGACTAATCTTTATGGATGCCGTTAGGCTCGCATCAGATTCAAGTACTGCGTGTCACGGGGGAGACCAGAGTGAGGAAAATCAT
>NZ_JPRS01000039.1 GCF_000738085.1 Cryobacterium sp. MLB-32
TCGCGGTGTCGAGGAACGCGGCCAACACCGGGTCGGCGTCGAGAATGTAGCGTTTCATGCCGTTGGGCTGCACCAGCCGGGTCAGAGCCCGCCGCGAGACGAGCACCTCCTCGCGCGGTTCGACTCCGTCGACATCAAGCGCGTCGCGGTAGCGCACCGACAGTTTTCGCACCGAGTCCACCGGATTGGTCGCCGCGAACTCCACCAGTTCCTTTTCCGCTGCGATCATGTCGTCGGTGGTCGCGCGCGGTGCCGCCTGCGTCAGGTTCGCCGTGATGTACAGCGCCGAATCCACCGTCAAGGCCCCGGCAGCGAGGGCCTCGGCCACCTCGGAGTATTCCGGCGGTAGCGCCTCGCCGATCAGGCTCCTCCGTGGCTTGGTCGCTGCCCCGACTCGACAGAGTCGCCCGGCCTCCGCCATGGAGATATGTCCGATATCCGTCAGGGCTGCCGCGGCATTCCTGTTGCCGGTTCGGGCCGAGATGCTGTGCGGCCCCGAATCGTGCTCGAACCGGTCCTGCAGCTGACCGGCCACCTGCGCCTTCAACGCATCCAACCGTCGCCCACTCGCAAACACGGCATCCGCCACCGCCAACAAACCCGCGTCGGTCATCCGCTGAAGCTCCAACCCGGCACTCGGCCCGCCCTCCGAACACGTCCCGCCACCCAGGCTCGAGAGTACGTGTCGGCGAGTGCCGCCGTGCTCTCGATGAGGAGGTCCGTTGAAGTGGTCATGGCATAATTTTCCCAGCCACCACCGACACTGGAGCGACCTAAATAGCCCTGACCGGGCATTTCTGTGCACAACTCGCAAAGAATTTACCTGTGGAGGAGAAGCGTCGCGCACCCCAGAACCGCGTCTGTGCGCAGGCTGCCCCGGCCCGCCACGGGACACGTCCATCTAAACTGAGTGAATATTGATTAACTGAAACCGCGTCAAACTTGGTACGGTGCACGGGTAGCGATCAAAGGAGATCACGCATGCTCTCGTACACGGACTCAGAGTCGAACCAGCCCCTGCTGGAAAGCACCATCGGTGATCATTTCGAACTCACCGTTGCCAGATTTTCCGAGCGAGATGCGCTCATCGAGGTCGCCACGGGGAGGCAGTGGACCTACGGCGAGCTCAACGCCTCGGTGGATGCGCTCGCCCTCGGTCTGCTGGCACTCGGCATCGAACGCGGCGACCGGGTCGGCATCTGGTCACCCAACTGCGCCGAATGGACCATCGTGCAATACGCGACGGCCAAGGTCGGTGCCATCCTGGTGAACGTCAACCCGGCGTTCCGCACGGTCGAACTGGAATACGTGGTGAGGCAGTGCGGCATGCGGATGCTCATCTCCGCTCCGTCAGACAAGAACAGCGACTACACCGCCATGGCCCGCGAGGCGAGGGAAGCCTGCACCGAGCTGCAACAACTCGTCTTCATCGGCACCGACGCCAACCCGGTGCAGGCGGGCGAATTCGACTACCTCCAGGTGCTCGACGCCGGGCGAGATGTGTCACCGCTCGACCTGCGCGACCGCATGGACGAGCTGACCGCCCACGATCCCATCAACCTGCAGTACACATCCGGAACCACGGGCTTCCCCAAGGGAGCCACACTCACCCACCGCAACATCCTCAACAACGGCTTCTTCATCGGTGAGCTGCTCAGTTACACCGAACTCGACAGGGTCGTGCTGCCGGTACCGTTTTACCACTGCTTCGGCATGGTCATCGGCAACCTCAACATCTACTCCCATGGGGCGGCCGCCATCATTCCGGGTCGCGGTTTCACGGCATCCGCTGCCCTGCAGGCCGTGCAGGACCATGGGGGAACCTCGCTCTACGGGGTGCCGACCATGTTCATGGCCGAACTCGCCCTGCCCGACTTCGCCGATTTCGATCTGTCCACGCTGCGCACGGGTGTGATGGCCGGGTCCACCTGTCCGGTGGCCGTGATGGAGCGGGTAATCGACGAGATGAACATGGTCGACGTGGCCATTTGCTATGGCATGACGGAAACCTCGCCCGTGTCCACGATGACCCGGAGCGACGACACCGTCGCCCTCCGCACCTCAACCGTCGGGCGCACGATGCCCCACCTTGAGAACAAGATCGTCGACCCCGTAACCGGCAGCACCGTGGAACGCGGCGAGATCGGTGAGCTGTGCACTCGCGGCTACAGCGTGATCTCGGGCTACTGGAACGAACCGGACAAGACCAGGGAAGCCATCGACGAAGAGGGCTGGATCCACACCGGAGACCTCGCAAGCATGGACGCCGGCGGCTACATCACGGTGGAGGGGCGCATCAAAGACATGGTCATTCGCGGGGGCGAGAACATCTACCCGCGCGAGATCGAGGAGTTTCTGTATCGGCACCCATCGATTCGCGATGTGCAGGTGATCGGCGTGCCCGACGACAAATACGGCGAGGAGCTGATGGCCTGCATCATCCTCGAGTCGGGCGCGGACATGATCTCCGCCGAAGACCTCGCAGAGTTCTGCCGAGGTCAGCTGGCGCACTTCAAGGTGCCCCGCTACGCCGACGTGCGTGACAGCTTCCCGATGACCGTGTCGGGCAAGATCCGCAAGGTGGCGATGCGCGAAGAGGCGATCGAGCGGATGTTGCAGGGCCGCTGAACGCGGGTTCGGCCGACCCGGTGTTCCGCCTGCAGCGAATCAGTCCACACTCACAGCTTCCCGTGGAATTCCCGACCGGGTGTTTCAGTTTCACGTAAGTGTGGTCAATCGGAGGTTGCAATGGCACGAGTTAATGAAGAAGTAGAGTTCGCGTCGGGCGTCGTCGCGAAGTATCGTCGGCACGCCAACGGCCAGGGATTTGTCTCGGCAGGGGCACGAGTGCATCCGGGAGCGTTTGTGTCCGGTACGGCCTACGTCGAGAGCGGTGCCGAGGTGGGCGCCGACACCTGGATCGGCCCGGGAAGCTGGATCGACCACGGCGCGATCGTCGGCACCAAGGTCTTCATCGGCCAGAACGTGCACGTGGGCGCTGACTCCCGCATCGGAAATGGAGCCCGCCTCGGCAGCCACTCCCGGATCGGACGCGCCGCCAGCATCCCCGGAAGTGCCCGATTGGATCGGGATACCCGCGTGCCTGAGCAGACGGTTGTGCGCCGAGCCGCCTAGGTTGCGGCCGGCGTCGACCTAGAACAGGGCGGCCACCGCGTTCGCGGCAGCGAAAATGGTGAGGCCGGCGAGCGATCCCACAATGGTGCCGTTGATGCGGATGAACTGCAGGTCGCGGCCGACCTGCAGTTCGATCTTCGCGCTGGTCTCGGCCGAATCCCATCGCTCGACGGTTTCGGTGATCACGCCGGCGATCTCGTGCCCGTAGTTCTGCACAAGGCCCGTGACGGAGTCCACCAGCCAGCGGTCGATCCTGCTGCCGAGAGCACCGTCGCGCGCCAGCCGCGAACCCACGTCGACGAGCGCATCCCGAATACCGGCGCGCACGGCGCTGTGCGGGTCGTCCAGGGCGGCAGTCAGGGAAGCCTTCACTGATTCCCAGGTCTCTCCCGCGAATTCCCGCAGCCGCGGGCTGTCGAGAAGACCGAGCTTGAGGTTTTCGACCCGAGAGATCATGGTCGGGTCGTGCTGCAGGTCGGCCATCAGCTCGGCCAGATAGCGGTCGATGGCCTCCCGCACCGGATGATGCGGCTGGGCGCGAACGCCTTCGACGAAGGCGATTACCTCCCGGTAGGCGCGATCGTCCACGAGTTTGTCGACGAACCCGGGAAGCCAGCTCGGCAGCCGCACCGAGACGGCCCGCCCGAACGCCTCCGGGTGCGCGCGCAGCCAGGCATCCGCCCGGTCAAGCAGCAGATCGACGCCCGCGTGCTGCTGGCCGGACGATACGAGGCGCTCCCCCACCCGACCGAGACTGGGACCCCACTCGGGCCGCACGAGGTGCTCCCGGGCCACGGATTCGATCAGACTCTTGATCGCATCGTCGTTGAGCAGCTCCAGCACGCTGCCGCCGGCATTCGCGACCTCCCCGGTCAGGCGGTCCGCGTTGCTCGAGACGGAGAGCCAGCCGCCCACGCGGCGAGAGATCCCCACGGACTCCAACTTGCCGCGCACAACCGACTCAGCCAGGAAATTCGCTTCGACGAACTCGCCCAGGCTCGCGCCGATCTCGTTTTTACGGGTCGCGATGATGTTGGTGTGCGGGATGCGCAGCCCGAGCGGATATCGAAACAACGCGGTCACGGCGAACCAGTCGGCGATCGCACCGACCATGCCGCCCTCGGCGGCGGCACGCACATAGCCCAGCCACGGATAGCGGTCTTGGAGGGCGAACGAGACAGTGAAAATTACGGCCATAAGTACGAGCAGGGCTGCCGCGAGCCGCTTCATGCGGGTGAGCGCCACACTGCGTGCGGCGTCCTGGGGCGACAGGGTTGCCGGCGTGGTCAGCGCGCTGGTCATCGACGCCTCAGGCGGTGAAACCGGAGTGACGGATGCCCCAGCGCACGACCCAGGTCTCGTCCGGTGCGAGCCAGCGCAGGCCGGCCCCGGAGTTGAAGGCGTCTGCCGGAGCTGTCATGGGTTCGATCGCCACGGCCTGGCCGGTGACCGCGGGTCCGTCTCCCGTGCGGGTGGGGAAGTTGCGCGGGGTGAAGACCTGCACGTAGCGCATGTTCTCGTCGCCCCAGAGGGTGAGTGAGCGCCCGTCGGGTGCCGTGAGGCTGTGTTCTCCGCGGTCTCCGACGACCTGGACGGCGGCGAATCCGTCGTCGAGGTCGATGTCACCGATACGCACGCCCGTGCGGAGGTCGAATGCGGTGCCCTGCACCGGGGACTCCCCCACCGGTTCAAGCGGTCGTCCACGTCGATGTGGGTGTCGGCGGCCACCCGCAGGACCAGGTCGCCGGTGGGCACGCCGCCGATGCGGAGGTATGGGTGGGCGCCCACGGCCACCGGGGCATCAGTTTCGCCCACGTTGCGCAGCGTATGGGTGACCGCGAGCCCGTCATCGACGAGCTCGTACGTCACCTCCGTGTCGAGCTGAAACGGGTAGCCGGCCTGCGGGAAGACGGAGGCACCGAGGGTCACCGACCCGGCGGTACGGGAGATCAGGGTGTACGGCGCGAAACGGAGCAGCCCGTGAATGGCGTTGGAACGAGCCGGCTCGGTGAGCGCGAGCTGGCGTCGCACGCCGTTCTGCTGCCACACGCCGTCGCGAATGCGGTTTGGCCAGGGCACGAGCACGATTCCGGCAGCCATCGGGGGCTGGGCCTCGACCGGAAAGGGTTCCGTCAGGTCTATGCCGCCCAAGGCATACGATCGGATTCCCGCCGCCACCTCGGTGATGACGGCCGTGGCCCGTCCACTCGGCGTGTCGGCCGTGAGCTCAAACTGGGTTCCCGTGGCTGGTCGCATGCGCCTAGTTTATTGCGGCATTCGCGGGTTGAAGCACCGTGAGCCCGGTGTCGCGCAACGCGGCGAGCGCTGCCGGATCGGCACCGATATCCGTGACCAGCGTGTCGAAGTCGCCGAGCATCCCGATGAGCCCGAGGTGCACCTGCCCGAGCTTCGATCCGTCGGCCACAACGACGGTTCGGGCGGCCGCCGCGAGCATGAGCGTCTTGACGCCGGCCTCGGGAAGGTTGATGTTGGTGACTCCCCGCTCCACGTCAACCCCGTTGCATCCGATGAAGCGAGGTCGGCGTGCACCTGGCTGAGCACGATTGCCGCGAGGGGCTCCACCAGGGAGTGCTGCAGCGGGCGCAACGAGCCACCCGTGACGATCACGGTGAACCGGGGAATGGTGGACTCGAGTTCGAGGGCGATGCTCAGGCCGTTCGTGATCACCACGACATCCCGCAGCTCCGTGCGGTTGCGCAGCGCGCGAGCAATGGCCAGGGTGGTCGTTCCCACATCGAGGATCACGCTCTGCCCGCTGCGCACGAGGGACGCCGCGAGCTCGCCGATCTGCTGCTTGGGCACGACGGATGCCGCGAGCGCCTCCTCAAAAGAGAACTCGCGTTCCGGCCGTCCCACGGCACCCGCTCCGGCCGGGTGCGCGGGCACCGCACCGCCGTGCACCCGACGGGCGAGCCCGAGCAGCACAAGGGAATCCAGGTCGGCTCGCGCGGTCACCCCGGACACGTTGAAGGCGGTGCGCAGCTCGCTGACCCGTACGAATCCCCGCTCCGCCAGCAGGCTGAGAATCTGCTCGCGTCGCAGGTGCGCGGGCTCTCGTTCGATGATCGGTTCAGACATGAGCCCATCTTCTCCCACTTGGAATTACTTTTCAATGCGAAAGCTCTAGTTTCGCTTACGCAAATAGATTATTGTGGAATCGCCATGACACATTCAGATTTCGCCGCAGCCGCTGACACCGCCCCCACCAGCGCCGCCAGAGCGCCCTTCGTCGCCGACGACCGCATCGTTCGGCATCGGCATTCCCTCGCCGACGGCCGCGACCTCGTGTACTTCGACGATCCGGACACGACCCTGCCTCCCGAGCGAGCGCTGGACACCCGCGACGCCGAGGCACGCCCCTTCACGGCCCGCATGCGCCAGGACCCGCTCACGGGAGAGTGGATCTCCATCGCCGCCAACCGCCAGAATCGGGTCTTCCTGCCGCCGGCTCACCTCGACCCGCTCGCACCGGCCACTCCGGACAATCCTTCGGAGATCCCGAGCAACTACGACGTGGCCGTCTTCGAAAACAAGTCACCCTCATTCGGCCCGCTACTGACGGATGCGGACGCTCCGGCCGGCCTCGATGATCTGGCCGCCATCGGGCTGGGTCGCAGCCGCACGTCCGTGGGACGCTGCGAAGTGGTCTGCTTCAGCCCCGAGCATGAGGGGTCCTTCGCGAGCCTGTCGGTGACGCGTGCCCGAACGGTGATCGAGGCCTGGGCCGAGCGCACGCACGTGCTTTCGCAGATGCCGGGCATCGAGCAGGTGTTTCCGTTCGAGAACCGTGGCGAGGCCATCGGGGTGACCCTGCACCATCCGCACGGACAGATCTACAGTTACCCCTACGTCACGCCGCGCACCCAGCGCGTGATCGAATCGCTCGAGACCTACGGCCCCACCCTCTTCGCCGACATCCTCGCAAGCGAGCAGGCGTCGGAACGGGTCATCCTGCGCGGCGAACACTGGACGGCGTTCGTTCCGTTCGCGGCCCGCTGGCCGATCGAGGTGCACATGCTTCCCAACCGCCAGCTGCCCGACTTCGCCGCGACCACGCTCGCCGAGCGCGATGAACTCTCCGTGCTCTATCGCCGGTTGCTGCGCGGGATCGACGCCATCTACGCGACGCCCACGCCGTACATTGCCGCCTGGCATCAGGCTCCGGTCAACACGCACCGATCGGACATCCGTCTGATGCTGCAGGTGACGAGCCCGCGACGGGCGGAAGACAAGCTCAAGTTTTTGGCCGGCTCCGAGGCCGCGATGGGCGCGTGGATCGGCGACGTGGCGCCGGAACAGGCCGCCGCGACCATCCGCGCGGCCGTCGAGCGGGCAGCGGCACACGACACTGCCGCAGACACAGACACAGACACAGACACAGACACCAGCACGGAGGCACACGCATGACCGATCTTGAACGCTCGACCCGCGAGGGCTTCACCAGCCGGTTCAATCGTGATCCGCTCGGCCTCTGGTCGGCGCCCGGCCGGGTAAACCTCATCGGCGAACACACCGACTACAACGACGGCTTCGTCTTCCCGTTCGCAATCGACCGCCGCACCATCGTGGCGCTCGCGCCGCGCACCGACAGACTCATCCGGGTGGCCAGCTCCTTCGCCGAGGCAGCCATCGAGCTTTCCCTCGACGAGCTGATTCCCGAGAACCTGCACGGCTGGTCCGCGTACCCGCTCGGCGTCGCCTGGGCCCTCGGCAGTTACGGAGCTGACCTCTCTGCTGCAAGCGGCTTCGAACTGTACATCGACTCCGAGGTGCCGATCGGCGCGGGCCTCTCGTCATCCGCTGCCATCGAAAGCGCCGTCGCGCTCGCGCTCAACGACGTCTGGAACCTGGGTCTCGACCGACCCACCCTCGCCAGGGTCGGCCAGCTCGCCGAGAACCGGGCGGTGGGCGCGCCCACCGGCATCATGGACCAATCAGCGTCCCTGCTGGGCCAGGCGGATGCCGCGGTCTTCCTCGACTGCCGCACCCTCGCCGCCGAGGTGATCCCCTTGGGCTTCGACGCCGCCGACCTCGACCTGCTCATCGTCGACACCCGGGTCAGCCACTCTCACGCCACCGGAGGCTATGCCGATCGGCGGGCCTCCTGCGAGGCGGGCGCCGCCGCCCTCGGTGTCGACTCTCTGCGCGATGTCTTCGAAGCCGACCTCGCCGGGGCCGCGGAACTGCTCGACGACGAGACCTTCCGGCGAGTGCGTCACATCGTCACCGAGAACCAGCGCGTGCTCGACACCGTGCGCACCCTGCGCGAACAGGGTCCGACCGCGATCGGTCCCCTGCTCGACGCCTCGCACGTGTCGATGCGCGACGACTTCGAAATCTCGGTTCCGCAGCTCGACCTCGCCGTGGAGACGGCGCGCCGTGCTGGCGCCATCGGGGCACGCATGACCGGCGGAGGTTTCGGCGGTGCGGCCATCGCGCTCACGCCGCGCACGCTGCTCCCCGCGGTACGTGCAGCCGTGGCCGAAGCCTTCCGCGTGGCCGAATATGCCGCGCCGGACATGTTCGTGGTGCGCGCGGGCGATGGCGCCCTGCGCCACCCCGCCCACGCGAATGCGCTGCCCACGGCCGGGTAGACCTCTCTTGCCCGGGTCGGGCGAGCGACGCTAGCCGTTGGCCGCCGCGTTGATCGTGATGGTGTCGATGCCGCCGGCCTGCACACCCCACCCCGCCAGAATCTCGGCGTAGCTTCCGTCGTCGACCATCGACTGCAGTGCCGCTTGAATCGCCGCGGCCATGCCGGAGTCCTTGGCGACAGCGAATCCATACGGCGCCACCTCTGAGCTCTCACCCGCGGTCTGCAGCTTGCCCGCGAGCTTCTCGATCGCATAGAGCGTCACCGGCGAGTCGGCACTGAATGCGTCCGCCTGGCCGAGCAGCACGGAGGTGGCCGCGGTGTCCTGGGTGTCGAGCGGGAGTTTCTGGATGGCCGGCTTACCGGCGGCCACGCAGGCCGCGCTCTTGGCCGGGATCTCCACGGTGTCCTGGCACGTGGTGGATTGCACGGCGATCTTCAGACCGCAGGCGTTGTTCGGATCGATGTCGTTGCCGGTCAGCGACGCCCACTGGATGCCGGCCTCGTAGTAGTTCACGAAGTCCATCTGCTTTTCGCGTTCCACGTTATCGGTGAACGAGGAGGCGCCCACGTCGATCGTGCCGCCGTCAATGCCCGGAATGATGGTTTCAAAGCGGGCCACCGTGAATTCCGCGGTGAGTCCGAGCTTGGCTGCCATGGCGTTGCCGAGTTCGATGGTCCAGCCGATCGGGTCGCCGGCCTCGTTCTTGAATTCGTTCGGCGGGTAGTTCGGGCTGGTGCCGAGCACGAGGGTGCCGGAGTCGGCAACGGAAGCCGGCAGGAGAGCCACCGCCGCGGCATCCACTTCCGGGGCGTTGACGGCCGAACCGTTCTCGGCGTCACCGGTGGAGGCGGGCGAATTGTCGACGCACCCGGTGAGAAGCAGAGCGGCGACCGCTGCGAGAGCGGGAAGGGCATGTCGGGCGCGCATGAAGAGTCCTCTTACGGTTGCTGTTCGGTTGTGCGGGTCAGAACCCGGCTGTTCTTAGGATCACACACCCGGCGCCAGCGCGCTGACCGCGCTGGCGCCGCCTCCGGTGATGCGCAGCAGCTCGCGGCAGGTGCGGGGAAACACCGTGAGCGCGTGGCCGGACACCGCCCGAACTGCGCGCGAGCTTCGTCCTGGGGCATTCTCGACGCCACCGGTAGGCTGGCCGCTATGACTGCCGATCCTGCCGCACGAATCATCACCCTGCCCAACGTTCCCGCCCCCCGGGTTGCCGAGACCGCCTTTGTGGCGCCCGGCGCCGTGCTCGTGGGCAATGTGACCCTCGCCGAGCATGCGAGCGTCTGGTACAGCTCCGTGCTGCGCGCTGAGCAGGAACCGATCACGATTGGCGCCGGCTCAAATCTTCAGGACAACGTGTCCTGCCACGTCGACAGCGGATTCCCGCTCACGGTCGGCCGTAACGTGTCGGTGGGCCATGGCGCCGTACTCCACGGCTGCACGATCGAGGACGGCAGCCTCGTGGGCATGTCGGCAACCGTGATGAACGGTGCCGTCATCGGCGCCGGGTCGCTCATCGCCGGCGGCGCCGTCGTACTCGAGGGCGCGATCATCCCGCCCGGATCACTCGTGGCGGGCGTGCCGGCCAAGGTGCGACGTTCGCTGAGCGACGAGGAGATCGCCAGCCTGCTGCACAACGCCGAGAACTACCTCGAGCACACCGAGCTGCACCGCGCCGCCCTCGCCTGACGCGGGCCGGCGCCCGGGCATCGGCCAGGCCTGTGGCGCGCTACAGCCGCAGGGACTGTTCGGCGGCCTTCACCACATTGCTGAGCAGCATGGCACGGGTCATCGGGCCCACGCCGCGCGGGTTGGGCGACAGGTGCCCGGCCACGGATGCGACGTCGGGGTGCACGTCTCCCGTCAGTCGTCCCTTGCCGGTGACCTCATCGTGCACGCGGGTGATTCCCACGTCGAGAACCGCGGCACCGGGCTTGATCCAGTCGGCCTGGATCAGGTGGGGCACGCCAACGGCGGCCACCACGATATCGGCACGGCGAACCTCCCCGGCGAGATCGACCGTGCGGGAGTGCGTCAGCGTCACCGTCGCATCCAGGCCCTTGCGGGTGAAGAGCAGCCCGAGCGGGCGTCCGACGGTGAGTCCACGGCCCACGACGACGACCCGCTGGCCCACAATCGGCACGTCGTAGCGACGCAGCAGCTCGACGATTCCGGCGGGGGTGCACGGCAGCGGTGACCGCAGCTCCCCTTCGATGCCCAGGACGAGCCGCCCGAGGTTGGTCGGGTGCAGCCCGTCGGCGTCCTTCGACGGGTCGATGAGCTCGAGCATGGCGTTCTCGTTGTGGCCCACCGGCAGCGGCAGCTGAATGATGTAGCCCGTCACGTCGCGGTTCGAGTTGAGATCCTTGATGGCCGCGCGAACATCCGCTGACGTGGCCGATCCGGGCAGATCGATACGAATCGACTCGATGCCGACCTCGGCGCAGTCGCGGTGTTTGCCGGCCACATAGGTCTGTGAGCCCGGGTCGCTGCCCACCAGCAGGGTCGCGAGTCCGGGAACCACGCCGTTCGAGCGCAGGATGGCGACGCGGTCGACCAGTTCGGCCTTGATGGCCGACGCGGTCGCGACCCCGTCGAGGGTGATGGCAGTCATCGTGTGTCCGATCTATGGTTCACATGCACAAATTTCCGGGGGACGTCGACAGAGATCATGACCCGCAACGGCACTGGGCGGATACCCCCGGCCGGTCGAGACACGATCTCCGTCGAGCTCGCGAGCGCGACTGTTACTGCTGCAGACCCGAGTAGAGCGGGAAGGCCTGCGTCAGCGTGCCGACCCGGCCGCGGAGGGCCTGGATGTCCGCGCCGGGCTTGAGCGCCTCCGCGATGATGTCGGCGACCTCGGTGAATTCCACGTCGCCGAAGCCACGGGTGGCGAGCGCCGGCGTGCCGATGCGCAGCCCGCTCGTGACCATGGGCGGACGCGGGTCGAACGGAACCGAGTTGCGGTTCACGGTGATGCCCACCTCGTGGAGAGCATCCTCAGCCTGCTGGCCGTTGATCTCGGAGTTACGCAGGTCGGCGAGCACGAGGTGCACGTCGGTTCCTCCGGTCAGAACGTCGATGCCGTGCGCCTTCGAGTCGTCGGCCGTGAGTCGGGCGGCGAGGATGCTCGCACCGCGCAGGGTGCGCTCCTGACGTTCCTTGAATTCCTCGGTGGCAGCGAGCTTGAACGCGGTGGCCTTCGCGGCAATCACGTGCATGAGCGGCCCGCCCTGCTGGCCGGGGAACACGTTGGAATTGAGCTTCTTGGCCAGGGCCATGTCGCGCGAGAGGATCAGGCCCGAGCGCGGTCCGGCCAGGGTCTTGTGCACGGTCGTGGAGACCACGTCGGCGTACGGAACCGGCGAGGGGTGCACGCCCGCAGCGACGAGTCCCGCAAAGTGCGCCATGTCAACCCAGAGCAGGGCGCCGACCTCGTCGGCAATCGCACGGAAGGCCTCGAAGTCAAGGTGACGGGGGTATGCCGACCAGCCGGCGATGATCACCTTGGGGCGGTGCTCGACGGCGGCGTCACGCACGGAATCCATATCGATGCGGAACGTCTCGGGGTCGACGCCGTAGGCGACCGGGTTGTAGAGCTTGCCCGAGAAGTTGAGCTTCATGCCATGGGTGAGGTGACCGCCGTGCGAGAGCTCGAGGCCGAGGATGGTGTCGCCGGGGGTGGCGATGGCGGAAAGAACGGCGGCGTTCGCGGTGGCTCCGGAGTGGGGCTGAACGTTGGCGTACGCGGCACCGAAGAGGCTCTTTGCCCGGTCGATGGCGAGCTGCTCCGCCACGTCGACGTACTCGCAGCCGCCGTAGTAGCGGCGGCCGGGGTAGCCCTCGGCGTACTTGTTGGTGAGCACGGAACCCTGGGACTGCAGGATGGATCGGGGAACGAAGTTCTCGCTCGCGATCATCTCAAGGTAGTCACGCTGGCGTCCGAGCTCCTGCTCGAGTACGGCGGCGATCTCGGGGTCAACGACCTCAAGGGGCTCGTTGAAGGTGGACTTCAGCACGGTAGAGGATACGGAATCAGGCACGGAGTTCTCCTTAATCAATGGATGTGCGGCCCAGGCGTGCGGCCACTAACCGTGTCAGTCGCTCCCCGATGGTGACCCATCTTCGTGCTACGCCAGTTGCGACATCCAGAGCATACCAGCCCCACCCGCGTGGGTGGGGAAAATACGGTCCGAGTCAGTCGCGAGAGGCGATTTGGCTGCCAGAGCTGCGCGGGCTGCCAGGCCGCCCGCGGTCGGACAGCTCGTCGACAATCAGCAGGTCGGGACGGTGATGCTGGGTGCCGTAGGCGGCCCGCGCCACGAGGTGGGCCGCCATCGGCGCGGTGAGCGCCTGGAAGACCACGATCGCCACGATCAGGGTCACGGTCCCCACCGAGAAGTTGTTCACCGCGACATCCGTGACGATCGCCATCAGCCCGAAGATCTGTGGCTTGGTGGCGGCGTGGATCCGGCTGAACACGTCGGGAAAACGGATGAGGCCCACCCCGGCGGCGAAGCACATCACGGCACCGAGGAGCACGAGAACGGCCGTGAGGGAATCGTGCAGCACCTCGCTCATGCGCTGTCCCTCGCCGGCAGAAACCGGGCCACCGAGAGCGACCCGAGCACGGCGAACAGCGCGAGCACGAGCAGCACCGGCAGATTGTCCGTGTGCCGGTTGATGGCCATCTCCGCGCCCAGAGCGCAGATCACGGTCGCCACCAACACGTCCGAGGCGATCACCCGGTCGAGTACAGACGGCCCGCGCACGATGCGGTACACCGCGAAGAGCCCACTCAGGCCGAACAGCACGCCGGCGATCAGCGCCACTACCTGCATCATCATGCCTGTTCCTCCGTGTCGGTCACGTCTGGTCTCGTCGGGGATGGGGCCGCGGCATTCACCGGCACGACCCCACGCAACCGTTCGAGGTCCTGCCTCGAACCGACGGCCCGAATGATGCGGCGCTCCGTGTCGAGCACCTCGCGCCGGAAGCGCTCGAGGCCGCCGCCAGTGCGCATGTTGAGAACGTGCAGATAGAGCGTGGAGTGCTCCCGGTCGATATCGACCACGATCGAGCCCGGCACGATCGAGGTGGCCACGGCGGTCCAGGTGAGGATGAGGTCGCTCCGGGTGCGCAGGTGTACGGCCAGGATCGCGTTGCTCGTCACGAGTCGGGGTGAGAAGGCGAGGCCGGCCACATCAATCGAGGCCCGCGCGATGTCGATGAGCAGCCGCACGAAGAACACCAGCACGAACCACGGGTTGACGCGGTTACTCAGCTGCACGGGCGGCAGGTAGAACGCGACGGAGACGAGGACGGCCATACCGAGACCGGTCACGAAGTTGAGCCAGGTGAATTCACCCCAGAGCAGCATCCACAGCAGCACGAGGGCGAGGGCAGGAGGCACCTGGTTGGCGACGCTCACCAGACGCTCTTTGCCGGTGCTCATGGTGTTCCATTCGGGAAGACGGCGTCAATATACGTGGACGGTTCCACGATATTCGCGGCAGCGCGCTCTGTGAAGGCGAAGATGGGGCCCGCGAAAACGGTGAGGCTCACCGTCAGCAGCAGCATGGCGGTCGTCGTTCCCACCATCAGCGGTGACACGGTCTTGGTCAGCACCGTACCCTCGTCTTCCGGGTCCTCCTGCAGCGCCGCGAGCGTGGCCGAGTTGTAATCGCGCACGTCCTTGCGGGGCCGCCAGAAGGCCATGTTCCACGTGCGGGCGAGGGCATACAGCGTGAGCAACGATGTGGCGGCGCCGGCCGCGATCAGGACCCAGATGAGTGGATCGGGGTCGGAGATGCCGGCCTGGAAGAGCGCCACCTTGCCGAGGAAGCCCGAGAACGGCGGGATACCACCCAGATTGAGGGCCCCGAGGAAGAACAGCACGGCCACCACCGGCGCCGCCTTGAGCAGTCCACCCAGCCGGGAAAGCGAGGTGGTGCCGCCGACGCGCTCGATCAGTCCGACGCAGAGGAACAGGGTGGTCTGCACGGTGATGTGGTGCACAACGTAGAAGATCGTGGCGGCGATCGCCAGCGGCGTACCGATGGCGATCCCGAAGAGCATGTAGCCGATGTGGCTCACGAGCGTGAACGACAGCAAGCGTTTGATATCGGCCTGGGCCAGTGCTCCGAGGATCCCCACCACCATGGTGAGCCCCGCAACGACCATCAAGGGGACCGAGAAGTCGTGATCGGGATAGAACAGCGTCTGGGTGCGCAGGATGGCGTAGACGCCCACCTTCGTCAGCAGACCGGCAAACACCGCCGTCACGGGCGCCGGCGCCGTGGGATACGAGTCGGGCAGCCAGAACGACAGCGGGAACACCGCTGCCTTGACGCTGAAAGCGAGCAGCAGAAGCAGCCCGAGGATGAGTTGCACGTCGCCGGGCAGGTTGGGAAGCCGCTCGGCGATGAGCGCGAGAGTGACCGTGCCGGTCGCCCCGTAGATGAGCGCGATCGCGCTGAGGAACAGCAGCGACGACACGAGGCTCACCACGATGTAGGTGATGCCCACCCGGATCCGCGCCCCCGTTCCTCCGAGCGTGAGCAACACATAACTCGCCGACAACAGCATCTCGAACCCGACGTACATGTTGAACAGGTCGCCGGCGATGAAGGCGTTGAACAACCCTGCCGACAGCACCAGATACGTGGGGTGGAAGATCGACACGGGGGTTTCCGCGTGACCGTCGAGCAGTCCCTGCCCCACGGCGAAGAGCAGCACGCCGAGGAGCATGAGGGCCGAGACGAGCACCATGAGCGCCGACAGCCGGTCGACCACCAGTACGATCCCCCACGGCGGCTCCCACCCGCCCACGTAGACGACGGCGGGCTCGTCCTGGTCCACGAGCACGAGCAGGATCGCGCTGATCACCGTCACCGCCGCGAGGGCCAGCACACTCACCACAATCTGTGGTTGCCGACGTTTGCCGAGAATGAGGGCCGTCGCCGCGGCGATCAGCGGGATCGCCACCATCAGCGGTACGAGCACGTTCATCGGGCGTCCTCCCCGGTCGGGGCCGACGAATCGGCGGGAACCGGCGCACCGGAATCGTCGGTGCCTCGCCCGAGTTCCTCGAGCGAGTCCTGCACGGCGTCGTCGTCGTCGGTCGAGGACCGCAGAGCCGCCTCCGTCTCGTCGGCGGTCTCCTCCGCGTGCTCATCGCCCACGTCGTCGCCCTCGTCGCCGAGTCGCGCGAGCCACCAGGAGCGGTAGATCAGCGCGAGAAGCAGCGCGGTGATGCCGAAGTTGATCACGATCGCCGTGAGCATGAGCACCTGGGGAACCGGGTCCGCCATCGAGTCATCGAGGCTCGTGCCCGTGACGATCGGCGAGCTTCCCGGTCGTCCGCTCATGATGAAGATCAGCAGGTTGGTCGCGTTGCCCACGAGCAGGAAACCGATCAGCACCCGGGTCAGGCTGCGCTCGAGCATGACGTACACCCCGGAGGCGTACATCACGGCCATCAGCACGACAAGGGTCAGGGAGGCGTTCATCGGGTCCCTCCGTCGTGGGTCGGCGCCGCGGCATCCGCTGCCTGAACGGTGTTCTCAACGAGGGGCGAGCCCGAAACGGATGCCTCGGCCGGTTCCATCACGAGCGGCTGCGGCCCGATTTCATCGGCCTCGCTCTGCCGGTCGATCTCGCTGCCGAGGCTGCGCAGAATGTCATAGACGAGGCCGATCACGACGAGATACACGCCGATGTCGAAGATGGTCGAGGTACCGAAAGAGAGCGAGCCGAGCACGGGCACCTCGGCCGTGACGTACGCGGATTCGAGCGGGAGTCCGCCGAAGAACAGCGACACGATGCTCATGCCCACGGCCAGCACGATTCCGAGTCCCAGAATCTTGCCCGGGTCGATCGGTGCG
Organism: Cryobacterium sp. MLB-32; assembly: GCF_000738085.1. GTDB lineage: Bacteria > Actinomycetota > Actinomycetes > Actinomycetales > Microbacteriaceae > Cryobacterium. Next base: position 16,646 of record NZ_JPRS01000039.1, read on the forward strand.
GCCTCACCGAGCTCATAGCGTCCACCGGCGAGATAACGCGCCACCAGGGCGAGGCCCGCGATGAGTCCACCGGCGAACCCGCCGCCGGGCTCGTTATGGCCGGCGAACAGCAGGTAGATGGAGACGATGATCGCGGGGTGGAAGAGCAGGCGCACGAGCACCTCGATCAGGATCGACCGGTGCTGCGCGGGGATCTTGCGCCCGGCCAGCAGGAAGGCCTGGCGTGTGACGGCGTGCCCCTCGCTCGAGAGTTCCGGCTCCGCGACCACGCGTCGGCGGTTTCGGCCGAGCCGCCGTGTGCGTGAGTCCTTGAGCCGCGGCACCTCGGCGTTGCGGCCCGAGACGAAGAGCAGGCTCGCGACCCCGGTCGCCACCACGATGAGCACCGCGATCTCGCCCATCGTGTCCCAGGCCCGGATGTCGACGAGCATCACGTTCACGATGTTGTTGCCATGGCCCTCCTCGACGGCCAGGCGCGGAAGCTCCGTGGCGATACTCGGATCCTGGCGGGCGCCCAGGGCGATCACGCCGATGGTGCCCATCACCGCGCCCACGAGGATGCCGATGGTCGCCCGTCGCTTGCGGTTCGTCGATCGGTTGTGTTGCGCAATCTGCGTGGGAAGGCGCCGCAGAACAAGCACGAACACCACAAGGGTGATCGTCTCGACGAGCGCCTGGGTGAGGGCGAGGTCCGGTGCGCCGTGCAGGGCGAACAGTGCCACGAGGCCGAAGCCGGTGACGCCGGCCAACAGCACCGCGGTCATCCGCTGCCCCACCCGCGCGGCCATCACGGCCGAAATTCCCATGATGAGCGCGATGAACACCTGGCCGGGGTAATCCCAGAGCACGAGCGCGTCGGGCCAGCTGCGGTTCACTGCCGCGGCGAAGCGAGGGCGAGCACGAACACCGTGAGGATGGTGCCGAGGTACTGAGGCAGGCCGCCACGCTGGCCGACGTGCGTCACTCTCGCGGCGAGGCGGTCGACGGCGCGCACGGTGAGACCGTAGCCGAGGCCGGCGTCGATCCACGGCGGAACCTGTGCCTGCAGCCGCGCCACGCGTTTGCGCCACCGGAAGAGCAGCGCACCGAGGGCGATCACGATCGCGCTGAGAAACAGTGCGGGCTCAAACCCGTGCCACAGGGCCAGATGGTACGGGTCGCTCGCGCTGCCGGCACCGGGGACGGTGTTCGCGTAGGGGGTGAGGAACGGATCTACCGCGGAGGCGAACAGCCCGAGGCCGACCGTCGCGACGGTGAGCACGGCGGGAGCCAGCAGGCTGTCCCACGGGCTCGGGTGCAGGGCCGTGCGCGCGAGCTTCGGGCGCGTGCCGAAGGCTCCCCAGAAGAAACGGATGCTGTAGGCGACGGTGAGCACGGAGCCGACGGCCGTGCCAACCAGCGCGATCCAGCCCCAGGCGTTGCCGCTCACGCCCGCGTCGATCAGTGAGGTGAACACCGCTTCCTTGGCGACGAAGCCGAACAGCGGCGGGATGCCGGCCATGGAGGCGACGGCGATCAGCGCGATTGCCGCGAGAGCAGGGCTGCTGCGACCGACACCGGAGAGGCCTCTCCAGTCCCGGGTTCCGGCGCGATGGTCGATCACGCCCACGACGAGGAACAGGGTGGCCTTGTACAGGGCGTGGGCGAGCAGCAGCGCGACGCCGGCCAGGGCGGTATCGCGGGTATTGAAACCCACGGCGATCATGAGGAAGCCGAGTTGGCTGACCGTGCCGTAAGCGAGCAGCAGCTTGAGGTCGTACTGGCGGAGGGACCGCCACGCGCCGACCAGCATTGTCCACACGCCGAGCGTCACGAGCACGGGCAACCAGCCGTCGCTTTCCGCGTAGCCGGGCGCGAGGCGGGCCACGATGTAGATGCCCGCCTTGACCATGGCCGCGGCGTGCAGGTAGGCGCTGACCGGGGTGGGGGCCGCCATGGCGGCCGGGAGCCAGAAATGGAAGGGGACGAGCGCGGACTTCGACAGCGCGCCCACCAGAATGAGCAGGATGGCCCAGGTTCCGAGTGTGCCCGTCACGGGTTGGGCCACGATCACGGCGAGCGAGGTCGTGCCGGCACCGACGGAGATCATGATCACACCGACGAGCATGATCAGGCCGCCGAACGTCGTCACGAGCAGCGCCTGCAGGGCGGCTCCGCGGCTCTCCCGCTTGCTCGTGTAGTGACCGATCAGCAGGTAGGAGAGCACGCTGGTGATCTCCCAGAACATGAACATCACGATCACGTCGTCGGCGGTCACCAGACCGTACATGGTGCCGGCGAAGGCAAGGAGCAGCGCGGCGAATCGGCCGAGGCCCGGCTCGTCCGGAGAGAAATACCGCGCGCAGTAGATGAGCACGAGCGCGCCGATGCCGGTGACCACGAGCGCGAGCAGCCACGCGAGGGAGTCGACCCGGAACGAGAAGCTGATGCCGAGCGTGGGGATCCACGGCACGTTCTGGGTGACGGCCCCGCCGGCGGTCACGACGGCGGTCTGCGTCAGCGTGTAGGCGAAGGCACCGGCCGGAAGCAGGGCGATGACATAGAAGACGCGGGGCCCCCACCACCGGGTGAGCAGCGGGGTGAGGAGCGACAGCGCGAGGAAGGCGAGCAGGACGGTGGTCATGCGGCCTCCAGGCTCGTCAGGTCGGGGTCTAAGGGGTCAGTCTATCAGCCGTCTGGGGGTCACCCTCTGGATACGTCAACAACGCCGGTGAGGCCCGTGGCCCGGCAGCGGTAGTGTATCCGAGGCAACAAAACGATCGGACGTGGCCCCATGACGAGCACAACCCAGGGGTCCCAGCACCCGGATCACCAGGCCGACCACCGCGCGGAGACACCGCTCGAGCACATCGAAGACGCCCTGAGCGTTCACGAAGACGAGGGCCTGCACAAGGGGCTCAAGGCTCGTCACGTGCAGATGATCGCCATCGGCGGCGCCATCGGCACCGGTCTGTTCCTCGGCGCGGGCGGCCGACTCGCCAGCGCGGGCCCCGCCCTCGTGATCGTGTACGCGGTGTGCGGCCTGTTCGCCTTCCTGATTCTGCGCGCGCTCGGTGAGCTCGTGCTGCACCGCCCATCGTCGGGATCGTTCGTGTCGTACGCCCGGGAATTCTTCGGGGAGAAGGCCGCCTTCGCGACCGGCTGGCTGTACTGGCTCAACTGGGCGATGACCGCGATCGTCGACGTGACCGCGGTTGCGCTCTATATGAACTTCTTCTCCACGTACTGGGCGCCGTTCGGCACCACCCCGCAGTGGATCTTCGCGTTCCTCGCCCTCGTGGTGGTGCTCGCCCTCAACCTCCTGTCGGTGAAGGTCTTCGGCGAGCTCGAGTTCTGGTTCGCCCTCATCAAGGTTCTCGCCATCGTGGCCTTCCTGATCGTGGGTACCGCAATGGTGATCTTCGGCACGCCGCTCGACGGTGCATCCGCCGGATTCGCGCTGATCGCTGAAAACGGAGGCTGGCTGCCCAACGGGTTGATCGCATCCGTTCTCGTGGTGCAGGGCGTCGTGTTCGCCTATGCCTCCATCGAACTCGTCGGCACGACGGCCGGCGAGACGAAGAACCCCGAGAAGATCATGCCGAAGGCGATCAACACGGTGATCATGCGCATCGCCGTGTTCTACGTCGGGTCGGTGCTTCTGCTCTCCCTGCTGTTGCCGTACACGGCATACAAGGCGGGCGAAAGCCCATTCGTCACGTTTTTCGGAACAATCGGGATCGATGGTGTCGACGTGATCATGAACCTCGTGGTGCTGACGGCGGCGCTCTCCTCGCTCAACGCCGGTTTGTATTCCACCGGGCGCATACTCCGATCGATGTCACTCGCTGGCTCAGCCCCGCGCTTCGCCGCCCGGGTCAGCAAGCGGGGCGTACCTTTCGGCGGCATTCTGCTCACCGGCGGTGTCACCCTGCTGGGTGTCGCGTTGAATGCGTTTGTGCCGGAGCAGGCGTTCGAGATCGTGCTCAATGTGGCGGCACTCGGAATCGTGAGCTCGTGGGGCATGATCGTGCTGTGCCAGATGCGCCTGCAGGCCTGGGCGAAGAAGGGTCTGCTCGAGCGCCCGGCGTTCCGCATGCCCGGCGCTCCCGTGACGAGCTACCTCACCCTGGTGTTCCTCGTGGGCGTGCTCGTGCTCATGGCCTTCGACTGGCCGGTGGGAACACTGACCATCGGCTCCCTTCTTCTCATCATTCCGGCGCTCGTTCTGGGCTGGTACGCCTGCCGTGGGCGCATCCTCGAGATTGCGATCGCTCGACAGGGCTATACGGGCCGGATACCCGTGATCGCGAATCGTCCGTTGGCCGACCGCCCCCGGGAGTAATGTCGCGCGGTCAGGCGACGCGGCGGCTCGACATCCGGTCGGTCACGACCACCAGAGCGAGCGCGAGACTGAGCAGGCCCACATAGACCCACGGGACGACATTCAGGCCCACGGTATCCAGCAGAAGCGCGCCGAGCAGGGCTCCCGCGCCGATACCGGCGTTGAACGCTGTCGTGTAGAACGCGCTCGCGGTGTCGCGAATGCGAGCAGAGGCGCTGTGCAATAACCGGGTCTGCAGCAGGGGCGGCAGGGTGCCGAAGGCGAGGCCCCAGAGCATGAAGGCCACCACGGCGACCGGCATGGACACGACCGAAACGGGCAGCAGCGTCAGGGCGAGCACGGTCACGGAGAGGGCACTCACGGCGACACCCACCACCAGCCCGAGCTGCGGGCGCGGCCCGAAGACCGTTCCGACGAGCAACAGGCCCACGGCCCCGGCGATGCCGAACAGGAACAGCATCATGGGTACATCGGATGAGCCGACCCCCAGCCCGTCGGTGAGGAACGGTGTGACGTAGGTGTAGAAGGTGTAGTGGCCCACCATCGTGATCGCCGTAATCGCGCAAATCAGCGCCACCGCGGCGGTCGTCGGGTCGCGACGCGGCGGGGTGGCGGCGGGAACGGATGTCGCTGCCGCGGTCTTCCCGCGCGCCTGCTGCCCCGCGTGGTGCGTCACCGTGGGCACGAAACGCCACACGAGCGCGGCACCCGCGACCATGAGGACGGCCAACAGGATGAAGGTGAGTCGCCAGCCCAGCAGGTGACCAGCCAGGGTGGCGACCGGAACGCCGAAGATGAACGCGAGAGTTCCGCCGGCGACGGTGATCGACACCGCGCGACCGATCTGTTCCTTGGGAACGAGATGTCCGGCATAGGCACCGACGACGGACCAGAAGATGCCGTGCGCCATGCCCCCCAGCACGCGCGACGCCACGACAAATTCGTATGTGGGCGCAATGGCCGTGAGCACGTTGCTGAGGGCGAAGACCAGGAGCACGGCAACGACGAGCCCGTGACGCGAGACTCGGCGGGTGAGATGAGCGAGGCTCGTGCTCGTCACCACGACGGTGAAGGCGAACCAGCTCACGAGCAGACCGATCTGGGACCGATCGACGTCGAGGGAGGCGCTCATCTCGGGCAGGAGACCGACGGGCATCATCTCGGAGGTGATCGAGAGGAACACGGCTGCGCCCAGAACGATGAGGCCGACCCAGGGAAACGGCGGGGCGGGAACGGCCGACGGCGCGGTCGGCCCGTCGGCGCGTTGAATGGGAATTGAGGCAGTGAGAGACATGTTGCTGCAATCGCGAGCGGCGGTTCCGGGCCCAGGGAGCCAACATCGACTATGGGAAAAACAGAACGGCTGCGCGCTGACGTGCGCGCCCGGGGCCGCGAGTGTGGTCGCGACCACCGTCTACGCTATCTGACCCGTCGCCGCGTGGCCACTCCCGCGGGTAATCTGGCCGGATGACTTCTGCACTCGCGGCACCGCACCACCCGGCCAACAATCACTGGGTGATCACCCTCGTGTGCGCGGACCAGCCGGGCATCGTGCATGCCGTCAGCGGCGCCATCGTCGAGGCTCGCGGCAACATCGTCGAGAGCCAGCAGTTCTCGAGCGATGACACCGGGCGCTTCTTCATGCGCCTGCAGGTGGAATCACCGGCCGAACGCGGCAACTTCGATGCCGCCCTGGCGCCGGTGATCGCGCGCTATGACATGACCTCGGTCATCGACGTCGTCGGCCGCCCACTGCGCACGCTCGTGCTTGCGTCGTCGGCCGCGCACTGCGTCAACGATCTACTCTTTCGCCACCGTGGTGGCCAGGTCCCGGTCGAGATTCCCCTCGTGCTGAGCAATCACGGCACCCTCCGCGACCTCGTGGGGTTCTACGGCGTGCCCTTTGAATCGCGGCCGATCACGGATGCGGCGAGCAAGGCGGCCTTCGAGGCCCGGGTCATCGCCGCGGTCGACGAGCTCGACATCGAACTCGTCGTGCTGGCGCGCTACATGCAGATCCTTTCCCCTGAACTGTGCGAGCGGCTCGCCGGGCGCATGATCAACATCCACCATTCTTTCCTGCCCGGATTCAAGGGCGCCAACCCGTACCGACAGGCACATGCTCGCGGCGTCAAGCTCATCGGCGCCACGGCCCACTTCGTCACGGGTGACCTCGACGAGGGGCCAATCATCGAACAGAACGTCGTGCGGGTCGACCATTCCCGAACCCCGGCCGAGCTCGTGGCCATCGGGCAGGATGAGGAAAGCCGCACGCTGACCCAGGCCGTCACCTGGTTTGCCGAGAATCGGGTGCTGCTCGACGGCGCTCGCACCATCATCTTCAAGTAGTGCACCGTCACGGGGCCACCGTCACGGGGCCACCGTCACGGGTCCGAACGTCACCGCATTGAACGACTCCGCACCGAACGTCACCGCATCGAACGGCTCAGCGTCGAACGTCGCTGGGCCGAGCGACTCGGAGCCACTCATCGCTAGACTGACTGTCGTGACAGACACCCCTCAGGACCCCGCGCAGAAGCCCGCCGTCGGCCCCAACGACATGCTCCGTTTCGTGCTCGAACTCTTCGCATTCGTGACCCTCGGCATCTGGGGGTTCCTGGCCTGGCCGCTCCCCTGGCCCGGCGTCATCGTGGGGTTCGCTGCCCCGGCCTTCGCGATTCTGGTCTGGGCGCTGTTCCGCTCCCCCAGGGCCGTCTTCACCCTTGATCCTTTCGGCAAGGCCTTCGTCGAGATCTGCGTCTTCGGCGCTGCGGCAATCGCCTGGTGGGACCTCGGCCAGCCCATCATCACTGTCGTCTTTGCCATCACGGCCACCGTGAGCGGCATTATCTCCGGCCGCAGAGAACTCGCCGACTAGTCGTCGTGACTGCCCCCGTCAGCGACTCCGCGCTCAGCCACTCCGCGCTCACCGACGCGGACGTACCCGCATGGTGGGGATCGCTCGATCTGCCCGGTCTGGTCGACATCCACACGCATTTTCTGCCCGAACGCATGCTGCGCCGGGTCTGGGCACATTTCGATGAGGCGGGCCCCCTGATCGGCCGACCCTGGCCGATTGAGTACCGCACCGATCAGGACTCCCGGCTGGCCAGCATCCGGGCCCTGGGCGTGCGTCGTTTCACGGCACTCACGTACGCGCACCGACCGGGGATGGCGGCCGACCTCACCGACTTCGCCCTCGACCTCGCGGCGAGCGAGCCCGATGTGGTGCCCAGCGCCACATTCTTCCCCGAAGACGGCGTGCTGAATCAGGTGAATTCGGCGCTCGACCGGGGCGCCCGGGTCTTCAAGATCCATGCGCAGGTGGGCGGCTTCGATCTGCGCGAGCCGGCGCTCGATCCGGTGTGGGGGCTCCTGGCCGACGCCGAGATTCCCGTGGTGATCCACGTGGGCAGCGGCCCGGTGCCGCGGCAGGGTTTCACCGGACCCGACAAGCTCGAGGGCGTGCTGCGTCGGCATCCGCTTCTCACGGCCGTCGTCGCGCACATGGGATCGCCCGAGTACGGCGAATTCCTCGCCCTCGCCGAGCGATACTCACGGGTACACCTCGACACAACGATGGCGTTCACGGACTTCTTCGAGGCGGTCGCGCCCTTCCCCGCCGACCTGTTTCCCCGGCTCGCCGACCTCGACGGCCGGGTGGTGCTGGGCAGCGATTTTCCGAACATCCCCTACCCCTACGCGCACCAGCTCGAGGCGCTCGGGCGGCTGCGCGACCGTGAACCTCGCCTCGACGATGACTGGCTGCGTCAGGTGTGCTGGTTCACCGGGCTTCGACTGCTGGGCTGAGTCTCTCCCGCGGCATCCGCAGGGCGTACGCGGATGCGGCGAGCAGGAACAACGCGCCCACCAGGAACGCGACGGGCAACGACACCAGGTCCACGAGCAGTCCGGCCACGAGCGGACCCGCGATGGCGCCGGCGTCGGCGAACATGCTGAACATGGCCACGGGTCGACCGCTGCGCGGGCCGGCCGCGTCGCCGAGCGCCGCGGCGGGAGCAGTTCCCATGAACGCGGCGGCCACCCCATAGACGCACAGCAGGGCGCCCAGCAGCCAAATGTTCGGCGCGAACGGCACGGCCACGATGGTGACTGCGGCGAGCGCGAACGCCCCGATGATGGCCGGGCGTCGTCCGACGGTGTCGATGAAGCGGGCGGCCGGGGCGAGCGCGATGGTCTGCGCAACGGCCGCGCAGGCGAAGGCGATCCCCGTCCAGCTCGTCGATCCGCGCAGAACCTCGACGATGATGACGGGCACGAGGGTGGCGCGGATGCCGAGCGATGTCCACCCCTGCGCGAAGTTGGCGAGGCACGCCGCCCGAAAGCGGGTGTCGCGGAGAACAACGCGGAAAGGCGTGCGCTGCGCGCTCTCCCCCTCGTTCGACGACGCGGGACCGCTCGACCGCAGAAGCACGATACCGATGGTGCCCGCCACCGCGAGGGTGCCGGCGTAGAAGAAGAAGGGGGCGGTGAGCGAGATCGTAGCGAGTAGTCCGCCGATGGCAGGGCCGGCCATCCCACCGATCAGGAATCCACCCTGGTAGAAGCCGATGGCTCGTGCACGGATGGCCGAGGGCGTTGACCCGAGCAGCAGGGTCATTGCGGACACCGAGAACAGGGCGGACCCGATGCCTCCGGCGCCGCGGAGAAGCAGCAGCTGGGGGTAGGAGTCGGCGACTCCGACCAGACCGCTGGACACAGCCACGATACCGATTCCCACGGAGAGGATCGTGCGTTCCCCCGCCCAATCAATGAGCCGACCGCAAAACGGACTTGTGACGAGGCGCATCAGCGCGAATGCCGAGACGACGGCGCCTACGGCCACGTAACTCACGCCGAAGCTGCGCACATAGACCGGCAGAACGGGAACCACCACACCGAAGCCGACCATCACGAAAAAGGCGATGACGCCGAGCACGATCACGTCGCGAGACAGTCGTGGTTTCGGCGTCGTCCCGGATACCGGGCCGCGTGAGAAGAGGCCCGGTCGCATCCACTAAGAATACCCGTGGCGGGACACCGTCCGCGGACCGCGCAGGAGGCAGGGCCCTCGGTCTGTCGACCGGGGGCCCTGCCTGGTCTGAAATGTACTACCGGTCGATATGCAGGGTCTGCGTCTTGCTCGTCGACCCGGCAACAACGTCACTGCCGGCATAGACCGCCGTCACCTCGTATGTGCCCGGCTTGAGGTGCGAGAGCGTGACGGTGCCCTTGCCCTTCTTGTCGAGCGTGACGGGGTGGCTGTCCTTGTTCACCATCAGCGTGACGGGCCCGGTGATGGGACCGTCGGACTTCACGGACACCTCCACCTTCGTGCCCCGATCGGAGTGAGCGCGAGTCTTCTCGAGCTTGATCGCGGTCTTCGAACTGAACTTCACGACGACTCCCGCCGACGTGGCGGTCGCAGAATCCAGGCCTTGTTTCGACGCCGTGACGACCACGGTGAACGTCTTGCCGCCGTCCTTCTTGCCCGTCTTGAACGTCGACGTGGTTGCCTTGCGAATGTCGACGCCATCGGCCTGCCACTGATAGCTGTACCGCACGCCCTCCGGGCTCCACTCGCCGGGATTGGCGCGCAGGGTCTTTCCGACCACGGCGGTGCCCTCGATCGTCGGCAGCACCGAGTTCACGGGAGCCGTCGGCACGGGGGCCGCACCGGATGCGACAGAGACCGCGGTGGTGACCGCTGTGTCTCCGTACCCGACAATGCCGATATAGCTGGTCTCGGGCGTCAGGCCTGTCCAGTTGAGCGTGTAGCTCACCGGAACGCCCTGTTCGGTGGTCAGCGTGGACGGCGTTGCCGCAAAGCCGCCCTCACCGACCCCATCGAGAACCGAGAACGTGTTCACGTCGAACGCTGTCGTGCCGGAGTACACATCGACGATCACGAGGTACGAACCCGCGTCGGGGGCGGGCAGGTCGACACGCTCATCGGCCGATCCCGTTGCGGACTGCCACCCGGCGACGGGGGTTCCACCCGGACCGTCGAGGCGGTACACGATCAGGTCGAGGTCGCTCGTGTCATCGACCGCGTTCAGGTCGAATCGGGCGAGCTGCACCCCGGCCGGAACGTCCACCGCGTAGGTGAACTCGTCACCGGCGGTGCCGGATCCGGTGTTCGGGCTCGTGGGATCGGTCGGGTTCGACTGGTGCAGTCCCGCGGCGAGTCCGCTGACGTTCAGCGGCAGCTCACCCGTGGAACCGGGGGTGACGGACACGTCCACCGACCCGTCGATTCCGGTGCCTTCGACGCTGGCCGGGGCACTGATCGCGATGGGCTGCACGGCGATCGGGCTGTGCACCGACACTCGGCTGTCGCCCGTTCCGCTGACCCAGTCGAGAGAGCCCGTGGCGAACGAGTCGAGCGGGGCATCCGTTCGACTGAATGTCACGGTGTAGCTCTGCGTGTCACCGGGACCGCTGAACGACATGGTCGACGGCGACACCACGGCGTCGATTCCGGGGATGTCGATGGGCTGAGCGGTGAACTCGCCGCCGGCGGTGGCGGTCACCGTGCGGGTGATCGTTTCCGGTGCGGTCAGCGCGCCGATCGCGATGGAGGCGAGGTTCAGGTTGCTCGCGTCGATGGGTTCGACACCCACGTCATAGCCGATGCCCTGAATGAAGGAATACCAGTCGGCCGTGTCGTTGAGGTAGAGCAGGCCCGGGTTGAAGAACTTCGTCGGGTCGACGTGCCCGGCGCCCTGGGTGAACGGATCGGTGATGGGATTGCCGGCCGCGTCAACGGTGTTGTAGGCACTCGTCATCATGGCCGACTTGATCTCGCCGGGCGTCGCGGTGGGGCGCTCTCCGAGGTAGAGGGCGGCCAGGCCCGCGATGTGCGGGGACGACATCGACGTGCCCGACAGGAACTGCCAGGTGGGCTCCGCCCCGGCGGCGTTGGCGCCGTCGGCGAGGATGGCAACCCCGGGAGCGGTGATGTCGGGCTTCAGGATGTCACTGCCGTCGGCGAGCACCGGTCCACGAGAGGAGAAGCCGGCGACCTGAGGGGTCGGCGGCTGGTAGCTCGTGGTGTTGCCCGGCGTGAACGTGACGGTGGCACCGGTCGTTGCCGCGTAGGCGTAGGTCGAAGCCCAGTACGGGGAATCGAGGTGCACGGTGGGAACGGAGTGCTCGTCGGTGTCGACGGAACCCGGCGTCTTGTTCACGAGGAGCATGCCGATTCCGCCGGCCCGCTTCACCTCGGCAGACTTGGCGACCCGGTCGTAGACTCCGCGCTGACAGAGCACGATCTTTCCGGTGACGGCGGCCGTGTCCAGAGAATTGGGAGCACACAGCAGGGCGTCGGCCGCATCGTGCCCGGCGACAGCCATGAGATCGGCCCTGACCAGGTCACCGCTCAGCGGGGTGGCCCCCGGCGTACGGTCGACCGTGATTGAGCCACCGGCGTAGGCGGATCCATCTCCGAAGGTGGCTGTTGCCTCGTAGCCGGGAATCGTGCTGGCAGCGACGGTCGTGATCCACGGGCTCGCGTTGTCGAGGGTGGAAGAACCCGGCCCGGAGTTGCCGGCCGAGGCCGCCACGAAGATACCGGCCGAGGCCGCTCCGAGGAAGGCCACGTCGGTGGGCGAAACGGTCGTCGTGGCCGCTCCTCCTCCGATCGAGAAGTTCAGCACGTCGACGCCGTCGGCGACCGACTGGTCGATCGCGGCGAGCATGTCGGAGGTGGCGCATCCGTCGTCGGTGGAAGCCGCCGGGTTCGGACCACTCCAGCACACCTTGTAGGCAGCGATCTTCGCGGCCGGAGCAACACCCGAGATCAGACCGTAGTCGAGACCGCTGATGGTGACCGGCACGTCGTGATTGCCGGCAGCAGTGCTGGCCGTGTGCGATCCGTGGCCGTCGCCGTCGCGCGGCGAGGCGTACTCACCGACCGACGCATCGCCGATACGACTGGCGCCGAAACCGTTGACGTAGTACCGAGCACCGACGACCTTGGTGTTGCAGTCGCTGGCGGCGAACTGCACCCCGGCCACGCAGGTACCCGTGAAGGTGCCGCCGTCGGCCTTCTTGAAGGTGATGGTGCTGCCGTCGAGGTAGGGCTCGGCTCCCGCTGTCGTGCCCAGGGCGTCACCGGCGAAGGACGGGTTTTCCGGGGCGATTCCCGTGTCAAGCACGCCGACGACCACGCCGGCACCGGCTTGGTCCGCGCCGCCGATGCTGTTCCACACACCGTTGTCGCCGCTGAGTCCGAGGAACTCGGTGGAGGGGGTCGCGGTGATGTGCCGCAGCTCGTCGGGCGTGATCGAGACCACGTCTTTCTGCGACGAGAGCGCCACCGCCTGCTTCGCGCTGAGGTCGGCCGCGAAGGCGTTGATGGCGAGAGTGTACGAGTAGTCAATGTCGGCATCGACCGAGGCCGCGACCTTTTTCTGCTTTCCCCCGAGATAGTCCCCATATGATTCTGACGCGCGACTCTGCGCGTTCAATTTCTTGCCTGTCCCCGGTGTCGTGGCCGAGAATCCATCGACGCCGCCGTCATAGGTGGCGACGGCATCGTCAGCCAGCGTGACGATGTACCGTCCGGCGGTCAGGTCGGTCATCGGCTGGGAAATCCCGGCACCGATGACTCCGGCGAGGCCGGGTTGCCCGGGGGCCGCAACGGCGGCTCCGCTGGCACCCACCAGGGTTGCGGCGCCCACGAGGGCGAAGGTGAGGCCGGCCGCGGTCATGCCGCGAAGGCGCCTGCCCGGGTTGGGGTGAGACGTGGGTGGCCTTAAAAGAGAGCTCAAAAGCTTGTCCAATCCGATGTGGTTACGCGGACGGTTCTGCCCCGGCTCGGGGCACAACTTGATTGTGAACCTATCGCAGCGATTCGCTCCTGACCAGACATTTAAATCCCCCTTTGGGGGACAGAACACCTCGTGTCCGCATCTCCGCGCCGACTCCAGCACACGGCTCGGCGGATGCGCTTCGGGCTCGTGGAGGTGCAAAACCTGATCATTCCCGGAGCAGCTCGCACTCGCCTGGTGCCGACCGGCGTGCAGCGTGCGAAACCGAACGCTGCCGTGAACGGACGCCCGAATCGCTCGGCCCCGTCCCGGAATTCGACATCGCCGCGACCGTACCGGGAGGGTTCGGATTCGCACCGGGCAATGCGACGCCCCGTCGGGGCCGACAGCTACCGTGTCAGCGCGAGACGCTCGCGGACGAGACCGGCTTCGGGACGGGGCTGGCTGCCCGAGCGGCCGCCGCGTCCCGGCGTCCACCGACCGCTCGAAGGGCGTTCAGGATGGTGACGAGGTCCACGAATTCCTGGCTGAGCGCACCGATGGTCGCCGGGATGAGGCCGAATGCGGCGATGACCATGAGCACCACACTGAGCGCGATTCCGATCCAGATGCTCTGCAGGGCGACCCGAACCGTGTCCTGGCCGATCACCACGGCGCGAGCCGTGCGGGAGATGTCATCGAGCAGGATGACCACATCCGCTGATTCGCTCGCCGCCGTGGACCCCCGTGCGCCCATGGCAATGCCGACGTCGGCCGCCGCCAACACCGGGGCGTCGTTGACCCCGTCGCCGACCATGATCACCGGGCGGGCGGTGAGGTTCCGGACCGCGTCGACCTTGTCACTCGGCAGGCAGTCGGCCTGCACACGCGTGATGCCTACCTGCGCGGCGATGTGTTCCGCCGTGGCGCGTGCGTCGCCGGTGAGCATGAGCGTCTCGCCGACGCCGAGCCGATTGAGCTGGGCCACCGTGTGCTGAGCGTTCTCCCGGACCCGGTCCCTGGCCACGAGGCAGCCCCCGAAACGTCCACCGACGGCCACATACATGGCCAGCTCCCCCTCACGCAGGCCGGCGGCTTCGGCCTCGGTGACGCGCTCTCGAATGAACGAGAGCTTACCCACGACCACGTCGACGGAACCGAATTGCGCCACGACACCGTGCGTGGCGATCTCACTCGCGGAATCGGCCGCCGTGAGAACGAGGTTCCGGCTGCGGGCCTCGGCGATGACGGAGGCCGCAAGCACGTGCGACGAGTATTGTTCGGCCGACGCGGCGAGACCCAGAAGTTCGTCCGCCGTGAAGCCGGGCTCGGGGCGTACCTCGGCGATCACGGGTGTGCCGTTGGTGAGCGTTCCGGTCTTGTCAAAAACCACGGTGCGGGCGCGGGCGAGCGTCTCGAGCACGCCGGCACCCTTGACGATAATGCCATTGCGGGCAGCCCTGCTCATGCCGCCCATGAAGGCGACGGGCGCGGCCAGCAGCAGGGGACACGGTGTGGCCACCACGAGCACCTCGGCGAAACGCACCGGATCGCCGGAGAGCAGCCAGGCCAGACCCGCCAGGCCGAGCGAGAAGACGGTGAAGGGAACCGCGTAGCGGTCCGCCAACCGCACGACGGGGGCCTTGCTGGATGCGGCCTCTTCGACCAGGGCGATGATCCGCTGGTACTGGCTGTCGGCCGCGCGCGCGGTGGCCCGAATCGTCACCGCGGTCTGCCCGTTGATCGAACCGCTCAACACGCTGTCGCCGGCGTGACGCTCCACCGGCAGGCTCTCCCCCGTGAGCGATGATTCGTCGAACGACGCCTCGCTGGAGTGAAGTTCGCCGTCGACGGGAACGATTTCCGCCGGGCGCACGAGCAGCAGGTCGTCCACGGCCACCTCGGTGGCCGGCACGTCCACGACATCCGTTTCGGACTCGGTGAAGCGGTGGGCGATCTGCGGGGCGCGCTGGAGCAGGGCATTGAGCTCTCGCGTGGCGCGGCCCGCCGCGTAGTCTTCGAGGGCCGCCCCGCCGCTGAGCATCAGCACGATGATGAGGGTGGCAACGTACTCGCCCACCGCAATCGTGGCGAGGATGGCCATGATCGCGAGCAGGTCGACGCCGAAGGTGCCCTGGCGAAACCGGCGCACCATGCCAACGAATTCGATGACGGCCACGATCAGCCCGAAGACGCTGAACAGCCACTGCACCGCTCCTGGCGGCCCGCTCCACCACAGGACGATACCGACAAGGCCGACCAGAACCGTCGCCGCGACGATCGGATAACGCCGGACGGAAGCCACCATGCGTTTCATACTCAAATTCTGACGCGCCGAAGCCGATCACGCCAGCAAGGCGAGCCTCCCCTGAGCCCGCACACAAGAAACGACCCCGACCGGAGAGGTCGGGGTCGTTGCATCGAGATTCCTAGCCGTGCGGGGCCGTTCAGGCCAGGCGGGCCTGCAGGTTCTCCGCGAGCGACGCGAGGAACTCCTCGGTGGTCTGGTAACCCTGGTCCGGCCCGACGAGCAGCGCGAGGTCCTTGGTCATCTTGCCGCTCTCGACGGTCTTGATGACCACGTCTTCGAGGGTGAGGGCAAACTCGGCAAGGGCCGGGTTGTTGTCGAGCTTGGCCCGGTGGGACAGGCCGCGGGTCCAGGCGTAGATGGACGCGATCGGGTTCGTCGACGTGGGCTTGCCGAGCTGGTGCTGGCGGTAGTGGCGCGTCACGGTTCCGTGAGCGGCCTCGGCCTCGACGACCTTGCCGTCGGGGGTCGAGAGCACGCTTGTCATGAGGCCGAGCGAGCCGAAGCCCTGGGCTACGGTGTCCGACTGCACGTCGCCGTCATAGTTCTTGCATGCCCAGAGGTAGCCGCCCTCCCACTTCATGGCGGATGCGACCATGTCGTCGATGAGACGGTGCTCGTAGGTGAGGCCGGCAGCGTCGTAGTCGGCCTTGAACTCGGTGTCGAAGATGTCCTGGAAGATGTCCTTGAAGCGACCGTCGTAGGCCTTGAGGATCGTGTTCTTGGTCGACAGGTAGACCGGAACCTTGCGCTCGAGTCCGTAGTTGAGCGAGGCGCGGGCGAAGTCGGTGATCGACGAGTCGAGGTTGTACATTCCCATGGCGACGCCGTCACCCGGGGCCTGGAACACCTCGAACGTGGACGGCTCGCTGCCGTCCTGCGGGGTGAAGGTCATGCTGAGCGTGCCCTTGCCCTGAAAACGGAAGTTGGTGGCCTTGTACTGGTCGCCGTAGGCGTGGCGGCTGATGATGATCGGCTTGTTCCAGCCGGGAACGAGGCGCGGGATGTTGGAGATGACGATCGGCTCACGGAAGATGGTGCCGCCGAGGATGTTACGGATCGTTCCGTTGGGCGAGAGCCACATCTTCTTCAGGCCGAATTCCTCGACGCGAGCCTCGTCGGGGGTGATGGTGGCGCACTTGACACCGACGCCGTGCTTCTGAATGGCGTGAGCCGCGTCGATGGTGATCTGGTCGTTCGTCTCATCGCGCTTCTGGATCGACAGGTCGTAGTACTCGAGGTCAATATCGAGGTACGGGTGAATGAGCGTGTCCTTGATCGCGTGCCAGATGATGCGGGTCATCTCGTCGCCGTCAAGCTCGACAACCGTTCCCTCAACCTTAATCTTCGACAATGAACTCTCCTCTAAAACATCGGTGGCCGTCACGGCCACCGACCAGCTTACTAGACGCCCGTAACTATCTTGACATCGAGATAAATTCTCACCGATGACACGGGTCCAACACACCCCGGATCTCAATTGCGTCTACCAGAGGTGCCGAGCAGACGTTAGCCTGAGAGCATGGGTGAGCTGAGACTGGAAGAACTGTCCGCACGTAATATCGTTGCGGCCAACAACCTGAGCCTGAAGCCAGGCCAGGAGCAATTCATTGCACCCGTGTCCTACTCCGCCGGGGCATCCGTCATCAACCCGGCCACGTCGTGGCAGCGAG
>NZ_JPRS01000040.1 GCF_000738085.1 Cryobacterium sp. MLB-32
TGTTACGCCCCAAGTTTGGGGGAGTGCATTCCGAATCATCCACACCCTGTCAGGGCTATGCACGACAGGGGCAGGCGACTTGTGAGAGGCCTTGACATGCTGGGGGAATGACCCCGGCACAGAAGACACGTAACGTTGTCCGTTGGACCGAGATCAGAATTCCTGCCGACGACGGCCATCGGATACCGCTCAGGATCTACCAGACACAGGACGAGCCCCGAGCAACTCTCGTTTGGGCCCACGGGGGGAGCTGGTCGCACGGATCCCTCCACGGCTGGCATGCGGCGTGTGTGTCGGTGGCGTCTTTGGCCGGGATCCGGCTGGTGAATGTGGGCTATCGTCAGGCGCCGGGATGGACCCACCCAACGGCTCTGCACGACGTGCTGGCCGCCATCCGCTGGTCATTGTCCCTGCACGACGATCCCGGTGCGCCGCTCTGTATCGGCGGCGACAGCGCGGGTGGCACCCTCGCGGGCTCCGCCGCGCTCTGGTGCAGGGACAACGACGTGCCCCTCTCGGGGCAGATTTTGGCGTACCCACCCTTGGACCCGGATTGCCAGGCACCCTCGTACTTCAACCAACCGCCGGGATTCCCCGAGCGCAACGAGCTTCGGCGCTCGTGGGCCAGCTACCGGGGGATGTCTGGGCCGCTGGCCGACGAACGGTACCTGACCCCGCGGGACACCCAGGACCTGTCTGGCCTGTGCCCGGCCGCGCTGCTCACCGGAGCCGGCGACCCGGTGTCGGACGACGTGCGGACGTACGCGGGGAGGCTCCGTCTGGCATCCGTCCCGACCACGCTTCGCGTCGACCCGGACATCGGACACGGCGACTTCCTGAGGCAGGACGGAGCCGTCCCAAATCCCGTGCACACGTGGATCACGTCAACCCTTGACAGCTGGTTTGGCAGAACTATCCCCAACATCGACCCAGAGGACACACCGTGAACGACTTCCTTATCCCGGACCCCGACGGAACGGGCTACCTTTCGGCCCTACTGAGGCACTTCGCCGATCTCCGCGACGGTCTTCACGGCGAGGTCGCCAGTCGCTTCGACAAGGAGAAACTGTTTCGCTCGGCCGTCGATCTCATCGACGACCCGTGCCGGGCGGCACTGCACGAAATCGATGATGCGCTCCTCCTCAGTACCGGCACAATCGCCTCGACCGGGACCGTGCCGACGACGGACGGAGGGCTCGGTTGCACGTGGACGCTGGCCTGGCCTCGTCAGGTCGCGGCAGGCATCCCGCCGATCAGAATTCAGGCCTTCTACGGTCGCGGATTCCACCACCCACACCTACGCGGAGGCACAGTCAGGGAATGGCCCCTGAACGTGTACTCCGCCGAGCACGCCTCGGCGGAGCTGCCCACCCTGCGCGCTATTATCGCCGCCGAACTGCACAACCTCGTCTTCATGGCCGATTATCGCATCGTCCCGGCCACGGCCGCCGTAGCTCGGGGAGCACGACTGTGAAGCTTTCGATCCTCGACCAATCGTCGGTGCGCACCAACTCCACACCGGCCGTGGCCATCCGTGAGACGGTCGCACTCGCCCGCGCTGTGGATACCCTCGGGTACACGCGGTTCTGGGTTGCCGAGCACCACAACTCGGCGGGCTTCGCGGGCAGCGCGCCCGAAACTCTGGCCCTCGCCGTGCTGGACAACACCGAATGGATGCGGGTTGGCACAGGCGGCGTTCTCTTGTCTCGCTACCCATCGGCGAAGGTCGCCGAGGTATTTAACGTCATCGCGGCGCTGCACCCGGGTCGGGTCGACCTCGGAGTCGGCCGGGCCGGTGGCACGGATGACTCATACGTGGAGCGGCTGATCGAGTTGCATAGAAGACTCGGTCTCGAGCCCGACGCGATTGCGCGCACCGACCTCGAGGTCTGGATGCTCGGTGCCGGCCAGGGGTCCGCCCCGGTGGCTGCGATGTTCGGCAGCGGCTACGCGCACGCGCACTTTCTAAACCCCCGATCGGGGCCGAGGGCCATGGAGGCTTACTCGGATGGTTTTAGCCCCAATCCGCACCGGCCCGTCCCGGCGCCGTTGCTCGCGGTTCGGGTGATCACGGCGGCAACCGTGCGTGGGGCAACCCGGCTGCGCGACGCCGCGCAGCTTTGGCGTTCGCGCAAAGACCTCGGCCGCGATCTGCCCTTGCCAGGTGCGCAGGAGGCACACGAGCACAGCTGGACTGTGGATGAATCCAAGCGCCGGGTTGCCAACGCTGAGCTGATCGTCTCCGGCACCCCGGATCAGGTGCGATACGAGCTTGAAGACCTCGCCAGACGTAACGGCGTCGACGAACTCATGATCAACAGCCCCATCGCCGATTTTTCCGAGCGACAGGCTTGCTTCACCCTCCTGGCTGAGGAGTTCTCGCTCGGCACCAGCTAGCCCCTCCGCGGTTGGCCTCCCGATTCGACGACCCGTGGAACGCCACGTTTCTTCCGTCGTGTCGGGTCAGTGCGCGGTTGATCCGCGTGGGACGCTGCTGACCTCGCCGGCAGCGTTCAGCAAACACAGTGCCTCAGCGCTCGATGAACCGGGCTCCGCGGTGTACAGCAGAACTCGGTGACCCGAGTTGTCCGGAGAAGTGAGCACTTCAAAGTCCAACTTGAGTGCGCCCACAAGCGGATGCCGGAAAAATTTGAGCCCGGAGACACAGTTTTCCACCGGGTGCTGCGCCCACATCGCGGCAAATTCTGGGCTCTTCATCGTGAGTTCCCCGACGAGGGCCATCAGCTCATGGTCGTTGCCGAATTGGCCGGCCAGGACCCGTAAGGATGCGACCGCTCGGGTTGCCTCTTCGCGCCACCGTTCGTAAAGGTCCTGAGTGTGGGCGTCCAAGAACAGCATCCGCGTCATGTTCGGGCGATCCGCCGGGCTGGCCGGGCTGTCGAAGGCAAACTGAGAACCGACCAGAAGATGTCCGAGGGCGTTCCAAGCGAGGACCTCGCTGCGTTGTCCGAGCACTACGGCCGGTGTCGCCGACATCGAATTGATCAGCCGGAGCGTACCAGCACGGGCCTGGTCGGGTTTGATGCTCGTGCGGCGCGTGGTGTGGGCCGGATTCGCAAGATTCATCAGGTGGGCGCGCTCGGCGTCGTTCAAGCCCAAGGCGCGGGTGATGGCCTCAAGCACTGATGCGGATGCGTTCGTGCTCAGTCCCTGCTCAAGGCGGGTGTAGTAGGTGTTGCTGACACCGGCGAGCATGGCCAATTCCTCCCGACGGAGCCCTGGCACTCGTCGCACGCCGTAATTCTGCAGACCGACGTCTTCTGGTTGCAGTCCGGACCGCCGGTTGCGCAGGAATTCTCCGAGCTCTGTGGGGCTAGTCATCTCATTCATTGTTGCTTATCTCCGGTGGAGCTGCCTCCCCCTGCCAGGGATAGCCACGAAGGACCAGCAACGTGCCCGGCTCCGGAATGAGTTCGTCGAGCTGGGCCAGGAAGAACGTGAAAACTCAGCTGCGACGATCGCGGACGTCTCTGCCTGGTACGTGTCTACCTCGTCAGAGTGGCATTCATGCCTGACAAACCTGGCCCGGCATTCACCATCGTCCTCGCTTGAAGACTCGTCTGTGCACTATTCTGCAGTTCTACCGGTAATCGTTCGCCTCCGCTCTCCCTCAAGGGGATGTCACGTGCAGTCATTCAGAAAGTTCCACACCGTCGTACTCGCGGGGTTGTCTGTGTTCGCTCTCGCTGCCTGCGGGACCGCGACAGCAGCGATCCCCACATCTTCCATCGGAACAGCGAGGATCACTCCAGCGGTCGCAGTCGCGCCGGAAATGGTCGGGTTCGGCTCGCTCAGCGGGACGGGAAAGAACGCCCCTGGAAAAGATGCCATGCGCTTCACAGCCGGCGCTGTCGGCAGCGGCGACGCGTACTTTCCCTACGACGGCAATGGCGGGTATGACGTGCAGCACTATGACCTTGCCCTCCGCTATACGCCGCCGACGGATGCCACCGTCCTCTCAGGCCATCTCAGCGGCACCGCAACCATCACGCTCCGAGCGACGCAGGATTTGCAGTCACTCAACTTCGACGTGCGCGGCCTCGACGTCACATCGGTCCAGGTGGACAGTAAGCTCGCGGCGCACGGGAAGGGGCACGGCACAGACAGCGCCGAGTGGTCACAGAAGCAGGACGATGCGAACCGATACTGGGAACTCACTGTCGGGTTGCTGCCTAAGCTCAAAGCAGGACAGACCACGACAATCGTCGTTGAATACGGCGGGGTTACCGGGCGACCGCTTGACACAACCGGGGCGCTTTACGGCTGGGTGACCACTGCCGATGGTGCGATGGTGGTCAACGAGCCGGACGGTGCCGCGACCTGGTACCCCGTGAATGACGACCCGCAAGACAAGGCTACGTACACGTTCCGCATCACGGTTCCGGTCGGCAAGACCGCTGTGGCGAACGGGCTGCCCGCACGGGCACCGGTCACCAAGGCCGGGTGGACGACCTGGACCTGGCAGGCTTCGGACCCGATGTCCAGTTACCTGGCCACGGCGAGTGTCGGCGACTTCACCCTGTCCCGCGACGTGGGTCCGGGCGGACTGCCCATCATCAATGCTGTCGACGATGGCGTGAAGGGAGCTTCCCGTGCAAAGACGAAGGCGGCACTGGCGCTCCAGCCCCAGATGATCACATTTCTGGAGGACCAGTTCGGTCGGTACTCGTTCGAGTCGTTCGGCGCGATAGTCGACGACGACTCGGTCGACTACGCTCTGGAGACCCAGACTCGTCCGGTGTACTCGGAGGTCGCGGATGAATACACGGTGGTGCATGAACTCGGCCACCAGTGGTTCGGCGACTCTGTGACTCCCTCCGATTGGAAGGACATCTGGCTGAATGAAGGCTGGGCGACCTACATCGAGTGGCTCTGGGGCGAGCACCAAGGCACTGCAACGATTTCCAGCCAGTTCGCCGACACTGTTGCCTACCTGGACGCAAACGACGGCTGGGCACTCAACATCACAGACCCGGGTCGCGACAATCTGTTCGCCGATCCGGTCTACCTGAGGGGAGCGGCTGCGTTGTCTGCGTTGCGGGCGAAGATCGGCGACGACGCTTTCTTCGCCGGCGCCCGCATGTGGCTGACCCAATACAAGGACTCGAGTGCGACCACTGAGAACTTCGAAGCCGTGATGGAGAAGAGTTCGGGCCGGCAACTGCACACCTTCTTCAACGACTGGCTGCGCGAAGGCGACCGCCCGGCAATGCCGTAGCCCCAGGCCCCTCGACGCGCCAACATCGAGTCGGATTCAACAAACCGTGGCCCTAGGGGATGACCACCGCCGCGAGCGTCACCGGACCGGCCGTGTAATCGAGCTCGCTTGCCTGGCTGACCCCGGGCGGCACGATCGTGTCCATGACCTTCGGTACCGTGTTCGGGTCGGCGAAACACAGGGCGCTGGCACTCGCCGCCGCACACACGCCGAAGCGGTAATCTCCCGGAGTGCTCGAGAACGACCGTGTCTGGTCGAACCCGTGGGTGCCGTCCTGACCGGTGAGGGATACTGTGAAGCCCCAGCCCGAAGCCGGAGTTCCGCCCAGCGTCATCTTGTCCACGGCGAACGTGATGTAGCGGCTGACCGCATTCGCACCGACCGTAACCGCCCCCACCGAGGCGCCCGCGGCATCCACGAACCGGTTGTTGCCGAAGCCCTGGGCTTCGATCAGTCGGCTCCACGGGGACACCGTCGTGTAGTTCATGCCGGGGTAGGACGATGCCGTCGAGGTGGTCACCGCGCCCGGCTGGGACACGTAGACGTCCACCAGCTGGGCGCCGTTGGTCGATCCGAAGGTCGGGGTGAGGTCGGCGGTCTGCACCCGGAACGTGATGGTCGCGCCGGTGTCGTAAACCTGGAATTTGGAGAGGTCGAAAGCGCCGGCGTGGAAGTCACCGGCCTTCGGGTACGCGTAGTTGCCGGGGCCGTTGTCGTCACCGCTGGAGTCGTCCGCGCTGTACAGGAGGGTGCCATCGACCACATCGTTGACTACCGAGCGCACAACCTGGGCGGTACCGCCATTCGGCGCGGTACTCGCGATCACGAACACGTTCGTGCCCGCGGCCGAGGTCACGTCCACACTGAACGATCCGTCCGCTGCCGCGGTTGTTTTGGCCAGGGTCGTGGCGGTGTCGGCATCGGTTGCAACATCGGCGATGTCGATCGTCGCTCCGGCCGCAGCCGTGCCGGCGACCGTGGTCGTGGTGCCCGTGGCGGATCCGTCGAGCGGAGACGAAACCGTCAGCGGCGTCGTTCCTTGCGTGTGGCTGACGTACCGTTCGCGCACCTGCGCGGGCTGCTCAAGGGACCGGCCGGCGGCAAGGTCGGCCGTCAGTCGTACCTGCGCCGCAGATCCCCACGTGAGCGGGGACGCAGAACCGTCTGCCTTGCCGTTGACGAAGCCGATCGATGCGGTCGTCGGGTCGGTTCCGTACGGGGAAGCCGGCACATCCGCGCGGTCCCAGACCTGCTCAGGTACGAGGCCGGGACCCGAGTTCATCTGGTTGATTGAGAGCAACACCGACGTCGCCTGGTTCGGCTGGCCCTGTGCGAGGTACTGCTGGGCGCGCTCGGCGCCCAGCACGGGCCACGGGTGGCCGGTGCCGGAGAAGTTATTCGTCCAGGGCGCTCCGGTGACCGTGCAGTTAGTTCCCGCTCCGACGAAGCAGTCGCCGTAGCCGTCACCGTTGTAGCGCAGCCAGCCGGGCCCGCTGTTTGTCGGGCGCTGAATGGTGCCGTCGGTCACTTTCAGTGAGTTGACGATCACCGGATCAGTGGCGGGCAGGATGCCGAGGCGCACGTATTCCAGGAAGCCCGCGTCGACGATGGCGCGCTGGTCGAGCGTCGGACCGCCGTTGCCCACGTTGTAGCTGATCGCCGCGTTCGGGTCTCCGGTCTTGGACAGGCGGATGAAGTACGGGTCGGGCGACAGGGGGCCGGTGGTCGTGACGCCCCAGGTCTTGATGGTGCGCTGGTAGCTGTCGGCCGTGGCCCGCCAGACGCGGGCGCTGGCCGGGTCCTGGTGTTGGTCGGCGATGGTCGCCGCGGCGACGAGGCCCGCGATCTCCGCCGCAATGGTCGAGGGGGAGTACCCGGTTTGCTCCTCCCAGCGCTCGACGCCAAAGTTGGGTCCGTGGCTGACGAGGAAGTTGGCCGCCGACTTCACGTGCGGCCACAGGCTGTCGTCCCCGGCGAGGCCGGACTGCAGGGCCATCAGAATCGGGTAGGCCGTCTCATCCAGCTGGTCGTTGAAGGCGTCGGCCGCCTTCGTGCCGTCGAGCAGCGAGTTGCGCGGCTGCGATCCGTTGGCCTGCTGGCTGGTGAGCAGCAGGTAGCGCACGGTGTCGCGTGCGGTCTGAATGTCGCCGTCCGTGTAGAGCGCCGTCCAGGCCTCGTAGAGGTCGCGGGCGAACACCTCTTTGTACCCGCCGACGAACAGATTGTTGGGATCGTTGGCGGCGATGGACTGGCCCCACGGGGCATCCAGTCCAGCGACGATCGCGCCGGGGTAGGTCTTATCCTCGGAGGCCTTCACGACGTTCGCTGACTGGTAATAGCTCGTGATCGCGGCGACGCGCTTCTTCCCGGTGAGGGACGGGCCGGTCAGCCGTGGGGCCGTGAGGCCCGCGTCGTATCGGGACCAACCGGCGACATACGCTGCGGTCATCCGCTCGATTGACGATCGGGCCGTGTCTCGCGCTGTCTTCACCGACGAAGCCTGGGTGGTGCCAAAGCCGAGCGCGAGAGTGGACTGACCGTCGTGGTCGCGACGGATACCCACGGTCTGCTCCACGTTCCCCGCGGTCGCTGTCGTGGTTACCGAGGCGAGGGCGTGGGTGGAGTCGAGTTGGGTGAGGCCGTCACTCGCGGTTCCAACGAAACCGCTGCTCACGGTCGTGAAGGCCCGATCCGCTGTGAGTGCCACGAAGGACGGCACGGCGTAGGCGGTGCGGTTGGCTTGGCTGGTCGTCTTCGTGTCGAAGGAGACGGGCACGGGGGATCCGGTCGACGTGTCGACCACGGCCGTGTCGGCCCCACCGTTCGCTGTGCCGCCACCTCCGTTGCCGCCCGCGTTGGCGTCGAGGCGCACGAACATCTGATAATTCCGCGCGGCCGCAGTGAGCGGCTGGAAGGTGGTGCGAACCACCACGCTGTCGCGCGCTGGGTCGGTCAGGTACGTGTTGACGAGACGGTATGCGCCGCTCTTCGCGGTGGAGGTGACCGTGCAGGTCATTCCAGTGGGGTCGGACGCCACCGTGTACGTAGTGTCGCGGCTCTGCAGGTCGGTGAAGCTCGATCCGTCCGTCACGAGATACTGCATTGTTTCAACGTTGGTCGCATCAACCGTGGGCGCGTAGACGTCGGAGAGGATGCCGTTCGCCACGGTGAACCAGATTTTCGACCCGGTCGTGCGGGAGGTTCCCACGCAATCCTTGCGCGACAGGCTCTGATGGCTCGTGACGCCGGGGGAGCCGATGGCCTCCGAGCCTGGCGTGGCAGACGCAGCCGGGCCGAGCGAGATCGCGGCGAAGGTCAGCGCGGCGATGGTGGCGGGTAGCACAAGGCGGCGTCGAATCACAGTGTCTCTCCTTTGAGAATAGAACCTGACTACTCGGCCCTGCGGATCGGGCCGTGAGAACCAGGGGCGGTGAGAGCAGACCCGACGGGACGGAAAAGTGAAATCGGGGGATCCGTGGGGCCTTTCTCAGCTCGACCACTCGAACCATAGGGGGAGCGCGCCGACCGGTCAACACCCAATCCGTCTACCAGCAGGCCCCACCCGCAATCACGGCGATTATGGCTGAGGTTTCCCGCGTGCCACAGCATCTGCACGCACGGTCGTGACGGGCAGACCCTTGGTCTGTGCGCTACGAGGCCGACGTTGCCTGGTTGCCCGGTTACGGGAGGATGTGTCCGGCGGCCGTGAAGAGGCGGTACCACTCCTCACGGCTCAGGGGAATGTCGGAGCCTGCGGCGGATTCAATCACGCGCGCGGGCTTGGTCGTGCCAAGCACCACCTGCATGTTGGCCGGGTGCCTGGTGATCCAGGCAACCGCGATCCCTGTCGGTGTCACACCGTAGGCGGCGGCGATCTCATCGAGCGCGTCATTGAGTGGGCCGTAGTTTTCCCGGTCGCCGATGAACACGCCGTCGAAGAAGCCCTTTTGGAACGGCGACCACGCCTGTAGCGTGATGTCGTTCAGCCTGCTGTAGTTCAGGAGCCCATTGTTCCGATCGATTGACTGGTCGAGCCCCGCCATGTTGAGGGCGATTCCCTGGGCGATCAAGGGCGCATGGGTGACGCTCAGTTGCACCTGATTGAAGGCGAGCGGCTGGTTGACCGAACGCTTCAAAAGCTCGACCAGACCCGGCTCCTGGTTGGAGACGCCGAAGTTGCGCACTTTGCCGGAGGACTGCAGAGCATCGAACGCCGCGGCGACCTCGTCGGGCTCGACGAGCGTGTCGGGGCGGTGCAGCAGCAGGATATCCATGTAGTCGGTATTCAGTGCCGAGAGGGACTCGTCGACCGAGCGCAGAATGTGCTCCTTTGAGAAGTCGAAGAAGCCCTCGCGGATGCCGACCTTTGACTGAATGATGACCGACTCGCGTTCGGCGGCCGTGAACGTGACCGCGTCACCGAACCGTTTCTCGCATCCGTGCGCCCCGCCGTAGACGTCCGCGTGGTCGAAGAAGTTGATGCCTGCATCCCTGGCGGTGCCGACGAGTGTGCGAATATCCTCCTCGTCCATGTCCGAGATCCTCATCAATCCGAGGATGACGTTGGATGCCCTCAGATTCGTGTGCGGGGGTGTAAATGTCTTCATTGATCCAGTCTGCCCCATCGCGCCGTGGGCCGTGGTTAGGGCTGGAGTCGCTCCAGCGTCCAGCCACCTGCGTCACCGGCCGTGAACCGCAGGCGGTCGTGCAGCCGGGACGTGCGGCCCTGCCAGAACTCGATCGCGCGCGGAATCACACGGAATCCACCCCAGTCGCCCGGCCGGGGAATGTCCGTGTCGTCCGGATAGCGCTCTTCCACCTGGCGCACCTGCTCCTCGATCAGAGCGCGGCTCGCGATGGGTCGCGACTGGTCGCTGGCGACCGCGGCTACGCGCGACGCCCTCGGCCGGCGCGCGAAATAGGCGTCGCTGGTGGCGGAATCCGTGGCGCTTGCCGTGCCGTAGACGATCACCTGGCGCTGCATGGCATACCAGGGGAACAGCAGCGAGACGTCCGGGTTGACGCTCAACGCCCGACCTTTGCGGGACGCGTAGTTGGTGACGAACTCGAAGCCGCTGCCGTCGAGGCCCTTGAGCAGCACGGTTCGGCTGCTCGGCCGGCCGTCCGGGTCGACGGTGCTCAGCACCATGGCATTCGGCTCGTAGAGCCCGGCCTGCTCCGCGGCAGCCAGCCACGCGTCGAACTCGACCATCGGGTCGGGGTTGACCCCGGACTCGTTCAGGCTCACTGCGCCGTAGTCGGTGTGACTCGTCAGGGATTCCATCAGTATTCTCGCCCTCGGTTTGAGCCGGCGGACTACGAACGATCGCCAGCCTTTCCCTTCAGCCTAGGGGGCTTCGGATGGGAACCAGAATGGGCCTTCACCGACCCCGCCTGAAGCCCCAGGAGCCTATCGCTCGTGTCCTCCCTGCCCGGTGACGGCGAGAAGGACCCCACCTGCGTGTGGTGAAAGGATCGCGTGGCGGATTGCGAGACATATGAAGGCGACCGGTCAGTACTGTGGGAGGCATGGTCCCCGTCCTGCCGATCGTTATCTCTGCTACCGCGCCCACCTCCGCCGAAGCGCAAGAGGTGTCCACGCGCTACTACGAAGACCTGGTAGGCCGGTACCACCAACGTCCTGCTACTCGTGAGGAAGTTCTTGATGCGGAAGCCAGTTACCCCCACGAAGACCTCGCGCCACCCACGGGGATTCTGCTGCTTGCCCGCCAGGGGCTTTCGGTGCTTGGCTGCGCAGGAATGCGAGTTCGCCCTGACGCGATCGGAGAAGTGACCCGAGTCTTCGTCGAATCAGCGGCACGTGGACGCGGGCTGGGGCGCTTACTGATGGAGGAACTGGAACGCAAGTCGCTCGAAATGGGAATCCGTACGCTCCGGTTGGATACTCGGACCGACCTCATTGAGGCTCGCGGCCTCTACCTCTCCCTCGGCTTCGTTGAGGGGGAAGCGCATAACGCGGACCCGTACGCGAACCACTGGTTCCGCAAAGAACTGTCAGTAAATATTGCGCCCCGGGCCGAATTCCCGTCCAGACCGGAGAGCGATCGTTCACGGAAAAATGCGGCCCGATGAACGGCTCCCGACCGCGAGGGATCTCGTTCTCGTCCTGAAGTGCACTGTGCACCGTGTTCTGTCGGGCTACTCCTGATTGAAAGACGCTGGCGGCATCCAAATGAGCCAGGCCGCCTCCGTTCAGGTATACGTGGGTTACTGACTTGTGCTGGGTCTCGTGCCGCCGTTTCGGTGCCGGCAAGGAAATTTATGGGGCCGTCTGTTTCCGGGTAGTGCGTGATGTTATTTGTCTCGGCCAGAAAGCATCCGCCGGAAATAGGGGACGGTTGGCTGAGGCCGCGATGGGAATGGTTGGGAAGTCTGGAGTTGCACGTTGTCGAGCGCTATGCGCGAGCATTCTGGCGACGGGCGAGGACCGTTCTGATCAGGAGGGGCACGACGGAGAGGACGACGATTCCGATCAGGACGAGATCGATGTAGCGTGCGGCGAATTCGGCGACGCCGGGAATGTGGGCCAGTCCGTAGCCGAGCAGAACGACGAGAGTTGACCACGCCACCGCACCGAGCAGGTTGAAGAGCGTGAACGTTCGGCGCGGCATCTTGCCCACTCCTGCGGCAACGGGCGCGAAGGTGCGCACCACGGGTACGAGGCGTGCGATCGTGACGGCCGCGGGTCCGAAGCGGTCAAAGAAGCCGTGGGTTCGGATTACGCTCTTTCGGCTGAAAAGGCCGGATTCGCGTCGGTCGAAGATACGCGGACCGGACGTGCGCCCGATGACGTACCCGAGCTGGTCGCCCAGGGCCGCCGAGAGGGCAATGGCCGGAATGACGACCCAGAGTGGTTGGCTGATCACCCCGCTGAGAGAAAGGACGCCGGTGAAGAACAGGAGAGTGTCGCCGGGGAGGAAGAACCCGACGAGCAGCCCGGTTTCCACAAACACAATCGCACACACGGCAGCCAGTCCCCAGATACCGGCACCCGCGATCACCGACTGCGGGTCGAGCAGACCGGACGTGGACAGGGCGCTGACGATCAGATTTTTCATGGTCGAGGAGGCTTTCTATGTCGAGGGATCGGCCGGATTGCTGCCCGTGACGTTCATGCAATCGCGTCAACGGTCGTTTTAGTACGGCGGGCACGCAGGGTGAGCACGGTCACCAGGATGAGGATGACGGCCAGGAAAAGAACGCTCGTTCCGGTCGTTCCGAGGCCGAGGCCGCCGTCAGCGGTGGGCTGGGAGAGCAGATCTCCGGTGGAGGCACCGAGCGGGCGGGTGAGGATGTAGGCGATCCAGAAGGCGACCACGGCATTGAGGTGGAAGACGACGTACGCGACGGCGACGAGGGCAATGGCCGCGGCAAAAACCAGAAGGGCCACGAAGAAGCCCAGGTCGAGGCCCTCAGCGACGAGGTCGCCGGCCGCTGTGCCCAGGGCGAATGTGACGAGCACCGCGAGCCAGTAGAACGACTCCCGGCGGGTGGTGACGATGGAGTGGATGGAGAGGGTTTTTTCCGATACTGCCCACACGGTGAATACCGCAGCAAGGGCCACGGCGAAAACGACCGTGGTGACCCACAGTGGTACGCCGAGGCTGTCGGTGAGGTTGTCGGTGATGAGTGTGCCCACGACGCTGATCAGCACTA
Source organism: Cryobacterium sp. MLB-32 (assembly GCF_000738085.1). Classification (GTDB taxonomy): domain Bacteria; phylum Actinomycetota; class Actinomycetes; order Actinomycetales; family Microbacteriaceae; genus Cryobacterium. The sequence goes on from NZ_JPRS01000040.1 coordinate 12,917, forward strand.
CCGCGAGCCAATACACCGCTGGGGTGTACTCGCGGAGGATGAATTGAAAAATCAGGGCGGCCACCAGGAGCACGGCCATGACGATCGATGTGAGGGTCAGGCCAAGCCCAAGGTCGACGTTCAAGAAATCGGCTGCGGTCTCACCCACCGTGGTGGCGAGAACCTTGATCACCCAGAAAATGAGGGTCACCTCGGGGACCTTGTTCAGCATGCGCCGCGAGGGGGAGAGGGTGGGCGACAGAGTGGACGTCATGGGCGGGCTCCTTTGAGGGTCTTGGCTCAAGTGAACCCGTCCGCTTCTAAGACTTCTCACAGAAGCGAACGTCGGGACCGAGATGGTCTGCACCCCGCATGGGCGACGGGTTTCGGAACTTCCGGAGACTTTCGGGGATCAGGAGAGGTTCGCGCGGGGCACAACGAGCCGCATGGATGTGCCGTCCGCCGAGGTGTCGACGACGGTTACGGATCCGCTGTAGTGCACCGCTATCTCTCGCACGAGTGAGAGGCCGATGCCAAAGCCCGTGCTGGTGCGGCCTGTGCCGCTGTCTGCGAGGGTGTTGGAGTGCGCAAAGCGGTCGAAGATGCGCGCTGGGTCGATGCCCTGGATACCGGGACCACGATCACGCACGGTGATCGATACCGTCCTCTTCGTCGTGGCGAGGTACACATCAACGATGGAGTCGGGAGGGGCGAATCGGAGCGCATTATCCAGAAGGGCCACAACGCAGCGGGTAATGCTGGATGCGGGAACGTGTGTGGCAGCCGGGGACGGCGCATCCAATTCGATGGTGATGCGCTTGTGGGCGGCGAGCAGCGTCATGGATCTGACGGCCGCAGTGACCGTTGCGTTCACGTCGGTGATGGCGTCCTCGTCAGCGGTCGCGCGGCTGATCTCGGCCGATTCAAGGAGGTCGTTGACGATATGTATGAGGTCTTTCGCGTCGCTGCGCAGTTCGGTGACGATCTCTGACGACGAGTCCCCGGCGGGTAGGGAACGTTGCAGAATCTGCAGGCGTGCGTCGAGGACCGCGAGCGGGGTTCGGAGTTCGTGGCTCGCGTCGGCGACGAAGGCACGTTGCAGGCGGAGCGCCTCTCCGAGGGGTTGCACGGCGCGTCTGGTCACGAACCAGCTCATCACCCCGGCCAGCGCAATCAGGGCAACGCCCAAGACGGCGGCGGCGCGCAGGAGCTCAACGGCACTGACCTGCAGGTTATCTGTGTCCGGCACGGGTTCAAAGAGTTCAGTGGGGGAGATCTGAGACAGGATGTAGATGAATACGGCGACGATGATGACCACCACAACGGCGGCGCAGGCGAGGGCAATTCGTGTGCCGACGATTCGGGACGCCCGACGGACGGCGAGGGCGTCACTGTCCAGGGCGGGGCGGTGGCGCGTCACGGTTGTCCCAGTCGGTAGCCGTGCCCGCGCACGGTGAGGACCATGTCGGTGTCCGTCTTGCGGCGGAGATAGTGCACGTAGGTATCCACGGTCCCGGCAGTGTCGGCGACGCTGAAGACAGCATTCAGGATCTCCAGGCGAGAAAATGTTCGCTGCGGGGAATCGGCCAACAACCGGAGGAGCTCATTCTCCTTCGCCGTCAGCAAGACTCGTCCGTCGTATGGCGAGTAGATCGTGCGACTGTCCGGGTGATACTCCCAATCGCCCACGGCCACAGACCGACCCTCGCCAGTGAATACGCGGCGGACGGCCCGCAGCCGCGCCAGAAGTTCCTCAAACTCAAAAGGTTTCACCAGATAGTCGTTCGCGCCGACATCGAGGCCGTCAACTTTGTCGCGCGTGGTGCCGAGAGCTGTGAGTAGCAGTATCGGTGTGGTGATGAGCTTGCCGCGGAGCGTCTCAATCACGCTCAAGCCGTCCAGCCCGGGGAGTCGCCGGTCGATGACCATCACCTCGAAGCCTCCAGTGAGGCCGGCGTGCAAGCCCTCCGGACCATCGGCGATCAGGGTTACGTCGTAAACCTCGGTGAGGACCTGCTTGATCAATGGTCCCAGCTGCGGGTCGTCCTCGATCAGCAAAAGCCGCGGTAGGACGCTGTGTTCAGTCGGCATCCGTCTCTCCTCGGTAAGCACGTACGGCCTGAGCATCAGGTCGACGTTCGTTCAAGTGTGACATCACCAGAGACCAGAGGGCGTTGACCAGCGTGACCGCCGCTGTCGCGTACACGACTGATGCCACCACGTCGGAGGGATAGTGCACGCCCAGGTACACCCGAGATGCTGCGGTTGCGAGCGCGACGACCACGGCGGCGCCGATCAGCACCGGGCGCCACCAGTGCCGGGCCGAGACGACGATCAGGCCGAGCACGAAACAGACCGCGAAGCTGGTGTGTCCACTGGGAAAACTGAGACCGCCCGGCTCCAACACCAAAATGTGGTGCAGCGACGCGATGTCGGGACGCGGACGCTGCACGAGCACTTTGATCACGGCTGCCCCGACGGTAGGAATCATCACGATAAGTGGGAGTTGAAGTGCCGTACGTGGCTTCCGAGTCGCCAACAGAATTGATCCGGTGGCGATCAGAACGAGTACCGCTGCGACCGTCGAGCTAAACAGCCAGTCGATTCCGAGGGCCATCGCGTCAAGTTGCGGGGTGTGCAAGAGATTCACCCGGCGAAGGACACCCATCTCCATCGATGTCCACCCAGCGGAAGATTTCACGAGCATTCCGAGGGCGATGACGATCAGGATTATGCCCAGGGCAGGGAGTGCCATGCGGTCGAGCGGCCTGTGCGGTCGGGTATCCGGTCTCATACGTTCAGATTCCCCTCCTCCGACACAGAACCCTCTAAGAAAGGTATACGCGGGCGCTTGACAAGCGCGTGCGGGCCATCGGCGATGTTTGGTCCTGCCGTCAAGGCCGGGGAACCCCCTGTTACCTGAGTGAATTATGATGTGAAAAATAAGGCCTCAGCAATCAACCGCTGTGTGGCCTGCCGACCCTGACCGGAAGCCCGAGAGAATAGGCACGCCATGAGCCCACTGGCCTCGACGGCAGTCCCGTCTGACGATTCGATCCTGTCCCTCGCCGTGGAAGCGCGCTGGGGCACAACTGCCCCCGTTCACCTGCAGATCGGCGAGTGGATCTGTGGGCTGGTCGTTTCGGGGGAGTTGGTGCCCGGTGAAAAACTTCCTCCAGAGCGCCAGCTGGCCGAGGCCTTGTCCGTGAGTCGGATGACCCTGCGTCAGGCCTTGGAAGGCCTTCAGACGGCGGGGTGGATCACACGCACGCTGGGCCGCAGCGGTGGCGCCGTCATCACCGAACACCGGTCGAACATGGACATCGCGAGCTTGGCAGGGCTCCGCGCGCAGTTGTTGCAATCGGCTATGTCGGCCTCCTCGCGACTCATTTCCGCGACACAGCATGGCCCGGATGCCGATACGCGCACGGCCCTGCGGCTCGGTACAGCCGATGAGGTGTTCGAGATCCAGCGGGTCCGGTTGGCGGATATGGTGCCTGTCGTGTTTGAGCGGTCTTTCTTCCCGGTGGCGTTGTTCCCTGGGCTGCTCGAGCATGAACTGACTGGGTCCATGTACTCGATCATGCGCAGCGAATTTGCGCTTGGCCCTGTCTCCGCGGCGCAGGAGATCAATGCTGTTATCGCTGATGCTGCCGTGGCCGACTTACTGGAGATTGCCGTAGGCAGTCCGCTCCTCGGTATCGTGCGCACGTCCCTCTCGGGCAATGGAACACCGGTGGAATTTTCACGGGATCTCATTTGCTCGGAGAGACTGCACGTGACCGTTTCGGGACGGATTGTGTCGGGCGTTGAACCACCTGAAGGTTCGCGGGCGCCCGAGAGCGACCAGCCGACGGGCTACGAGTCGAACCGCTGAGTCAACACCGAGCGGTTCAACGTCGGCAGCACGTCATCCGCATGGTTGCGGAGTTCGCCGTCTGGGTGAGTTCCTGCGACCGCGAGAACTCGCATACCGGCCGCTCGCGCGGCCGCTATCCCGGGAAGAGAGTCCTCGACCACGACGATGCGACGAGGATCGGTGATGCCCAACAGTTGGGCACCGCGGAGAAACCCTTCCGGGTGTGGTTTCCCGTGAACGACATCTTCCTCGGCGACGACCGTGGACAGGAGGTCGTCCAGGTCTGCCTTGCGCAGCGCGGACAACACGCTCTGTCGATTTGCCCCGGTGACGACGGCGAGAGAGAGCCCGAGCGCCGCTGCGCCGCGAACGAACTCCCGGGTGGATTCCGAGATCAACTGGACAGAGGCGGCAGCCCGCTCGTACCGTTCAGCGAGCTGCTCAACCAGTGTCTCGAGGGCGGCATGAGGTCGGGTGCTCTCCCTGAGCAGAGCGCCGAGAATATCGCTGTCACTTCGTCCGGCGAATGTGGTGATGTACCGGTCCGCCGATAACGTCACGCCGAGGCTTTCCGACGCGAGAGCTCTGATCAGCGTGGACAGAAGCCGTTCATCATCGGAGAGTGTGCCGTTGAAATCCAGAAGGAGACCGTGCATATCGGCGATGCCCCATCCGCTCGCGAGGGGGTCGCGGAGTGAGTCAGGGCTGAGAGAGAAATCCGGTGTGTGCGTCATGTCGATGAGTCCTTTGTGCGGGCGGTCGAGTGTCAGATCTCCACTATGGGCCACTGATCGGGCCGCTTCACGGCCATAAGCAAAAGGTCTAGACCAAATTCAGCGCACGTCCAGATGATGTTCATCTACTCGACACTTCGGGGGTTCAGTCTTCGAACACCCCACCCCACCACGACTCTGGAGCGCCCTCATGCTTTCCCATTTCTCCCCGTCATCTCGGCCGACTCGGCGTACCCGCCGCGGTCTCGCCCGCCGTTCCGTTGCCGTCGTCATCAGCGTTGCGGCGACCCTGCCTCTCCTCGCCGGATGCGCAACACCCGCAGCCCCCGATGCCACAATCGGCACGAACCTCGATGAAATCATCACGCTCGCGCAGGCAGAAGGCGAGATTCAGTTGATCGCGTTGCCGGACACCTGGGCGAACTACGCCGAGTCCATCGCGGGGTTTGAAGCCAAGTACGGCATCACGGTCAACGTCGCCAGCCCGAATGCCTCGAGCGGCGAAGAACTTTCCGCCGTGAAGAATCTCAAGGGCCAGTCCACGCAGCCCGATGTGCTGGATATCGGCTATTCATTCACCCAGCCGGCGATCGATCAGAACCTGCTCGGCACGTACGTGCCCTCGCTCATCAATGAGGTGCCCGACAACCTGAAGGATCCGAACGGTAAATGGACCGCAGCCTATTACGGTGTGCTCAGCATGGGCGTGAACGCGAATGTTGTTGACGTGCCCACGTCCTTCGCCGACCTCACGGATCCGCAGTACAAGGGTCTGGTCGCCATTGATGACCCGCGCGATGGCGCGTCGTCGCTCTCGACCGTTTTCGCGGCGGCCATCGCCAACGGGGGAAGCCTCGACAACATCCAGCCGGGAATCGATTACTTCGCCGGCCTCGCCGAATCGGGAAACCTCGTACACTCCACGTCCAACGCCGCAGCCCTCTCCACCGGAGAGGCCGCTGTCACCTTCGACTGGAACTACAACTACAGCGGCATCACGGACGAAATGACCCAGTCTTCTGTTGATCTGCAGGTGCGCGTTCCGACCGACGGCGTCTTCGGCAACTACTACGCCCAGCCCATCACGCTCGACAGCCCACAGCCGAACGCGGCCCGCCTGTGGGTCGAGTGGCTCCTGAGCGATGAGGGTGCTATCAGCTACGCGAAGAGTGGCGCCGTACCGGCTCGCTACGCCGCGATGGATGCCGCGGGCACCCTCCCGCAGGCAGCACGCGACACGCTCCCGTCGGCCGACACCCTTGCGCAGATCAGCTTCCCCACCCTTGAGCAGTCCGCCGCAGCAACCGAGCTGATCATCGCTCAGTGGGGCTCGCGTGTCGCCAGCAAGTAACGTTTCTCTCCTGGAATCCGCCGCGGGAGACGCCACAGCGTTCCCGCGGGCCGGCCGGACCCCGGCCGGCGTCCCCGGTGACGTGGGGTCACGGCTCTCTCGTCTCCCCAGCCGGGACCTGCTCGGGTTGTTGCCCTACTTCGCCTTCATCGCAGTCTTCCTGCTGTTGCCGATCGCCGCCAACGTCTGGACGAGCCTGCATGACAGCACGGGTGGGTGGTCGCTGGACTCGCTGATGAAAATAGGTCGGCCTCAGTACCTCTCCGCCTTTCTGAGCACGATGACGCTCTCCACCGTCACCGCGCTACTGGGAGGGGCGCTGGGGCTGCTCGTCGCCTGGGCCCTGGCGACACTCGAGCGTCCTCGATGGCTGAGATCGGTCATGCTGTCGTTCTCTGTCGTCGCGTCACAACTGGGCGGGATCCCTCTGGCTTTTGCATTCATCGCTGCGATCGGCTCGCAGGGCATGATCACGATTGCGGTCTTCGATGCGACCGGGTGGGACCTCACGGATACGTTCGCCCTGTCGTCATTCTGGGGACTCGTCGTGGTGTATCTCTATTTCCAAGTGCCGCTCATGGCAATCCTGATGTTGCCCGCCCTCATGGGAATTCGCCGCGAGTGGAGTGAATCGGCTCGCAGCCTCGGCGCCGGGCGTCTCCGGTACCTGATCGACATCATGTTGCCGATTCTCTCGCCCGCGATTGGAGGCGCGTTGCTCTTGCTCTTCGCCAACGCGTTCAGTGCCTACGCGACGGCTTACGCCGTGAGCGGCGGTGGCGCCAATCTCATTCCCATCCTCATCGGTTTCTTCATCTCGGGCAACGTCCTCAGCGATCAGGGACTCGGTGCCGCGCTGTCCACCGGCATGATGGTCATCATCACGCTGGCGATGCTGCTCCGGCACCTCCTGGTGCGGCGCTCAACGCGGTGGCTCTCATGAACCGCGCGACCACCGGCTCGCGCAGCATCGTTCAGGTGCTCGTTCTCGTGACCACGGGACTGCTATTCGCGTTGCCGCTGATCGCATCCGCTTCCTTCGGGTTCACGCTTCCCGAGCAGGGTTTCACGCTGCAACCGTTGCTCGAGGCCGTGGCCGATTCAGGATTCGCCGCCCAGATATTCCAGAGCCTGATTCTGGCCGTGCTCACGACCGGTGCATCGTTTGCACTCCTCATTCCCACTCTGGTGTGGCTGCATCTGCGCGCGCCGCGGTGGTTGCCGCTCGCAGAATCACTTTCCGTTATTCCGTTCGTCGTGCCAGCCGTCGCTTTGGTCAACGGGGCGAACCTCGCGTTCAGGCTGACCGTTCCCAGCTTCATCACCAGCGTCTACAGCCTTGTACCGTTCTACGTCATCCTCACCATGCCCCTGGTGTACCGCGCGCTGGATGCCGGGATGCGTTCCTTTGAGCTGCGAACGCTCCACACGGCGGCGACGAGCCTCGGATCGGGGCCGATACGCACCTTTTTCAGCATCATTCTGCCCAATCTGAGACCAGCCCTGGTCACGGCCGGTCTTCTCTGCTTCACCCTCGTGCTCGGTGAATACGTGTTGGCCACGCTCTTGCTCCACTCAACGTTCCCGGTCTTCCTGGTCCAGATCGGCCAGGACCACCCGCGTGCGGCCGCGGCTCTGTCCGTGTTGACCATCCTGTCCACCTGGCTCGTGCTGTCGGCGTTCAGCGGTGGCGGCCTCGCTCGCCGTCGCCGCAAGGCCGCGCACACTTCGGCTACCACGCCATCAATCCTCATCGACGTTAGGACTCCCGTATGACCGGCACGAGTGCAGAGGTTGTCCTCCGCTCCATCAGAAAATCCTATGGACGCCAGGAGGTGTTGAGCGACGTGAACGTTTCCATCGCAGGCGGTGAACTGCTCGCCATTCTCGGACCGTCCGGCTGCGGCAAGACAACAGCCCTGCGCGTCATGGCGGGCCTCGAGCGCCCCGACCACGGCACGGTGCATATTGACGGTCAAGACGTCACCCGTCATCGCATCGATAAGCGTGGAATTGGGATTGTCTTTCAGGCCTATTCGTTGTTCCCGCACCAGACGGCCGCTGAAAACGTGGCTTATGGCCTGCGGGTTCGCGGGGCCAGTCGCTCCCGCCGTGCATCTCGAGCGGCGGAACTGCTGGATCTCGTGGGATTGGCCGATCACGGTGCGAAATTTCCCCATCAGCTGTCCGGAGGGCAGCAGCAGCGGGTGGCACTCGCAAGGGCCTTCGCCATCGAACCCCGCGTTCTTCTGCTCGATGAACCACTCTCGGCGCTCGACGCGCAGGTTCGCGTGCAACTTCGCGAGGAGATTCGCCGAGTGCACTATGACATGGGAACGACGACAATCCTGGTGACCCATGATCAGGAAGAGGCCCTCAGCATGGCGGACCGGGTAGCCGTGATGCGAGCCGGTCAGGTTGAACAGGTGGGTACGCCTCATGAGGTTTACCACCGCCCGGCCACGGCATTCGTGTCGTCATTCGTGGGAGTCGTGAACCGGATTCCCGGTCGCGTAACGGGTACCGACCAGATTTCGGTGCTCTCGCATCTCCTGGCCGTGAGCACTGCCGGGCGCACCCGGGGGGAGGCCGTGGACGTTCTTGTGCGGCCCGAGCACCTCCGGGTGCGGCCGTCGGAATCCGACACCGGTGCCGGAGTCGGCGTTGTGGGCACGCTGACACTCCGAGGCGCTATTTCGAGCCTCGCCGTGTATTTTCGGGAATCGCAGTACACCGTTCGGGTGGATTTACCGTCCCGCGAAGCGCAGCTTTTCGCTGCCGGCGACAGGGTCAGTGTGACGGCTCACGCCGATGACGCTCTGGTCGACGCTCCCGGGGCGCGGGCCTTCGAACCGAAGACCGCGGCTGATCGGAGGGTCGCAGCATGAGACGACGCAAATTTGTCCTCATCGGTATTGACGGGCTCATCATCGATCGTGCGCTGAAATCGACAGCGGCCCCCCATCTGTCCGATTTCGTCAATCAGGGACTGTATGCGCCGATGACCATGGAGGTGCCCACCATTTCCGGGCCCGGCTGGTCGTCGATTCTCACCGGGGCAACGCACAGCGAGCACAGCGTCTTCGACAATTCCTTTCACGGACACACTCTCGGTCGAAACGCCGATCTGCTCAGCCGCGCCTACTTTGCCGACCAATCCGTCACGACCTATGCGGCCAGTGGATGGCCTCCTTTGGTCGACCCCGTCAGCGTAGGTCCCGTAATCAGCAACCGCGTCGAGCAGCAGAATGCCGGTGTGCACAAGATCATCGTTCGGGACGGTGAGACGTACGGTTATCGACGTGCCGATACCGAGGTCGCCGACATCTCTCGCCTGTACCTGAACCAGGGCGGTCCCGACGCCAGCTTCGTCTATCTGGCGAGGTCGATGAGGCGGGGCACGTCTATGGCGGCGCATCCGACGAATATCTCGATGCGGTCAGACGCGTCGACGAGCACCTGGGTGCGCTGCTCCACACGATCTCAACGCGAGCGAAGCGGGAGGGCGAAGACTGGATCGTCGGCATCACAACCGACCACGGCCACCTCGATGAGGGCGGGCACGGAGGCGCCGAAGACGTGGTGGCTTCCTCCTTCTTCGCGGTCGCCCGCTGCGCCGGGGACGATGATGTGTGGTCCAGTGACGGTATCTCCCTGCGTCCGGTGATGCGTCCAGAGCATATTGCCGGCTACCTGCTCGCCCATATCGCCTAAGGGGGCGCACCCGGCTGGCGCTGGCTCTCGGGAGCTAGTACCGGTCCCGTAGCCGACGGGCACCCACGTTCAGCCCCGCACCTCCGGAGGAAACGCATGACCGCTCACCACGAACGTTTTGCCGTACTGATGACGCACAATGTTGCCGAGCCGGATGTTCCACCGGTTCTCGACGAACACCTCGCTGCGCGGCTGCTGCCACGACTGGCGCAGATGCGTCTCTTCGCGCACAGTTACTCACTGGTAGCCAATCTCACCCACGGTCACCTCACGCCGGCCGACCTGTTGGACTTCGCTTTCCGGCATGGACTCCACGGCCTCAGCATCCACATACTCGACGGGGAGGACAACTGCCTGGAGCGCATGGATGCCGAACAGCTTCACGCGTTCGCCGCTAAAGCGCGCGCACTGAGCCTGGTCGTTCACCTGGAGATCAGCAGCACCAGGCGCGAGGACGTGGACCGCGTCATCGCTGTCGCCGAGGCCATTGGAGCCCAGAACATCCGCGTGTATTCGCGATACGAGGGTCTTCTTTCCCAGGTCCTGAAAATCGTCGAGTCCGACCTGCGGTACATGGCCGATCAGGCCGATGTCTACGATCTGTACTTTGACTGTGAACAGCACGAAGAGCTCAAAAGCTCAGATATCGTCCACGTGCTTCGCCAGATCAATCATCCGCGGATTCACGCTCTGTTCGATTTTGGCAACATGATCAACGCCGACGAGCGCCCACTAGAGGCCCTCAGGGGACTCGCCCCCTACATTCGGCAGAGTCATCTCAAAGGCGTGCGCATCGTGCCGGAACTCCACGGATTCGGGCACCAGGGCGTGAATCAGGGGAGCGATCAGGATGATCTCCCCAGCCCGCGTCTGCTGTGTGAACTTCTGATGCTGGGGGATCACGAGCCGCAAGTCACCGTGTTCAGCCTGGAACAAGAAAATCACTACTCAGCGCCGGCATTCCGCCACTCCGACGAAGACCCGGACCCGTTCATTCCGTATCGGGACATGAGCGACACTCCTTTACCGCCAGGCTATTCGGTCGAGCAGATGCTCTCAGAGGAACGTCGATCAGCAGAAAATCAGGTGATGTACGTTCGGGGGCTGATCACAGAACTCACCGCTCTCGCTGAACTCGCCCGAAGCGATGGTGGGGGGAAACGCGACGTGCACAGCGACTGACGTCGTCATCCCGCCCTTTCTGAGGCGACGTCGCGCAGGGTCCGACGTTGACGGCTCGTCCGTGACAAAGTTGAGGACACGCGATTGCCGGTGCCACGCCAGCACAAAATTTGCTGGCGTGGCCGGTGCACAACTGCGGTGATCGCAGTCTCAGCTGAGCTCAGCTCAGCCGGCGGGCCGGTCAGCGGTTCAGGGGCGTCATATCGGCATAACGGTCGCCGACAGGCGCAGCGATCGCACCGAGTGCGGCGAGCTGGTCGGCACTCAGAGTGACCGCGTCCGCGGCGACGTTCTCCTCCAAGCGCTGGACGCGTTTGGTGCCGGGGATGGGGGCGATGTCGTCGCCCTGGGCGACGAGCCAGGCGAGAGCGATCTGGGCCGGTGTCGCGTCGAGTTCGGCAGCGACAGCATCGACCTGCTCGACGATCCGGATGTTGGCAGCGAGGTTGTCGCCGGCGAAGCGCGGGTTGCTGCGACGGAAGTCAGCCTCGTCGAGGTTGTCGAGGGAGCGGATCGTGCCGGTCAGGAAACCGCGCCCAAGCGGCGAGTACGGCACGAATCCGATGCCGAGTTCCCGCACGAGGGGGAGGAGCGTCGCCTCCGGGTCCCGAGTCCAGAGCGAGTACTCGGTTTGCAGGGCTGTGACCGGATGCACGGCGTGGGCGCGCCGGATCGTCTCCGGGGCGGCCTCGGAGAGTCCGTAGTGGCCGATCTTGCCCTCGGCGATGAGGTCGGCGAGAGCGCCGACCGTTTCTTCGATCGGCACGGCGGGATCCATCCGGTGCTGGTAGTACAGGTCGATGTGGTCGGTGCCGAGCCGGGTGAGGGATCCCTCGATCGATAGCCGAACATTCTCCGCGCTGCCGTCGAGGCCGCGAGTACCGTCGCCCCGGTGCAGAATTGTGCCGAACTTTGTTGCCAGAACAACCTGGTCCCGCCGTCCCGCCAGTGCCCGACCGAGGAGTTCCTCGTTGACGTAGGGGCCGTACATCTCGGCGGTATCGAGGAGGGTGACCCCGAGGTCGATGGCCCGGTGAATCGTGCGGATCGACTCGGCGTCGTCTGTTCCAGCCCCCGAGTAGAAGGCCGACATTCCCATGCAGCCCAGTCCGATCCGAGAGACATCCAGTCCATTGTGTCCGAGAGTGATGTGCTTCATCTAAATGAAGTCCCTTCTGAGTAGATCGTTGTCGTGGACTCGATCCCCGCGAGGCATACCCCGTGTGAACGGCCTTTGCTTTGAGTCTTGCGCGTCAACCTTGACGGGAGCTCAGTTGGCAGCCGGTTTCGATCGAAGCTCACGGCCACTAAACCCGAGCTCATCGGGTCTGCAGGCTATCGGCGGTCCGTGCCCCCGCCGGTCCAATCGTTTCAGGTACTGTTTCTGAAACCGGAAAGGAGCCCCTCGTGCGGAAGAACATACCCTCGATTGATGAGCGCACCGCACTTGTCGTCGTCGACGCGCAGCAGGGATTCGACCAGGCCGAGTGGTGGGGGCCTCGCAACAACCAGGGCTGCGATGCGAACATCGCTGCTCTGCTGACTGAGTGGCGCAAGCGTTCGCGACCGGTCGTCTTCGTGCAGCACGATTCCTCCAATCCACTCTCGCCCCTGCATCCCGATGATCCTGGCCATGCTTTGAAAAGCTACATGTCCGGCGCTCCCGACCTACTGGTGCATAAATCGGTCAACTCCAGTTTCCATGGAAGTCCCGACTTGGACTCCTGGCTCCGAAAGAATCAGATCACGTCCCTCGTGATCTGCGGCATTACGACAAACCACTGTTGCGAGACAACAGCGCGGGTGGGTGGGAACCTCGGGTACACCGTCTATTTCGCCGTCGATGCTACCCACACGTTCGACAGAACTGATCTGAAAGGTGGAATGGTCGATGCAGCTGAACTCTCGCGAATCACGGCGATCAACCTGCACGACGAATTTGCCACCGTTGTCCGCACCGTCGAACTTCTGAACCTAGAGCGCTGACACAATCCGCTCTCTGCCTTGGTGATTTTTCGGCTGTCAGTTGTCGTCGAGCAAGGCCGACGCATACATCGGCCGGGCGGCGTCGGCGCTCGGTGGGTGAAATAGGCTGGCCGCGGCGTCCCTGTGGAGTCTGCTGAGTTCACTGGTGTTGTTGAATCCGGTGCCACCGGCGCAGACCAGCGCGGTTTCGACCGCGTGACGTGCAACGGTCGATGCGTTGAGGCGTGCGCTGACCAGCCGCAGCGGCCATCCGGCGCCGTGGTCGACCAAGTCGTCGACGTCGCGACTGTACGTGTCGAGTTGGGCCGGCACAGCCATGTACTCCATGTGTGCGTCGGCCAGTCGGGCCCGGAACTCCGGAACTTCGGCATAGGTCGTGCCGCTCTTGGCCGACGATCGGCTCTTCAGCCCCTGCGCGGCCAGCTCGAGCGCGCGGCGGGCGAGCCCGGCATAGACCGATCCGATCAGCAACTGGAAGTGGCTGGTGATTGCGAAGGTCAGCAGGTCGGGGTGCCGCCCTGTCGGCATTCTTCGCGCGATTCTGTCGGGTCGCATCCGCACCTTCGTCAGGATCGTCGTACGGCTCTGGGACGCGCGCATGCCGAGCACGTCCCAATGGTCGGACACCGAGATGCCGTCAGCCGAGCGCTCGAGGAAGCCGTACACGAGCGTTGGGTTCGCCGTATCCGTGCTGTCCAGCCCGTGGGCGATCAGGCGAGTCCACACCGGCGACAACGAGGTGAAGATCTTTACGCCGGTGAGCAGGTACCCGCCGTCTTCCTGCGGCTCCGCGAGCGTATTCGAGTCCTGCAGCACCCAGTCATTCGCCGGCTCACTGACACCGAACGCGAAAATCTCGCCGGCCATGGCCTCATCAAAAACGTACCCGAGCGACCGGTCGCCGCGCGCGAACATCGCGCTGACGACGCCGATACACATGAGGTGCATGTTCACCGCCAGCGCCGTCGCCGGGGCGGCCGTCGCCAGGCGTTGCTGCAACCGCGACACCTCGTTGAGCGACAGCCCGGGTCCGCCGAATTCCTCGGGCACGAACAGGGTGAGATAGCCCTGCTCGGTGAGCTCGGCGAGGTCCTCGTCGAAAAACCGGTTTTCCCGGTCGTAGACGTCCGCGCGCTCACGGAATCGTTCGAGGAGGCCCTTGGGCAGATACTTCTCGGCCAACTCCGCGTGTCTGGTCTCCCGGTTGGGCATGTGTGCTCCTTCGTCAGTCATTTCTGCGTGTGATCACCAGTGCGCCGTTGTGCCCGCCGAATCCGAATGAGTTCGACAGCACCGTGCTGACGCTCTGGTTGCGCGCTTCGCCGGCCACGATGTCCCAGCCTTCGAACTCGGGATCGTCGAGGTTGATGGTGGGCGGCACTATGCCGTCGCGGAGCGACTGCACGGCGAGGATGGCCTCGACAACCCCGGAGGCTCCGAGCAGATGACCCATGCTGGATTTCGTCGCACTGATCGGAATGCGGCGGGCGCGGTTTCCGAGTGCGGACTCGAGGGCGTTCAATTCGGCTGCGTCCCCGGCCGCGGTGCCTGTGCCGTGGGCGTTGATGTGGTCGACGGCCTCCGGGGTGAGACCCGCGTCGGCGAGGGAATCGCGCACGGCTCGCGCCGCTCCCCGGCCCTGCGGATGCGGGGCGGTGGGATGGTAGGCGTCGCTGGCGGCTCCGAACCCGGCCAGCTCCGCCAGTGCAGAAGCGCCCCGGGCGAGAGCTGTCTCCTCGGACTCGAGCAGGATGGCCGCGGCCCCCGCCGACATCACGAAACCGGACCGGGCCCGGTCGAAGGGGCGGGAGGCTGCGGCGGGGTCGTGCTCATACCCGCGCGCCAGTGCACGCATGTTCGCGTTTGATGAAAGATTCACGGGGTTCAGGCAGTCCTCCAGACCCACCACGAGCACCGCGTCGGCGTAGCCGTGGCGGATGCGCCGCATGGCCTCGCCGAGACCGATCGCTCCGCTCGCACACGTTGCCGAGACGCCCTGCGCCGGACCGAACGCATGGTAGCGCTGGCTCAGTACCGAGGCGGCCGAGTCGGGAGCGCCGTACATCGCAAGCGTCAGTGGCACCGCCCGTGGACCGCGCCGGTCGAGGTCGCGGGCGGCCCGCTGAATGGCGTCGACGGGCCCCGCTCCCGTGGCGGCGATCACCGCGAACCGATGCGGATCCCACGGAAAGTCGGTCGAACCCGGTGTCCACCCCGCCTGCGTCAGCGCTTGATCGGCGGCCGCGGCTGCCCAGTGCTGGCTGCGGCTGAGACGACGGGCGAGGCCCGGCTCCAGCACCGCGGCCGCCTCGAACCCGCGCACGAGCCCGCCGATGCGCACGGCCAGGTTAGCGAACTCGGGATCGTCGAGCGTCGTGATGGCGCTGCGGCCGTGGACAACGGCATCCCACATCGTTGGCACGTCAAGCCCGCTCGGGGTGATCGCCCCGAGCCCGGTGATGACAGCCCGGCGCCGGTCGTTCACAGTCGTTCCGCCTCTCCGTGCGCGACAAGGTCGGCCGCGGCAGTGCGACGAATCTTGCCGCCGACGGTACGCGGCAGCCGATCGACCCGGTACCAACGGCGTGGCACGAATTGCGGGGCGAGCTTCTCGCGCGCGCGTGTGAGTAGATCGGCCCTGGCCGGCGCCGCACCCTCGATGAGGAGAGCGACGACCGCCCCGAGGCGTTCGTGGGGGAGAGCGACCGCGCAGACCGCGCCGAGGTGCGGCATCCCGTCAAAGGCGCGCTCGACATCCGGCAACATCACCTTGTGCCCGCCCGTGATTGCGATGTCTCCGACCCGGCCCGCGAGCACCAACGCACCGTCAACCATCCGACCCTGGTCGTTCACGGTCGCCCACCCGTCCTGGCCCAGAAGTGTGGCATCCGTGGTTCCGGGGAGGTACCCGTGGGAGCAGGCGTCGGCGCGGATCCACAGTGTGCCGGGGTCGCCGTCGGGAACCTCGTTGCCCTGCTCGTCGCGAATGCTGGCGCCGACACCCGCGTAGACGCTGATGCGAGTGCCGTCGCCGTCGCGACTGTCCCCGATGAACCCGATTTCAGCCGCCCCGTAGTAGCTGATCAGCCGCACGCACGGCAAGACGTCGGCGAGACCCGTGCGGAGGATCGCGGGCAGGTTGGCGCCGCCGGTCACGACCAGCTCGAGCGTGCTGAAGCGGTCCGCGCCGCGGCGGCAGGCATCGATCAGCGCCTGAACCACGGCGGGCACGGCGACGACGCGGGTGATCTTCTCCTCGCTAATACGGCGACCCAGCTGCACCGGATCGAACTCGTCCGCCAGGTGAGCGCTGCCGCCCGAGGCGAGGCTCTCGATAAGCGCATAGAGGGTGAGGCTGTACGACACCGGCCCGGGTGCAAGCGTGGCTACGCCGGGCCCGGGCTCGAGGTGTGCGCTGGAGACAGCGAAGTTCGCGCGGTATTGGTGCCGCGTCTTCAGAAACGCCTTGGGGTTGCTCGTCGTGCCCGACGAGAACAGAAGCAGAAACGGCTCCGCGTCGTCGCGCACCGCCGGGCCGGCTGCCGGCGCGGCGACAGCCTCTTTCTGCAGAAAATCGGAGAGGGTGATGGTTGTGCCCGTCCACCCGCGAGCGCGGAGGACCGCCGCGAGGTCCGCTGAGTCGGTGATGACGACACCGATTCCGGTGGCGAGGATGACCCCGGCGCGGTGTTCCAGCGGCCACTGTGGGTCGATCGTCGCCGACACGGCGCGGAACCCCGCGAGCCCGGCAATGATGCGTGCGGTGTGGAAGGTCGAGGACAGGCTCACGGCCGTGATCGGGATTCCGTGAGTCTCCGGAGCCGATATCGGCGGCGTGGGCTGCGCGCGGTGCAGGGCCTGCACGACGGTGAACATGTGCCGCGAGTTGTGCACGAGTTGCGCGTAGGTCAGCTGACCGTCTTCCGCGACGATCGCCGGTTGGTCGGGGTGATGGTTGGCCACGGCCAACACAGTCCGCGTGATCGGCACCCGCGGCCCCCCTTAAGATCGACGTCGTTCAGTGCATGACAGAGCTAATTTTAGCGGGTCAGCCTCGTCGCGTTCCTGCTACCTGAAATTGGGCTCCGACGGTGACGAAGACGGGCGAATCCGATCGGATGCGCGTTCCGATCACGATTGGCGAACGATGGGAGCGATCAGTGATCCAGCACCTCGTCTCACAGACGCCCGGCATAGGCTCGTCACGATGACGACGACGATGCAGATTCTCGATCACTACGATTCCCAGCTGCGACTTGTGGTGCCGCAACACCCACCGGCCGGACAGACGTTTCACACCGACGGACGTGTGATGCGTGTCACGGGACAGAATCGCGGATTCATTGAGACGGCGCAGTCTCTGACCGTCGAGGGGGAGGCCCTGGATCGTCTCATCACGGACAATCGGGACTTCTTCGCCCGGCGGGGTGAAGCCGTGGAATGGAAGACCAGAGGCCATGATCGCCCTTCGGACGTGCCGGAGCGCTTGAAGGCGGCGGGCTTCGTTGCTGAAGACACCGAAACCGTCATGGTCAGGGAGGCGCACGGCCTGGCCGCCGTTCCGAATCTTCCCGACGGGGTTGCCCTGCGAACGGTGCACACGAGAGTCGACCTTGAGCGCATTGCCCGAATGGAATCTGCGGTCTGGAACGAGGACTTCGGTTGGCTCGCCCATGACCTGCATGAGCAGATGAAGGCCGAGCCGCACAACATGAGCGTTTTCGTTGCTGAAGCGGCCGGTGAAGTCGTTTCTGCAGCGTGGCTCGTCGTGACAGAGGGCACTGATTTTGCGGGGCTGTGGGGTGGCTCGACCCTGCCCGAATGGCGAGGGAAAGGGATCTACACCGCGCTGCTGGCGCGGCGAGCTCAGACAGCTCACGACCGAGGTGTGACGTATCTTCATGTGGACGCATCCGACGACAGCACACCCATTCTCCGCAGGCTGGGTTTCACCGCTGTGACGACCACGACACCATACGTGTGGACCCCGCCACGTGACTAACACGCGGCTTGTCGTGCGCTGAGCTCGCTGTTGAACTCCGTCGCGCAGCAGAGCCCGACCGCGAACACCTATCGGGCGGAGAATTCTCCCGTGGCGAGAGAGTGGCGGATGCCCACGCGCACGGCCGGCCATTCACTGGCAGTCGGTGTCGGCGGCCGCTGTCCGGGATGCGCTGGTGCGTTCAACCCGCTCCCGGCGGTCCCTCGGTGTGCCCGTGTCAGCGGAGGTCGGGGTTTTCTCGGACGTCGGCCATTTCCAGATACCCGGCTAGACGCGATATGAAGTCGTCATCGGTTCTGTAGGCGGGGTCCGCGACGGCCTTCTCGTATTCGGTCGTGAGCTCAGTGATGATGTCGTCGATCTGGAGCACGGCCAACGCGTTCGATTGGCTGTTGTCGAGTGCGATCAGATACCCGATAGCGCGATCAATATCGGATGCCCCACCGAAGACGTAGTCGTCCATGTTGAGTGTTCCCATCGGTCGATGTGAGGCGGCTCACGACGTGGCCGCGATGCTTGAGGATAGCCGTCCACACGAAGCTGGTGGTGTGA
>NZ_JPRS01000041.1 GCF_000738085.1 Cryobacterium sp. MLB-32
GGCTCGTCCTGTGTCTGGTAGATCCTGAGCGGTATCCGATGGCCGTCGTCGGCAGGAATTCTGATCTCGGTCCAACGGACAACGTTACGTGTCTTCTGTGCCGGGGTCATTCCCCCAGCATGTCAAGGCCTCTCACAAGTCGCCTGCCCCTGTCGTGCATAGCCCTGACAGGGTGTGGATGATTCGGAATGCACTCCCCCAAACTTGGGGCGTAACAACGATGCGGTTGTCCGATAGGGCGGCCGCAATCTCTATTAAGCCGCTCACCTGACCACCGGACAGCCTTTCACATCATGAAACGCCTCGCCCGAGGCCCACGAGAGGGAGTGCGTAATGGCTGTGCTGAGAACCGTGAATTTCAGCAGCGATCTGATCGCTGCGCGAGTGATCGATAATGCGGACGAAGTGTCTGTACAGGGGCCGGCCATCGTCGTGAACGTCTCACCGACCCCGGCATTCACGGCCGGATCCCAGCCATGCCTGCTGCCACCGTTCTCCTCAACGATCGTCACGAAGGCACAGATCACCGGCACGAAGCTTCTGGTCGTGGGTGTCGGCTCGGCCGAACTCGACCAGGACCACTGTAGGAACGAGGGCTGGACAGATTTCTACGGGACGAAGCCCGGCGCCCCAGTCCTTCTGAAATCCCGGCAGGACTCGCTTGGCGCCATCGAACTTGACTGCGGTCAGATGCTCGGCAACGTCGTTGATCAGACCGGGCCCTCCCCCTTCGAGGTACGGGCGAATCTGTGGTTCAGCCCAGCGGGGACGGACTGCGGCATCCACAACCAGCACGACTTCATCGAGGTGCATACCCAGGTGCACGGCCACGGACGCATGCAGAAATTCATGAGTGATGCCGCCGACACCATTTACGAAGACCAACTCCTGAGCCCGGGAAACACCAACCCCACGCCGTTCTGCGTGGCGAGAGGTGGGTCATTCCAGTACCCCTGGCATCAGTACCGCGCGGACAGCGACTGCGTTTGGTTGGCCGTCGAGTACCACAGGGTCTGACCCAGCACCGGGCCCACGAATCCCGAAAACCCATTGACCGATCAGAAGGAGCATTGTGAAGAACATTGCATTGATTTTTGGAACGCGGCCGGAGGCCGTCAAGTTGGCGCCCATCATCAAGGCGCTCGAAGACGACCCACGCTTCAGGCCGCTGCTGATCTCCACCGGGCAGCACCGGGAAATGCTCGACTCGACGCTCACCGAATTCGGCATCGTCCCGGACATCGATCTCAAAGTCATGCGTGAGGGTCAGAACCTCAGCCAGGTCACCCACCGCATCCTCGAGGGCATCAGCACCGGAAACCACCTCGAGGGGATGGACGCGGTGCTGGTGCACGGCGATACTGCGTCGACCGTGGCCGGTGCGCTGGCCGGCCTGCACAGCCAGGTTCCCATCATCCACGTCGAGGCCGGCCTGCGCAGCGGGAACAACATGTCCCCGTACCCTGAGGAGGCCAATCGCAAGCTCGTTGCGCAGATCGCGTCCCTCCATCTCGCTCCCACCCCCGGAAACAGTGCCAACCTAATTCGGGAAGGCATCAAGGAGAGCCGCATTGTCGTGACCGGCAACACGATCGTTGACGCGCTGCGCTGGGGGTTGGAGAACCTTGGCTCCTACGGTGACCCGGCCCTCGAAGACCTCGACCACGATTCACGTAAGGTCATTGTCGCGACGACCCACCGACGCGAGTCGCTCGGGAAGCCGATGGAGGAAATCGCTGGTTCCCTCCGTGATATCGCCACGAACCCGGGCGTGCGAATTGTCGTTCCGGTGCACCTGAATCCGCGCGTTCGGTCCGTGGTGTTCCCCATCCTGTCCGGTCTCGACAACGTCACCCTGGTCGATCCGCTTCCCTACCTGAGCTTCTGCCGACTATTGGTCAGGAGCGACATCATCCTCTCGGACAGTTCCGGCGCCGAAGAGGAGGGCCCGGCGCTCGGAAAGCCGACGCTCGTGCTGAGGGACATCACGGAACGGCAGGAGTCGATCCTGACCGGGAGTTCGAGGCTCGTCAGCCGTACGCGTTCACATATCGTCTCCGAGGTCAATCAGCTGCTGGAGGACGAACACGTGTATCGGGAGATGTCGACTGCCATCAACCCCTACGGTGATGGGCGCGCGACCCAGCGGACGATCGGCGCGCTCGCGCACTACTTCGGACTCGGGCCCGCGATCATGCCGTTCGTGCCGGGGGCCGAGCCCGTGGGAATCGCGGCATGACGGCCCCGGCAGGTCCCCGGCAGAACGTTCGTTCGGAGGGGAACTGACATGCCCCTAGGACTTCTGGCCCTTGCCGCAGGCGGCTTCGGCATTGGGCTGACTGAATTTGTCATCCTCGGTTTGCTCCCCGAGGTAGCAGCGGATTTCGGCGTGAGCATTCCGGAAGCGGGTTATCTGGTGTCGGCATACGCACTGAGCGTCGCAGTCGGCGGGGTTCTGCTGACGGCGGCGACGGTCGGCATGAATCGCAAGGTGGTTCTCTCCGCCCTCATGTGCCTGTTCATCGTCGGGAACTTCGTCTCGGCCGTCGCAACCGACTACTCAGTGATGATGACTGGCCGCATAATCGCGGCGCTCTGTCACGGCGCGTTCTTCGGGATCGGTGCCGTGCTCGCCTCCCAGCTCGTTACGCCCGACCGAAAGGCCAGGGCGATCGCCATCATGTTCGCGGGCCTGACAACGGCGAACGTACTCGGCGTACCGCTCGGCACGTTCCTGGGACAGGCGACCGGATGGCGCACGACCTTCTGGGTGATCTCCGCCATCGGTGTCGTGACGCTGGTCGGCCTCGTACTGTTCGTCCCGGGCCAGGCGGCCTCGACCGGAGCACGCAGGTCCCTGGGCAACGAACTGCGCGCTTTCCGCAACGTGCAGGTGTGGTTGTCGGTGCTCGTCACCGTTTTCGGCTTCGGGGCGATGTTCGGCGCGTTCACCTATGTCGCCCCCATGATGACGGATGTGGCGGGCTTCGACCCGGCCATGGTCAGCTGGCTGCTCGTGGTCTTCGGCTGCGGGCTCTTTGTCGGCAACCTGATCGGCGGGCGGGCGGCTGATCACAACCTCGACCGGACCCTGCTCGTACTGCTCGGAGCGCTGATCGTCATCCTTGCGGCCTTCACCATCACCGCACACAGCCAATGGGCGAGTGTGCTGACCCTGTTTCTACTCGGCGGCGTGGGATTCGCCGCGGTGCCAGGCATGCAGATGCGGGTGCTGCACTTCGCGCGTGAGGCGCCTACCCTCGCATCCGGTGTCAACATTTCGGCCTTCAATCTCGGCAATGCTATCGGGGCATTCCTCGGAGGGCTCGCCATCACGGCAGGCCTCGGCCTGACCTCACCGAGCTGGGTCGGCGCGCTCCTCGCCGCCGCGGCGCTGGTGATCATGGCTGTTTCCGCGCGGCTGGAACGTCGCGTGACGAGGCGTCAGGAGCGCGCGGCCGCGGCCCTCCTGCCCGACCGAACGAACGATGTTTTCACCCGATGACTCGTCCGTCACCGAAGAACCAGCCTGCATTTCCGCCCTCTGAAAGGAACACACATGCCCGTACAATCCGTGAAGGCGATCGCCGTGCCGCTCTTCGGCTCTGAGACCGTGACCGACTTCCTGCGCGACGGCTACTGGCTGGAAGCCCCCGACATTACGGGAAGTGGGCAGCCAGACCTCGTCGGCTACGGCCTTCTGCTCGGCGAGATCTACTGGTACCAGAACCCCGGCTGGCAGAAGAGACTCGTGATCGACAAGATCAAGGAACCGGTCGGAATGGACTACGGCGACATCACCGGGAACGGGGTAGCCGACCTCGTGGTCTGCTACCAGCTCTACGGACCTGGGGGGACCATTCACCACGCCGACCCCGAGGGCGGCAAGATCGACTGGCTTGAAAACCCCGGGAATGCTGCTGAGAGCAGCGAGCAATGGGTGCGACACTATGTCGGACGGGCTACCGGCATGCACCGCCTTCGGGTCGGACATTTCACCCGAACGGACCGGATCCAGATCATCGGATTCCCGATCGTCGCGGTCGAGGGCGTGCACGCGGTACTGCCCGTGGTGCTCTTCACCCAGCCGGCCGACGTCAGGTCTTCAGCTGAATGGCCGATGGAGGTCATCACGAACCGGGATTTCCGGATGATCCACGGCGTCGCCCGCAAGGCGAACCTGGTTCCCGGTACCGACCTGGACTCGATCCTGATGGCCTCTGACGAGGGGGTGTCCTGGCTCTACTACGACGAGACCCTCGATGAATGGACCTGGGAACACGTCGGCGACGGCGACGAGTCCCAGTTCGAGCGAACCACATTCAAGGGCAGCGGTGACGTCGACGGCGGCAGAGTCGGATCGGACCCGCTCGCATACATCGCCGCGATCGAGCCCTTCCACGGCAACACCGTCGCCGTCTACGTGCGCAACCCGGAACCGGCCGGCGGGGCGGGTGGCTGGATCCGCCACGTGCTCGACATTTACGGTGACCCGAACGAGAACGGCGAGGGCACCGGGCACACAGTCATGTGTCGCGACTTCGACGGGGACGGGGACGATGAATTCCTGATCGGCCTGCGCGGGCCGGACCCGTGGCAGGGGGCCATTTACTACAAAGCCGTCGACGCGGCGCGCGGATTGTTCCTCAAGTGGAGCGTCTCCCGGGAGTCGGTCGCGCGCATTGTGGCCGGCGACTTCTCCGGCACTGGGACGCTCGACTTCGCCACCATCTCCTACTCCGTCCAGCATTACTTCGTCGCCCCGAAGGCCCAGATCACCCTGCACGAAAACCTCATCCTCGAAACGTAAAGGTACTGATTTGCCATGACTCAAAAAACTCAAGGCACCCTCAACCGGCGAGTATTTATGACTGGCTCCGCCGGGACCGTTGCCGGGGCGGTGCTGCTCGCCTCTCAGGGCGGCTCCGCTGCACCCGCCCTGGCTGCGGCAGCGGCCACCACCGCCTCGCAGTCGGGACCCGGGGTACTTCCCGGAGCGACGATCGTGCCCGCAGACCCGCGGTACGCAGACCTCATGACCGGCAATAACCAACGTTTCGTCGCCACCCCCGAGTACATCATGCTGATCGCGACGCCGAAGGGTGCGGAGGCCGCGCTCCAACAGGCCGTTTCGACCGGGAAGAAAGTGTCGGTGCGAAGTGGGGGCCACTGCTTCGCGGACTTCGTTTGCAATCCGGAGATCGAGGTCATCCTCGACCTCTCCCCGATGACCGGGGTCTACTACGACAGCGCCATGCTCGCCTTCGCAGTGGAGCCGGGGGCCCGCCTCATGAACGTATACGAGACCCTCTACAAGAACTGGGGGGTGACCATCCCGGGTGGTATTTGCTACAGCGTCGGGATCGGCGGCCACATCGCCGGCGGTGGATACGGACTCCTTTCGCGAGCGCACGGGCTCACGGTAGACCATCTGTACGCCGTCGAGGTCGTGACGGTCGGCGCCGACAAGAAGGTGCGCACCGTCGTGGCCACCCGCGATGATACCGGGGAGAAGCATGACCTGTGGTGGGCGCACACAGGTGGCGGCGGCGGGAATCTCGGCGTGGTCACCAAGTACTGGTTTCGTTCGCCCGGCGCCACGGGTACCGATCCCGGTAACCAGCTGATCACTGCGCCGTCACGGGTTCTCGTCAGCGCTATCAGCGTGCCCTGGGGCCAGATCGATGAGGACAAATTCGCTCGACTGATCACCAACTTCGGCGCCTGGCACGAGCGTCACCGCGCCCCGGGCACGCCCGAGTCCAATCTCAGCAGCCTCTTCAACGTGAGCCACCAGGCCCACGGCAGCCTCGGCATGTTCACACAGATCGACGCCGCGGCACCCCGTGCCCGCAAGATTCTCGACGACTACATCGCCGCGATACTCGACGGTGTCGCCATCACACCCGCGCCGGTGATGACCTCCAACGGCGTCATACCGGCCGTGCCCGCCTTCGTTAAGCCCACGGACGTCCCCTGGCTGCAAGCCACGCGGCTGGTCGGAACGGACAACCCCACGATCACCAACCCGACCAGCCGTGGGGCGCACAAGTCCGCCTACCTCAATCGGCGGTTCTCGGCCGCTCAGATCGGCGTGCTGTACCGGCAAATGACGAAGCCCGGATTCACGAACCCGGACACGATGCTCGTCCTGTTCTCGTTCGGTGGTCAGGTCAACGCCGTCAAACCGGATGCGACCGCCAATGCCCAGCGCCGCTCTGCCTTCAAGTTCTGCCTGCAGACCTTCTGGAGCGACCCGAAGGAAGACACGTTCTACCTCGACTGGGAGCGGGAAACCTACGAGGGGATCTTCGAGGCGACCGGCGGAGTGCCAGTTCCCGGCGATGATTACGATGGATGCTACATCAACTATCCCGATGTCGACGTGGCTGACACAGCGCACAATCGTTCAGGCGTGGGGTGGCAGCAGCTCTACTTCAAAGACAACTATCCTCGGCTGCAACAGGCGAAGCTGGCCTGGGACCCGACGGATTTTTTCAGTCACAAGCTCGGCATCGAACTCCCGGTCGCGCCGGACGTCACGAAGGCGGGCCAGTGATGGGCGAGATGCGGTCGGCTGAGGGTGATGCACGGAGCCGCAGCAAACTGCCCTCCTTGACCGGGCTCCGATTCTTCGCCGCGCTGCTCGTATTCTGCTTCCACATCACGTTGTCCAACTCGCCCATTCCCCCTAATAGCGCGGTCAACCCGTTTGCGGATGCGCAACTCGGGAATGGCCTCGAAGCGGTCTTCGGCAAGGCCGGTTACGTGGGCGTGTCGTTCTTCTTCTTGCTGAGCGGCTTTGTACTGGCGTGGGCGTCCAAGCCTGGTGAGCCCTTCGTACGGTTCTGGCGCCGACGGCTCGTGAAGATCTTCCCCAACCACATCGTGATGTGGGTGCTGTCGATGGTGCTCTTCGCCGCGGCGATCACGAGCCGCTGGGGTCGATCACGAGCCTGTTCCTGATCAACTCCTTCTCGCCAGACGGGTCGGTCTACGTCGCCGTCAATCCGCCTTCGTGGACGCTGTGCAGTGAGCTGCTTTTCTACATGCTGTTCCCGGTGATCATCACCCTGCTTCGTCGCATCCCCGCGAACTGGCTGTGGACCTCAGCGAGCGTGATGGTCTTGTGCATGGTCGGCGTTCAGCTGATCACGCTGTATCTGATTCCAGCGACGCCCGCGTCCGCGCTGACCCCGATCTCCGAGACGCAGTTCTGGTTCGGCTACATCTTCCCGGTGACGCGGCTGTTCGAATTCGTGCTGGGGTCGATCTTGGCCCTCGTGGTGCTCTCGGGCAAGTGGATCCCGATGAAGATGTATCAGGCGCTACTTCTCTGCCTGGCCGGATACGGCGTCGCCCTTGTGGTGCCGTTTGTGTTCTCGTTTGTCGCGGCGATGGTGATCCCGCTCTCCGCGCTGATCTGCACGTCCGCGACCGAGGATATGCGTGGCGGTAACCGGTTCCTGCGCAGCGCGGTAATGCAGTGGCTGGGCAACATCTCGTTCGGGTTCTACCTCTGCCAGGGTGTCGTCATATTCTTCGGCCGTATTCTGATGGGCAATGCCACGTATTCGACGCCGATCGCGTTCCTCGTGGTCGGTGGCTTCTTCGTCGCTGCGATCCTGGGCGGGTGGGCGCTCTATGCCCTCGTCGAGAAACCGGCGATGGCCAGGTGGGCACGTCCGCGTCGTTCGAAGACCACGGAAGGGCGTCAGCCCGCCCTGGTAACCTGACCGATTCCGTATCCAGGGGTGGCTTCCGTGTTCGGGAGCCACCCCTTGGTCGGTCATCTCGACGTCACCGGACCGGTGATGATTTGCCGCAGGGACTCACAGTGCGGCCCACGGATGGGAATCGTTACACAGAAGCTCCGGATTTGTTGGGGGCTTTCAGGAAGAGCGCGATCGCAATCGCCGTGACGACGCAGAGGGCAGTGTTGACGACGATGGCAGTGTGTACACCGTCCAGCACGGTCAGCGCCGTTTCGGACCCGAGGCTGTGCACGCGTGCCGCGATGACGGCGCTCATGATCGGGATACCCATGGTGATGCCCACCTGCTGACTCATCGTCGCCAGCCCGGTCGCGAGTCCCTGGTCACGGTCGGAGAGACCGGAGGTGGCCGTCACCATGAAGCCGACGATGACGACGAGATTGGCCACGCCGCCAATGAAGGTCGCGACGAGCAGGATCACAATCGAGAACCCGTTCGTACCGAGCAGGAGCAGCGAACCGGTCGCAGCGGCCTGCACCAGGAAGCCGATGATGATTGCATTCCGGCTACCCCAGAGGCCGATCAGGCGCGGCCCGAGCAGCCCTCCGAGAACCGTCCCGAGGCCGAGCACCGCAAAGGACAATCCAGCTCCGAGCGCGGAGTAGCCGAGGGTCTTCTGCAGGTAGAGGGTCAGCACAAAGACGAGGGAGGTCTCGGTGACGAACGCCAGCACGCCAGCGATGTTTCCCCAGGCGATCGTTCGTCGTCCCAGGAATGTGAGCGGCACTAAGGGATGCGAGGCCTGTCGTTCAACCGCCCAAAAAACCAGCAGGAGCACGGCGCCGGCCAGGAGAGAGCCGAGGGTTACGGGGTCGTCCCACGAGGTCTGCGCCGCCGAGGAGAGCCCGTAGACGACCGCGAGCAAGCCGAGCGTGACGGTGATAGCACCGGGCACGTCAAGCTTGGGACGCTGGGCCGGGCGCGTCTCGGCGAGAACGATCGGCGCGAGTGCGACAACCACGATGGCGATCGGAACGTTGATGAAGAATGCCCAACGCCAGGACAGCAGTTCGGTCAGCACGCCGCCGAGGATGGCACCGGTCGTGAAGCCCGCGGCCATCAGGGCGCCGTTGAGCCCGAGGGCCTTCTCACGCAGTTTCCCCTCCGGGAATGAGGTGGTGAGGAGCGACAGGGCCGCCGGCACGACGGCGGCGGTCGCCAGGCCCTGAGCGATCCTGGCTGCGAGAAGAACCATCGGGGTGGTCGCCAGACCGCCCACCAGGGATGCCACGCCGAGCAGAGCCATGCCGATGATAAACAGTCGACGACGTCCGACGAGGTCCGCAACTCGGCCGAAAAGCAGGGTGAAGCCGGCCGCGCACAGGGCGAAGGATGTGGCGATCCACTGCAAGGTGTCGAGGCCGAAGCCGACGTCGGAGCCGATGACCGGCAGGGCTACGTTGAGGATGGAAAAGTCGACGGCGAGAGTGAAGCTCGCCGCGAGGAGGAGCACGAGGGTGAGGCGCTGCTTGCCCGTCATCGTCGCTGACGCAGTGACGACATCCGTCGCGCTCCCTCCTGGCAGCTTCGTCTCGGGTGGCTTCGGGTGAGTCTCTGGGGCGTCGGTTGCACGCGACATTGGTTGTCCTTTCAGGGAAGGGTCATGGCGTTGAGGGGGCGTGCACAAGCTTCCTGCTCCCGCCGCCGGACAACCACACCGCACCGTGGGTACTACCGCCGGTGATAGTCACATCAACGGGCCTGTGCCGGCCTCTCCCCCGCCTCGGCACCGTATCGGGCGCTCTCCTGATCGATGGAACGGTGCGTCGAGTTTCTCCAGCACACGATCGCGGACGGGCGCGCAAACGTGATCTCGGTGCCGAAGACTGACCATTCATGAGTCGTTCCCGGTGATTGGCGGGGCACGCTCGCAGCGCAGACGGCAGTATTCGGGAGCATCACGAATCACCTCAAGACGACAAAGGCACCTCCTGCGGCAAAACCGATGATCGAAAATTGGTGTTCTCACATGCAGCCAGCAGGGCTTGAACGTCGGTGGAGCGCACGGCCGACGATTATGGCTTGTACGTGTCCCGCAACGGGAACCCCTTACGTCGTGGCCGTAACTGGGTCGTCTTGGGCGCGATACAACACCACGGTGAAGAGCAAGAAGACGGCTGCGCCTAACCATCCGCCCATGCCTCCGAGCTCGGGAATGACGAATAGTGCGCTCAGACCCACGAGAATCAATGCACCGGCCAGAACGGCATAGAGCCCACGCCAGCAGGAATAGCCGAACTCGCGCAGCAACACCGGCAACACCGCTTACGAGCTTTCGGCCGCCCTGGGCGATCGGGCGCTCTTCGGTTTCCCTGCGGCCGGCGGTATCCGGGTCGGCCCAACGATCAGATACGTGAAGATCAGGCAGCAGAAGACGATGCTCGGCGAGCCGAGCGGCAGCACAACCTTCAGGATTCGGCGCCTGCAGCAGGTACTCGACGAGGCCGGTTTCCCTACCTCGCCGATGTTGCTCGTCCCCGCTCTGCCCTTCGAATCCGTCGGTGCAAACCCTTGGCTCGGGCTGCAAGACTTGTGAGATGACCGTAACCCTTCAGCGAATCCTGGCCAGCGATTTCCCCACATGGATTGAGCACAGCTGCACCGAGTACGTCGGCGATTTGCGTGCCCAGGGCCGAACAGAGGAGGAAGCTCGGCGAATAGCGGTCGAAACCATGGCTCGTTCGTTCCCCGAGGGTACTCAGAGCCCCGACCATGAGGTCTTTCACATCATGAATGAGGCAGGTGAGGTGGTGGGATATCTGTGGATCGGGCAGGATGTGACCACCGATCCGGGGGCGTGGTGGGTCTGGGACGTTGTCATTAACTCTGAGCAGCGTGGACAGGGACATGGAAGAGCAGCGATGCTACTCGGCGAGGAATATGCACGCTCACACGGTGCGCACTCTCTCGGCCTCAGCGTCTTCGGATTCAACACCGGCGCCAGGGGACTTTACGATTCCCTCGGTTACGAGACCACTTCGGTGAAGATGCTCAAGAAGCTCCACTGAGCCTTCTCTTCGCGAGCGCTGGCTGGCTGGCTCGCGTCACCGTAGGGCAAAGCCGAGATGGACACCCGTGAGCGGAAACCTCTCCGGCACGGAGAGTACCGGGGGTCAGTCGCTACAGTCCGACTCAGCATGCGGCCGTAATCGCCACGGTAACCACCGGCCCGCCGGCGGAAGCGTACGTCGTGCAAACTGCACCCGTTCCTTAGGCAGGGCATTGGTGCGGGTTCTTCCAGAGCGCATCCGGGCGTCTGCCTCAACAAGTCGGTACTCGAGCCAGCGGCCCGGCCACGGATCGATTCGTTCAGAATAGCCACCCGACGCAACGGTGCGCACCGTCCACTCAAGCTCATCGGCCACGCTCGTGGCATTGTCATCGCAGGCATCACAACCGCACCCAGGGAAACGAAAGTCATGAAGCGTGCCCGCGTGAATCACCACTCCCGGAAACTGCGTGAGCACAAACGTCAAGGTGGCCGCTGACGGATCGTGAGGCACAACCCGGATGGCACTGACAACATCGTCCGGCATATGGAGAAGGTCAGCGGTGGCGCTTGGGGAGTGTTCAACGGTCACGTCGAACGTGTTCTGCAACCATTCAATGAGTGCGATGGCGACGTCGTGCAGAGGCGCGAAACGCTGCAGATTGCTGACACGGGAATACGCGTCTGTGGGCGGGCACCCTCCGTCCCACCGATTGCCGTATTCGACCGGATGGCCCTGCTCGTCGCTGAAGATCTCCGCTGCGCACGAGGGGCGCCGGTATCCATTCATGTTCTCCACGCTATCTCTCGGCAATCTCGTCAAGGAACATTCCTTGCATGACAAGCCAGACCTCGGAGGACGCAGGTTGGGCCAAATATCAGAACCAAGCCTGGGTGCCCGTGGTTTTTCAGAGGGGAGCCCCAGACGGGACGTCCGTGGCACCGAGTTGTCGTTTGCTTCAGCACGTTTCGCTCGGTCATCGCCTACCGATGGCGTCACGTGTGCCTGGCTCTGCGACGTCTTCGTCGACCCCGCAGTTCGTGGTCACGGCATCGGAAAGGCACTCATTTCGGGGATTCTTGAGGAATGTGATCCCCTGGGGCTGAGGCGCATCGCCCTCTCGACCGATGACGCACACGGCTTGTATTCCACTCTCGGGTTCACCGCCTGGGACGCCCCAGAGACGTGGATGGAGCGCATCGTCAACCCCGGCGTGTAGCCGCAAGACTGCTATCTGGATAGGGCTGGAGACCCTCTGCGCGGTGGGACCTGCCCTGGTCTTCTCGACCGATATCGTGGGAAAGTGCTCCCGCTGACCGCAACGACTCCCCAAGAGCTGGAGGATGTGACCGATTTTCTTCGTCTCGCTGACCTCACCCTCAGCGGGCTCGATTCACCCTCCGTACTGTTGTGGACCGCACGTGACGCCGAAAACGGCCCCATCGTCGCCAGCACGGGCTACGAGCGCAGCCACGACAACCACCACGTTCTCATCCGCAGCGTGACGTGACCAGCCGACTCCCCTAACGAGAATGACGTCCCGTCAGCTCTCGCTGCCCGGCAGCCTGCGCCCTCAGCCCGTAAGTGAAACTATCTGCGGGGCGGCCGGGGAGGGAATCGGGCGACGTGCATCGAGCGCTACCGGGCGAATCCCGAAACGCGGTCGAGACGGGTAACGATCGCCTACCGTCTCGGGGCGGGTTACCCCTCGCCCATAGAATCTCACCATGAGTCCGAATCGATCCGCGCTGATCGCAATCGCGATTGCCGTGGTGGTCGGTACGTGTGCGTGCACGGATGCGCCGTCGACAGTAGTCCCGGCGGGGGCTGCCACGACCGCATATCCTGGCGCGCCGGCACCACTGCCGAGCGGCCTGGCCGACCCCTTTGCGGGCTACGCAACAGTCGTCAACGGACGGCTGGCGATTGTCCTGTCCGGCAGCTCGAGTTGTCCGCCGCACGCGGACTCAGCGGATCTAGCGACAATGACCTTCGGCTTCTCGGCCGATACGGAAGGCCCCTGCACGGCAGATATGGCCCCCACGACGTTCGAGTTCAACCTGCCATCAACCGAGAACCTGCCGACGTTCATCACAATCAACTTCACGGCTGGCGACACGTCCAGCTCTCAGCTGCCGCTTCTGAGGTAGACATCGATCGCGGACGCCTGTGTTGGTAACCAGCCAACGCTGTCTCACAGAGTGAACGCATGAAATCGTCGCGACTCACGATCCGGCGCGCTTTGGCTGCACAGGCCGCTATTTGCCGCCGTGATTCACAGCGAAACCAGCCTGCATAATGCTTGCCGGCGGAAATCTTCTGGTCGCCGCGCAAGCGGAACGTCATACGGGACTCGCTTTGATCCTGTGGTCGAATCGATGGTTGGTGGTCAGTCGCTCGTCCACATGGAGTCGACGATGCCGGCATACGACGGCTTAGTGGGATCGGTATCGAATTTTGCTCCCGGATACTCCAAGACAATCCAGTCGGAATGGTAGCCATTCTCACCAAAGGTCTTCGCGAACTTCCCCGCTTCGCGCGGAGTCTCAAAACGGTAAATCGAGATTTCATCCGATCGCATCGCAGCTATGCACGCGTCGGTCGCCGCACAGTCATCTGCAGTCGTATCGCGTGGATTCGTCACGGGAAGGTTGGGCTGCGAGGTAAAGGCTTCCATCACATCCTCAACCCCCATCGTCGAGCGAGGCTCAAGCAACCCCTGACACCCGGTCATGGTCAGTGAAATCGCGGCAATCATTATCACTCGCGCAGCCACGGCTGGTCCCATGACTTTATGCTCCCGGCGCCCGATCGCAGCCACGTGCTAGCTCAACCACTCGAAGTAGAACGCCCCTACGCCAACAGCAACGAGAACACCGGCAACAATCCAGAACCGCACGACGATGGTCACTTCGCCCCAGCCCATCAACTCGAAACTGTGGTGGATCGGGGTCATGGGGAAGATGCGCTTGCCGTGCGTGGCTTTGAAATATGCCCGCTGGATGATGACCGAGCCGGCTTCAATGACAAACAGACCCCCGATCAGAACGAGGAGCAGTTCCGTGCGGGTCAAAATGGCCAGAGCGCACAGCGCTCCGCCGAGACCCAGCGAGCCGGTGTCACCCATGATGATCTTGGCGGGACTTGTGTTCCACCACAGGAATCCAATGAGAGCTCCACAGATCGCCGCTGCGACGATCGCGAGCGACAGCGGATCATTCGTCGTGTAGCACTTGTCCACATCCTCGAAGCTGAGCGAA
>NZ_JPRS01000042.1 GCF_000738085.1 Cryobacterium sp. MLB-32
CACCGCCGGATGTAACCGGCCGCCGAGCTACGCCGAAGGCCATCACATCATTTGGTACAAATCGCAGGACGGGCCGACGAATCAATCGAACATTTTGATGCTGTGCAGTGCTTGCCATCACAGGATTCATCGCGAAGGCTGGGACATCGTCGTCACAGACAACGTGGTCTACTTCATCCCGCCCGCTACCGTCGACCCGAAGAGAACTCCCCGACGCGGCGGACGCCCACCGGTACCGACACCGAAAGGCCACGACGGCCCGCACTATAAGAGTTAGATACCGCGTGTGCGTGTCGGCTCGAGCGGCGGATAGATCTCCTCAGGCCCTCAGGCCCTCAGGCCCAGCCTGATTGCAGAACGCGAACAGCCCGACAAACATCACAGCAACTCACGACTCGGCCGACGTCGTGAGCCAGTGGATGCTGCGGCCGTGCGGTTGCGTGAACGCCACCGGCACTCCATCCAACGCCAGCACGAAATCTGAGCTCGAGCGGGGCGGCTCTGCGAGGCGTTCAAGCACCCCTGGCACCAACCCCTGCCCCTCGTTGGACAGCCAGCGCGCGGGCAGACTTGCCATGGTATCCGCGAAGCGAGCACGTTCGTCCTCGTCGAGGTAGAGAAGAACGGCGGTATGAAAGACAACGACGGTCGAGCCGGCGGGTGCCTGGGCCACGAGCGCGGTCACCTGTTCGTTCAGGTCACCGCGAACGATCCTCACCGGCTCCTGCCGCGCCACCGCGACGGCAGCGAGCAGGCGTTCTCGCCGGTCGGCGTGTTCCGGCCAGATCAGGGCCGTCAGCCAGTCCACGTCGTCCTGCCTGGTCACGTCGAGCGGATTCAGGTCGATACCGGCCCGCCACACCACCTCGGGCAGATCATCGGGCAGCGGCACGGTACCCGACGCGACGCAGTCGAGAACCACGGGGCTCGGCCCCGTGGCGGGGTGCAGCATCCGTCTCACACCGCCCGCAGGATCGACGTAGCGGTAGCTGTACCTGTCGGGATGCAGGCAGAGGCCAGCGGATGCGCCCACCTCGATGAGCGCGATGGGCCCCGTCAGCGTCCCGAGGGCCGGAAGCAGCACAGCGCAGCGCCCCGCCTCATTGGTCTGGGTTGCGTGCGAGCGGCAGACCGTGTCGACGCGTGACCAGTTCTCGTGAAGCCACTCGGCAAAGGGCCGGTACTCCCCCACCTCTGCACCGCAATATCGGGCGGCACTGAAAACGAGGTTGGGCTGTCGCTTCGGCGCCGGCAGCCGGTCGATCAGGGCGATGACGGCCGGATCTTGTGCGACCGCGCGGGCCCACGCCTCGTAGCAGGCGCTCATTCCCGTGGCTTCCACCTCCGCAAACTGCCGGTAACGCTCTGACGTCGATGCTTTCGGATCGGTGCTCCGTCTCATGGCACCAGACTAATCACGGTTAGTCTGGTTGTTTGTGCAATGGCGCCACGAGCGCCTCACAATCGTGAAACCGAAATGGAGAACCTGTTGCCAGGAGAAAACCTCACCCGCGTCGAGGCTCAGGAGCGCGCAGCGCTCGTCACCGTTCACAGCTATGACGTGACCCTCGACCTCACTACCGGCCCGGAACTCTTCGCGAGCACCACGACCGTGAAGTTCGCCGCGACTGCCGGCACCTCGACATTCATCGACTCGATCACCCGCTCGGTGCACAGCGTGAACCTCAATGGAGTGGCGCTCGACCCCGCCGTCGTGAGCGACGGCATCCGTATTCAGCTCGCCGATCTCGCTGCCGAGAACGAGCTCACGGTTGTGGCCGACGCGGTCTACACGAACACCGGCGAAGGCCTGCACCGCTTCGTCGACCCCGTCGACAACGAGGTGTACCTGTACAGCCAGTTCGAGGTGCCGGATTCTCGTCGCGTGTTCGCCGTGTTCGAGCAGCCCGACCTGAAGGCCACCTTCAGGTTCACGGTCACTGCTCCCGGCGCCTGGCAGGTCATCTCCAACTCCACGACCCCGGAGCCGACTGACGCCGGCAACGGCAGCAAGACGTGGGCGTTCGAGCCGACACACACGATTTCGAGCTACATCACGGCGCTGGTCGCCGGACCGTACGCCGTGACACGCAGCGAGCTCACCTCCAGTGACGGCCGCATCATCCCGCTCGGACTGTTCAGCCGGAAGAGCCTGTCCCAATATCTGGACGCCGACTACATCTTCGAGAAGACCGTACAGGGCTTCGCGTACTTTGAAGAGAAGTTCGGCTACCCGTACCCATTCGACAAGTACGACCAGATGTTCGTGCCCGAGTTCAACGCCGGCGCCATGGAAAACGCCGGCGCGGTCACGTTCACCGAGACGTACATCTTCCGGTCCAAGGTGACCGACGCCATCAAGGAACGTCGCGTCGTCACCATCCTGCACGAACTTGCACACATGTGGTTCGGCGACCTGGTCACCATGACCTGGTGGAACGACCTGTGGCTCAACGAGAGCTTCGCCGAGTGGGCGTCCACCATCGCCACCGCCGAGGCCACCGAGTGGACCGAGGCCTGGACCACGTTCGCCGTCATGGAGAAGAGCTGGGCCTACAAGCAGGATCAGCTGCCTTCCACGCACCCCGTCGTCGCCACCATCCGCGACCTCGACGACGTGCTCGTGAACTTTGACGGCATCACCTACGCCAAGGGCGGATCCGTGCTCAAGCAGCTCGCCGCCTGGGTGGGCATCGACGCCTTCTTCACCGGAGTCGCCTCGTACTTCCAGAAGCACCAGTGGGGCAACACCGAGCTGCGCGATCTGCTTGTGGAACTCGAAGCAGCGAGCGGTCGCGACCTCAGCGGCTGGGCCGGACTCTGGCTCGAGACCGCCGGCGTGAACACCCTGCGCCCCGAGATCACGGTCGATGACGCGGGCACCATCACCGGGTTTGCCGTGCTGCAGACCGCGGCCGCCGACTACCCCCACCATTCGACCGCACCGCCTCGCCATCGGCTTCTACAACCTCGACCCAGCCGGCAAGCTCGTGCGCACGCACCGCGTCGAGCTCGATGTCGACGGCGCGCGAACGGATGTTGCCGAGCTCGTCGGCCAGGCACGTCCCGACCTCGTTCTGCTCAACGATGACGATCTCACGTACGCGAAGGTCCGCCTCGATCAGGCCTCACAGGCCGTTGCTCTGGAGCACCTGTCCGCCATCGACAGCCCGCTCGCCCGGGCAATCGTGTGGGGCTCGGTCTGGGACGCCACTCGCGACGCCGAGACCAGCGCCCGCGACTTCGTGCGCCTCGTGCTGAACAACGTGGCCACCGAAACCGAGTCAACCACCCTGCGCACCGTGCTCGGCCAGGTGGTACTCACCGCGTCGTACTACGTGGCCGAGCCGCACCGCGCCGCCGTGGTGACGGAGGTCGCGGATGCACTGTGGGCACTCGCCCAGGGCGCCACCGCCGGCAGCGACGCCCAGTTCCAGTTCGTGAAGTTCTTCGCGTCGGTCGCACAAACACCGGCACACCTGGACTCGATTGCCGGTCTGCGTTCCGGCACGACGACACTCGAGGGCCTGACGGTCGACACCGATCTGGCGTGGGAGCTGCTCACCGCGCTCGTCGCCGGTGGCCGCGCGGCAACCGCCGAGATCGATGAGGCACTCACCAACGACAACACCGCGACAGGCGCCCAGTCGGCGGCCCTCGCTCGTGCGGCCGTTCCCACCCCGAAAGCCAAGGAGGCCGCCTGGTCGTCCCTGATCGAGGTTGACACGGCCGCCACGACCATCGTGCGCACCACGTCGGCCGGCTTCCTGCGCGTGAACGACGCGAGCCTGCTCGCGCCGTTCCAGGCGAAGTACTTCGACATGCTGCAGTCGGTCTGGGAAGCACGCAGCTTCTCGATCGGCGAGAAGCTCGTGATCGGACTGTACCCCGCACCGCTCAACAGTCAGGCGCTCGCTGACGCGACCCGCGCGTGGTTGGACGCAAACGCCGAACCGGCTGCCCTGCGCCGCCTCGTGGTGGAGAACCTTGCGGGCGTGGAGCGTTCCCTCGCGGTACAGGCGCGCGACGCCCAGTAGCACCGCGGAACAGGCCTGAGGCCCTCGTGACCGCTCCCCCGGAGCTGCCGCGGGGCCCCCGGAGCTGCCGCGGGGGCCTCAGGCTTTGTGGAGGGTGCGTCTGCGTAGACTGGAACAACTATGAACTGGGATACCTTCTGGACCGACGTGGCCGCCTTTTTCACGACCAAAGGCTGGATCGATTTCTGGATGAATGCCCTGCACATCGTGGGCATCATCATCGTGGCTCTGATCGCGCGCTGGATCCTCACCTTCGTCATCGACCGGGTCGTGCGGCAGATCGTCTCCGGCGTCAAGAAAACGCAGAAGGTCGAAGACACCCAGGCCCTCAACGTGTCGCCGCTGGCGGCCGTGAGAGTCGTGCAGAGGTCACGAACCCTTGGCTCGGTTCTCACCAACATCGTCAATGTGTTTCTTCTGATCACGACAATCCTGCTCATCGTCAACGTCATCAATCAAAACATTCTTGGCTCATTCGCCCTCCTCACCGCCGCCATCGGCGCCGGCCTTGGTTTCGGTGCCCAGAACATCGTCAAGGACATCCTGAACGGACTGTTCATGGTCGTGGAGGACCAGATCGGCGTGGGCGACATCGTTGACGTGGGATTCGCATCCGGTGTGGTTGAGACGGTGGGAATCCGGATCACCCAGGTGCGTGACGTGGACGGCACGCTCTGGTTCGTGCGCAACGGTGAGATCCTGCGGGTGGGCAATATGTCGCAGGGCTGGGCCCGCGTCATCATCGACCTCGCCATTCCGTATTCCTCCGACGTGGAGGCCGTTCAGGCCGAGCTGCTGCGCGTGGCGAACGCGCTGGCTTCGAGCCGCAAGTGGCGCGCGTTTATTCTGGAGAAGCCGGAAATCTGGGGCCTCGAGTCCATTTCGGCCGAGGCTCTCGTGACCCGCCTGGTGGTGAAGACCCGCGTCGCAGTCAAATGGGACTTCGCCCGCGACCTGCGCCTGCATATGAAGAAGGCCCTCGACGGCGTAGGAGTCTCGCTGACGCCGCTCAACAGCGTGATCATGACCGGATCGGACGGAGCCATAGAATCTTCGATCGCGCCGGAGGTCGACACGGTCGACGCCGCCGAGGCTGCCGCTGCCTCCGTTCCGGACGCGGTCGCCGATGTGCGCACCGCCCCGGTGCCCGTCAAGCGGGCGCCGAGAGCCCCGCGCAAGTCACGAACCACGACGACGGCTGAGAAACCCCTCACCCAGCCCGTACCGAAACCGCCGGCGAAAGCGTCCGCCAAAACGATCCCCACCGCGCACACGGCGCCGGATCCCGAAACACGAAGCCAGGAGTCCCACGATGACTAACGACGCAGCAGGTGTTCACCTCCGCGACGGCGAGAACGGGCCGGCGGCCATCCGCACGTTCTACGACGAGGTCGGCGGCAAGGCCTTCTTCGAGAAACTCGTTCACGACTTCTACCGCGGGGTCGCCACCGACCCGGTGCTCAAGCCGATGTATCCCGAAGAGGATCTCGGACCGGCCGAGCACCGGCTGGTGATGTTCCTGGAGCAATTCTGGGGTGGACCCGGAACCTACAGCGAGCAACGCGGTCACCCACGCTTGCGCCAGCGCCACCAGCCGTTCAAGGTGAACCCCGACGCACGAGACCGTTGGCTCGGGCACATGCGCGAGGCCGTGGACTTGGCCGAGCTGCCGCCCCTGCAGCGCGAGACACTGTGGGACTATCTCGAACGCGCCGCGTTCGCGATGGTCAACACCTTCGACGAGTAGTGCCCACACGGGTGGCTGCCGCCCCTCGCGATCAGGCGGTGGTCTTCGACAACGTCGGCTCGCGCTCGGGCGCGGCGTCGAGGTGGCCCGGGGTCCCCGCATAGAGAAGCTCGATCTCGCGCGCGAAGTCCTCGAGGATCACCGAGCGTTTCATGGAGAGCTTCGGCGTGAGATGCCCGCTCGCTTCGGTGAACTCGGTTGGCAGGATGACGAAGCTGCGAATCGACTCCGCTCGTGAGACGTGCGAATTGCCGTGATCGATCGCCCGCTGCACTTCGGCTATGACGGCCGGGTGCGCTGCGGCCGCATCCCGCCCCATTTCCGGGTCCAGTCCGTTGTGCCGAAGCCATGCCGGCAGCATTTCGGCATCGAGCGTCACGAGCGCCGCAATAAAGGGCCGGCGATCCCCGACGACCACGGCCTGCGCCACGATCGGGTTGCCCCTGATCGGATCCTCAAGAGCGGCCGGGGCCACATTCTTGCCGCCCGCGGTGACGATGATCTCCTTCTTACGCCCCGTGATGATCAGGTTGCCGTTCTCGTCGAATCGGCCCAGATCTCCCGTTCGGAGCCATCCGTCGGCGACAGCGGAAGCAGTGGCGTCGGCGTTGCGCCAGTACCCGGTGAACACGTTCACACCGGCGATCTCGACTTCGCCGTCATCAGCGATGCGCACTGAGACCCCGGGCAGCGGTGGTCCGACCGTGCCGATCGTGACCGATCCGGGCCGACACACCGTTGCCGGTGCTGTCGTCTCCGTCAGCCCGTACCCTTCGAGAATGCTGACACCGAGACTTCGGTAGAAATGTCCGAGTCGCTCCCCGAGGGGGCCACCTCCGGACACGGCGAACTGCATGTTCCCACCGAGCGCGGTTCGCAGCCTGGAGAGCACGAGTCGGTCGAGCACCGCGAAACGCAGACGGAGCCCGAGCGGCACGTGGCCCCGGTCGCGAGCCTTCGAATGGGCGATCGCCGCTTCCGCAGCCTGCCGGAACAGTTTTCCGCGCCCGGCCGCTTCGGCACGTTGCTCGCTTGAGTTGTAGAGCTTTTCGAACACGCGTGGGACGGCGAGGAGAAAGGTCGGTTTGAATTCCCCGAGCGTTTCGATCAGCTTGTTCGTGTCTCCTTGGTGGGCGATCCTCACCCCGCTATACACACTCACGACCGCGATGAAGCGAGCGAACACGTGGGCCAGCGGGAGAAAGAGCAGCGTGGATGCGCCGGGAGCCAACACCTCCGGGATCGCGTCGGCCGTGTTGCGGCACAACTCGACAAAGTTGCCGTGGGTCAGGACGCAGCCCTTGGGGGTGCCTGTGGTGCCCGAGGTATAGATGATCGTGGCGATATCGTCTTCGTTCGCCAGGCGTCGTCGACGTTCGAGTTGACCATCGTCGATGGCGGTGCCCTGCGCGGTGAGCAGGTCAAGATCGCCGTCGTCGATCGTCCAGACCCGTTCGACCAGCGGCAGGTCCGGCAGCACGTCCCCGACTCTGGCGCGCAGCGCGGCGTCCTCAACGATCACGGCAACCGCCCCGGAGTCGCCCAGGTTCCAGCGGATCTGGAACGGCGAGGACGTTTCATAGACCGGGACGAGTACAACCCCGGCAAACCAGGCCGCGAAGTCGATCAGGCTCCACTCGTAGCGGGTACGGGCGAGCAGTCCGACGCGTTGCCCGGGCTCAAGTCCGGCCGCGATAAATCCTTTGGCCAGACTTTTCACCTCCACCAGAAAATCCGCCGCCGTAATATCCACTCTCCCGGATTCCACGGCGCGGGAGAACAGCGCCACGTCGGGCGTCGCGGCGACGCGCTCCAGCAGCAGATCGCTGGCGTTCGCGGTGGGGGTCGCCGTCGTGACGGCAGGATTGTCGAGCTGATGCACATGAACTCCGTTGTTCGATATGGCGGCCCAGTTGGGGCCGGGGTAGTGAAGAATGAGGGCGGTCTCAGGCCGC
Organism: Cryobacterium sp. MLB-32; assembly: GCF_000738085.1. GTDB lineage: Bacteria > Actinomycetota > Actinomycetes > Actinomycetales > Microbacteriaceae > Cryobacterium. Next base: position 7,740 of record NZ_JPRS01000042.1, read on the forward strand.
TGCCGCGACCGGGGACGTTCTCACCGTCGGAGACGTCATACGGCCCAACAACGTGGGGAGAGTCCGGGTGACGTACGACGAGGTGTGGAAGTCACGTTCGTCACCGCCGCCGAATACCCACGCCTCGAACGAGCGCTCGTAGGTCTCGATGATGATCCGAGCGGCCAGCGAGGTCGGCCAGGACGCATCCCGGCCCAATTGACCGATCAGCTCCGCCACGACCGCACTCAGGGCATCGAGTTGCCGGTGCTCCGCGGCCAGCAGCGCACCTGCCTCGTTCGGTGACCGCAACGCCCGCAGTCGACGCTCCGCCCGAATGATGACGGCTCCGCGGTCGATCGGACGTGACCGGGCGAGAACGACCGCGGCGGCCCGCAATATCTGCGCATCATCCAGTCCCCGGATCTCACCGAAACTCGAACGAAGCCGTTCTGCGCACTCGAGCGCCACGCTCTCCTGCACGGCATCGAGAAATGCATCGTCGCTGGCATACAGCAGCCGAAACGATCTCGGGTGAATTCCCGCCTGCTCGCAGACGTCGGCTATCAGCTGCGGAGTCACACCCGCGCCATCGGCCAGTGCAATGCGCCCGGCAAGCGTGAGGCGATGACGCGCCCCGTCGCGTTGCGGTGTGGTCTTATTCTCCATCGACTGAGACCTTTCTCGTTTAAAGAAACATTAGTTGCTTTTATCGAAAGAGGTCAAATAGCATGATCCTATGAGCGAGCGCATCGACCCGACGCCGGTCAGCATTACCGACGGCGTCTTCTTCACGATTCCGCCCGTACTCAGCCGCGGCCGTCACGACCTGAGCCGCGACGAGGTACTGGCCATCCACCGGGAACGCCTCATGATCGCCGCGACCGAGCTGCTCGCCGCCCACGGCTATGGCGGTGTCGGCGTACGCGAGATTACCGCCCGAGCCCGCGTCTCCCGGGCCGCGTTCTATGCCGCCTTCGACGACAAGGACTCCTGCGTGTTCTCGGCGTACGAGCGCTTCATCGAGGTACTCCTTGCTCGTCTTGCCGCCGCCGTGGTTCCGGCCCACACTGAAGCGGCGAGCGTGGACAGCTTCCTCGAGGCCTACCTCAGCACTCTGCAGCTCGACCTCGTTGCGGCCCGCGCATTCCACGTCGAATTCGAATCTCTCGGTGCCGCCGCCAGGAAATGCCGACGCGACGGCACTACCCGCCTCGCCACCCTCATCCGCGACGCGCAGGCTGCGATCAGCGACACTCCGCCTGCCCCCCTCAGCGATCACATTGGGGGCGTCTACGCCGTGCGCGACCTGGTCTCGGATGCCCTTGACCAGTCGACCACGCCCGATCTGCTCGGCCTACTTCCCGTGATGTCGGTGTGGACCGCCCGACTCCTGGCCCTCACGCGCTAAGACCCAACCAAGCCCGTCGCACCACCGAGACGCCAGGTCATACCTGCGCCGGCAGCGCCGCCGAGCCGTCTGTTCACGGACGGCGCGGCGGCGCCCTGTGTGTCCGGCCGACGTACCCGGCGAGGCTGTCGTTGATCTAGCTCAGCGACGCGGTCTGAGCCACGAGCGCCGCGGCCGTTTCGTGGCCGACGCGAATGGCGCCGTCGACGTGCTGAAAACCCTTGCCGGCCATATCGCTGCAGGCGAAGGAGATCGGCCCCACCGGGGTGCGCAGGTCGGAACCGTAGCGGGCGAGCCCGCCGAGGTCGAAGCTCGCGGCGTAGGCACCGCGGGTCCACTCCTCGGTGCCCCAGTCACTCTCGTAATAGACGACCGGATTGAGCGCCTGCTCGCCGTAATAGTGCGAGAGGGATTCCAGCACGCGCTTCCTGCGGTCTTCGACCGAGAGGGCGAAAACCCCGTCCGCGTTCTCGTCGGATACGAACCCGACGAGGGTTCCCCGCTCGTCGTCGAAGTTGGTGTTATCGTATGCCTCGTGCACGAGCTCGTACGGGCTGAAAGCCGTTCCTGACAGGTCGTCTTCGCGCCAGAACGGCGTCTCGTAGACGGCGTGCACCTTGATGACGAAGCCCATGGACAGGTGCTGGTGCAGCTGGTGCTGGCGACGCGGCAGGGGCGGCTCGAAGCCGATGCGACTGATCAGCACGGGGGGAACGGCGACAATCACGGACCGGGCGTGAACCTCGAGCTCGTCAGTGACGGCCACAACGCCGTCTTCGTTCCAGCGGAGGCTGCGCACGGCCTGCCCGAGGTGGACGTCCGCTCCCAGGCGCTCCGCGAGCAGCAGGGGCACCTGCTGCAGACCGCCCACGACTCGCTCATCGAGGATGAAGTCGGCGTCTACGAGGTTGCTGAAGGATCCCGCGCTTGCCGCCATGTGCAGGGCCTGTAGCGTGGAAAAGGCGTGAGCGGGCTTGGTCAGCATGGCACCGGCGATGAACATGCCGATGTTGTCGCGGGCCTCCTGGTCGTCTGTCTCTGCCTCGAGCCAGGCGCTGAAGGAGATCGCGTCGAGTTCCTGGGCACGAGGATGCGCCCACGGACGGTCGGGGTCGATTTCTGCGACGAGAACGTCGAGTTTGTCGATGAGCGTCACGATGGCCAGCTCCGTCGCTGCGGGCACCGGGAAGATCTCACCCTCGAAGCGTGTGACGGTCCCGGCCTTGTTCACGTAGACGCTCTTGCCCGCCCGGTAGCGCGGGTACGTCTCGAGTCCGAGTTCCTCGAGGGTGGCCTTCAGTGCAGTCTGATCGGGCGAGACCCACTGGCCGCCGATTTCGAGCATGGCCCCGTCGATGGTGTCGGTCCAGAGTCGGCCCCCCACCCGGTCCCGCGCCTCGAGCACGGCCACCGTGAGTCCGGCCTTCACGAGATCGCTTGCCGCGGTGAGTCCGGATGCGCCGGCGCCGATGATGACGACGTCGCGTTCGATCTTGGTCATGATTTCTCCTGTGGGATGAGCGTGTACTTAGTGGACAGGTATTCATGGATGCCTTCGAGCCCGCCTTCACGGCCCAGACCCGACTGCTTGACGCCGCCGAAAGGAGCAGCCGCGTTGGACACCAGGCCTGTGTTGAGCCCCATCATTCCGGTGTCCAGCTGGTCGATCATACGCTGGCCGCGCTTGAGGTCTTGTGTGAACACATAGCTGATGAGTCCGTACTCGGTCGCGTTGGCCATCCGAATCGCCTCGGCCTCGTCGGTGAAGCTGATGATCCCCAGCACCGGCCCGAAAATCTCCTGGCTGAGCAGGGCGCTGTTCGGGCTCAGGTTGCTGAGAACGGTCGGTTTGAAGAACGAACCGGGGCCATCGGGTCGCCCGCCGCCAACTCGAAGCACCGCACCCTTGTCGAGGGCATCCTGCACCAGTGCCTGCGTGTTGGACACCGCCCGGTCATTGATGAGCGGTCCGATGTTCACGCCCGCCTCGGTTCCGCGGCCCACGCGCAGCGCCGACACCCGGTCCGTGAGGCGCTGGGCGAATTCCTCCGCGACGGACTCCTGCACGATGAAGCGGTTGGCCGCGGTGCAGGCCTGCCCCATGTTGCGGAACTTCGCGAGCATGGCGCCCTCGACGGCGAGGTCGAGGTCGGCGTCGGCAAAGACCAGGAAGGGTGCGTTGCCGCCCAATTCCATGGAGGTACGCAGCACTCCCTCGGCAGACTGGGCGATGAGCGTACGACCGACCGCGGTTGAGCCGGTGAAGCTCAGCTTGCGCAGGCGCGGGTCTGCGATGATCGGTGCGGCCACAGCCTGCGAAGAAGACGTGGTGATGACATTGACGACTCCCGCCGGCAGGCCGGCGTCTTCGAGCAGCTGCACAAAGAGCAGAGTAGTGAGCGGGGTGAGCTCGGCCGGTTTGACCACGACCGTGCACCCCGCGGCGAGCGCCGGAGCGATCTTCCGCGTGGCCATGGCGAGGGGAAAGTTCCAGGGAGTGATCAGGAAGCATGGTCCAACGGGGCGCTGCGTGACGACCATCGTTCCGGTCCCTTCCGGCGTCGGCCCGTAACGGCCAGAGATGCGCACCGCTTCCTCGCTGAACCAGCGCAGGAACTCCCCGCCGTACGTGACCTCCCCATTGGCTTCAGCGAGCGGCTTGCCCATTTCGAGCGTCATCAGCAGGGCGAAGTCGTCCCGGCGTTCCTGCAGCAGGTCGAAGGCGCGTCGCAGGATCTCGCCACGCACCCGGGCAGGCGTGGCCGCCCACTTCTCAGCGGCGGCAACGGCCGCGTCGAGGGCCCGCATTCCGTCCTCGGGGGCGGCATCGGCAATCCGGGCGAGCATGTCGCCGGTGGCGGGGTCGGTCACGTCGAGAAGAGCGCCGCTCCCCTGCTCCCAGACACCGTTGATATAGAGTCCCGAGGGCACTCGGGCCAGCAGTTCGGCCTCCTGGGCGGTGAAGGTCGCCAGGTCGATCACAGTGCGCCGAGCGCGTCGGCGACGACCTGGAGGCCTTCGAACAGCAGGTGGTCGGGGATGCTGAGGGGCGGCAGGAAGCGGATGACGTTGCCGTAGGTACCGCAGGTCAGCACGATGACGCCCTGGGCGTGCGCGGCGGCCGCCACCCGGCCGGTGAGCAGCGCGTCGGGTTCGCCCGTGGCGGGGTCGACGATTTCAATGGCCATCAGGGCGCCACGGCCGCGCACCTCGCCGATGCGAGCGTCGGCCTGTTGAAGGGCGCCGAGGCGCTCCGTCATGATCGCGCCGATCTCCCGGGCACGGTTCACGAGATTGTCGCTCTCGTAGCTTTCGATCGTGGCGAGCGCGGCGGCGCAGGCCAGCGGGTTGCCGCCGTAGGTTCCACCGATTCCGCCGGGCTTCGGGGCATCCATGATGTCCGCGCGTCCCGTGACCGCGGACAGCGGGAGCCCGCCGGCGATTCCCTTGGCGAGCACGATCAGGTCGGGCACGATGCCTTCATGGTTGCTGGCGAACATATCCCCGGTGCGAGCGAAGCCGGTCTGCACCTCGTCGGCGATGAAGACGACGTTGTTGGCGTGACACCATTCCAGCAGGGTCGGCAGGAAGCCGGGAGCGGGAACGATGAATCCGCCCTCGCCCTGGATGGGCTCAAGGATCATGGCGGCCATATTGCCCGCGCCGACCTGCTTCTCCACCTGCAGGATGGCTCGTTTCGCCGCTTCAACGCCATTCAGGCCTCCGTCGCGGAGGGGGTAGGACATCGGCGCCCGGTAGACCTCGGGCGCGAACGGGCCGAACCCGTCCTTGTAGGGCACGTTCTTGGCCGTCAGGGCCATGGTCAGCGTCGTGCGGCCATGGTACGCGTGGTCGAAGGCGACGACGGCCTGCTTTCCCGTGAAGGAGCGGGCGAACTTCACGGCGTTTTCCACCGCTTCCGCGCCCGAATTGAACAGTGCTGTCCGCTTCAGGTGGTCCCCAGGCGTCAGCCGGTTGAGCGCCTCGGCCACCTCGATGTAGGAGTCGTAGGGCGACACGGTGAAACAGGTGTGCGTGAATTGAGCGAGCTGAGCGGCCACGGCCGCCACAACACGGGGGGCGCTGTTGCCCACGCCCGTGACGGCGATACCGGACCCTAGGTCGATCAGAGAGTTGTCATCGGCGTCGATGAGCACTCCGCCACCGGCGGCAACGATGTAGGCGGGAAGTGCCACGCCCACCCCAGCCGAGACGGCCGCGGTCTTGCGGGCACTCAGCGCCTGGGACTTCGGCCCCGGAATGGCGGTCACGAGACGACGTTCCTGGGGCAGGGACGGGCCACCCAACGGTGCGTCGGTCACGGAGACTCGGGGAAGGTCAACGGTCGTCATGGCTGCTCCTATCGGTAAACCGGCAACGCGTGGCCCTGTCGGCCACCACGCCAATGCGCTCAGGTTAAGCGGTCCGGCGACCGCGAGTCCGTGCCGTGACGTATAGTCGAACCACAAATAACCGCCATGACGTATAACTCGCGTCCGTCCGAGGAGAGTCCTTCCGTGCTCCCTACCCTGCGCCGCTTGCTCGACCAATCCGATCTGGGACTGCGGCTGCTCACACCGGAGGATCGATTGCCTCCCGGTACCGCCGACCGCGTCGTGGAGTGGGTGCACAGCTCGGACCTGCTCGACCCGACCCCGTTCCTCTCCGCCGGCCAGGTGCTGCTCACGACCGGTACCCAGTTCGCCTCGGAGGCGACCACGGATGCGGCCTACCGGGAGTATGCGCACCGGCTGCGCGCCCACGGGCTCGCCGGCCTGGGATTCGGCACGGAAGTCATTCGGGACGGCACACCCGAAGCGCTCGTCTCAGCGTGCCTCGACGAAGGCCTCCCACTCGTGGAAGTACCCTACGCCACGCCCTTCATCGCCGTGGCGCGCGCCGCCGGAGACATGATTGCCGAGGACCGGTATGCCCGCAACACCTGGGCCCTGAGCGCCCAACGAGCGATCTCGCTGGCCGCCCTCCGCCCCGATGGCCTGAGCGCCACGCTGAGCGAACTCTCCCGCCAGCTCAACCACTGGGTCGCGCTGTTCGACGCGAGCGGCGCCCTAACCCGCGTCTTCCCCCGCGATGCCTTCGCACGCGCATCCGCCGCGTCCTTCACCCTCGTCGCCGCGGAGGCCGCAACGATGCTGCGCCGCGGCCAGCGGTCGAGCGTCACCGTGCCGATCGGCGGCGAGACCCTGACCCTGCAGACCCTCGGCCGACGCGACCAGCTCCGCGGAGTTCTCGCTCTGGGTGGGGCCAGCCAGCTGGACCAGGCCGGTCAGGGCGTCGTCACGAGCGTGATCGCGCTCGCGGGGCTAGCCCTCGAACAGAACAACGCCCTCGACCGCGCGCGCGGCCACCTTCGATCGGGCCTCTGGCACAGCCTCCTCGGCGGCAATACCGATCTCGTAGCCCGCATCTCGGCCGAGATGTGGGGACCGCTCCCTCGGGGGCCCGTGCGCGTTGCTGTCGTCGACGCTCCCGAGGAGCGCCAGGACGCGATCACGGACTTTCTGGAAATCCGGGCCGAGGAACAGCCCGGCCGGTTGTTCTTCGCCCTCCACGACGGTCGATTGTCGCTGTGCCTCGATCGCACCGGCGTCCCCGTGCTCGCCGAACTCGTTGAGAACTTCGGCGTGCGCGTGGGGCTCTCCGACGCCACAGAGTACAGCGCTCTCCCGTCGGCGCTCGGTCAGGCCCTCCGCGCCCTGGATCGATCGATCGAGGGGCCGCCCGGAATTGTGGAATTCGAGGTCATCTCGCGGCACGGCGTGCTCGCATTTCTCGCCCGAACGGATGCCCAAGAGGTGGGACGTGCGATGCTCGCGCCGATCACCCGCCACGATTCCCTCCACGGCACCGACCTGCTGGGCACCCTGCGGGTCTGGCTCGAGCACAACGCGGAATACGCTGCGGCCGCGACGGTGCTGGGCATACATCGGCACACCATGCGCAGCCACGTCGGCCAGGCCGAACAGCTTCTCGGGCGAGATCTCTCGTCGTTTCCGGCGCGGGCCGACGTCTGGGCGGCGCTGCTGGCCGCCGGGCCTCAACCCAGATAGGTCTGACGTCGCACGAGAACGTGTCCACGACTCGTACTCAGACGAGTCCAGGACCCAACACCGAACAGGCGCACGCGTTCCGTCTCCGCGAGAAAGCCCAGGCTGAACGCGGCAAAAGCAGCCCCCGCCGGCACGAGCTCTGCCCCAGCGACCGGACGCCCCCACACCTCGGAGCGCACCCTGCGCACGATCTGCTCTCCCGTTCCGGTCGGAATTGCCGACGCCACTTCGTCGATTCCCGCCTTGGCGGCGGCGGCAAGATCCGCGGCATCCGCGTCGCCCTGCGCGAGCCAGCCGCTCTTCGGCGGAGAAATTCCGGCCCAGGCGGCCCGACCCGTCTCAATCGGCACGGGCACCACGACCGGCAGGGTGCGGTCGACGATGGTGGAGGACAGCCGGGCAACCCGGTCGAGCAGGGACCGCACCGTCACGACCACGTCGAGGGGTGCGTCTCCCCCGTCAGCTGACACACCCAGCGCGTAGGTGCGCAAGCCGAGCACAGTCGCGCTCGAGTCGAGCAGACCCTTGGGGTGAAGCACGGCCGTGTAGACCATCAGCACCGAATCGGCTCTGATCAGGCGAACGGAACCGTCTTCAACGCGCAGGGCGCGGGAGAGAAAGACCTGGAGGTCGTCGAGGGACTGGGAATCCGGGAGAAGTATGTGCTGGCTCATCTACTCCTAAACTAGCAAGGACAGTCTTCACCCACCACCGCCTCGCGGCGCATGCCTGAGGAGGCCCCCTTGCACCAGCCCATGGAAGGCCTACTGGCCGCGCTTGACCTCACGGACACCGGCGCTCGCACGAACGAAGACATCTTCACCGGCCCGTCGCAGTGGATGCCGCTCGGCCGCGTCTTCGGTGGGCAAGTCCTGGCACAGTCGCTTGTAGCCGCCATGCGCACCGTTCCGGACGATCGCCACGTGCACTCGATGCACGGGTATTTTCTGCGGCCCGGAGATGTGAACCACCCGATCACCTTCTCCGTCGAACGCATCCACGACGGACGGTCGTTCTCCACACGGCGCACGCAGTGCTACCAGAACGGGCTGCCGATCCTGTCGATGATCGCGTCTTTCCAGGACGAGGACGAAGGCCTCGAACACCACATCGAGATGCCGACCGACATTCCGGATCCGGAGTCTCTCCCCACGGCATCGGACGCCCTGTCCCACATCGACCACTCCGTTGCTCGGTACTGGGCCAGCGAGCGTCCGTTCGATATGCGTCACGTGCCATCCCCCATCTACCTGAACGTCAAGGGTGAACACACCTCTCGACAAGCCGTGTGGATGAAGACCTTCGGAAAACTGCCCGATGACCCCGATCTGCACCGGGCGGCGCTCGCGTACGCGAGCGATTACTCGATCATGGAGCCGATCCTTCGCCGGCACGGCACACCGTGGTCCACTCCCGGCCTCAAGGTGGCAAGTCTCGACCACGCCATGTGGTGGCACCGGTTTGGCCGGGTGGACGAATGGGTGCTCTACGTTCAGGATTCGCCCTCCGCTCAGGGCGGGCGCGGCCTGGCAACCGGGAGCATCTTCAGTCGGGAGGGCGTGCTGCTCGCCACCGTTGCTCAGGAGGGCATGCTCCGAGTTCCCAGCAACGAGGAGTAGGAAGTCCGTATGACCCCTGCGCGCAATCTCAGTCGCCGTTCCGTGATCGTCTGGGGAGGCGCTGGTGCTGCGGCGGCCGCCACCGTGGCTCTGGTGGGGTGCAGTACCGGTCCTCGGTCGGGGAATGCAGTGGCGAACGACACTCCCACCGAGATCGCGACGCTCTCGGATATTCCCGTCGGCGGTTCGATCGTTGTCATGGTCAACGGCAAGCAGATCGTACTGTCACAGCCTGAATCCGGCACGGTGAAGGCATTCAGTGCGGTCTGCCCGCACCAGGGCTGCATCGTGGCTCCGAAGGATAAGGAGCTCAACTGCCCCTGCCACGGGTCACGCTTCGATGCCTCGACCGGGGGCGTGCTGGAGGGCCCCGCCACAAGTGCCCTGCCGGCCGTCGCCGTGACCGTGAACGGCGCGTCGGTTATGTCGGCCTAACCCAGGCTTGCGGGGCGACAGCCCCTCAGCGACGGGCGAAGGCGATCGGATCGTCGAGATACGGGGTCCACGCCGCACGCTCGACATCGTTGATACGCCTCGGGCGCTCGGTTTCTGCATCCACGAGCACGATGGTGGTGTTGGCGCGCGCGTAGAGCTTTGCTTCGCCGATACCCGCCGGACTCCAGACTTCGTAACAGACGTCGAGGCTCGCGCCGCCCAGTTTGCCGATCCAGAGCCGTACGTCGATCGGGTCACGGAGGTACGGGATCGGCGCCAGGTATTCGATCTCCTGGCGGCCGATCAGCGTGAGCGTTGCCGCACCCGGACGGCCGTCCAGCACGGCCGTGCTCGCGCCGACCGCGGTCGAACCTGTGTCGTCGTTCACCCAGAAGGCAATGATGCGGGCCTCCTCCAGAAGGCGCAGCATCTCCGCGTTGTTGACGTGACCGTACGCATCCAGGTCCGACCAGCGCAGCCGAATCGGTACGTGCATTTTCACCGGCGAACCAGTCCTAGTCGCGCGTGAGCTTGCGGTAGGCGGAACGGTGCGGCTTGGCCGCATCCGGACCGAGCCGCTCGATCTTGTTCTGCTCGTAGGACTCGAAGTTTCCCTCGAACCAATACCAGTTGGACGGGTCCTCGTCCGTTCCCTCATAGGACAGGATGTGCGTGGCAACGCGGTCGAGGAACCACCGGTCGTGTGTGATGACCACGGCGCAGCCCGGAAATTCCAGCAACGCGTTCTCGAGCGAGCCGAGGGTTTCGACGTCAAGGTCGTTTGTGGGCTCATCGAGCAGCAGCAGGTTGCCGCCCTGCTTGAGTGTCAGGGCGAGGTTGAGACGGTTGCGCTCACCACCGGAGAGCACACCGGCCTTCTTCTGCTGGTCCGGGCCCTTGAAGCCGAATGTCGACACGTAGGCTCGCGAGGGGATCTCAGTCTTACCGACCTGGATGTAGTCCTGCCCGTCCGAAACGACCTCCCAGAGGGTCTTGTTCGGGTCGATTCCGCCGCGGTCCTGGTCAACATACGAAATGTTGACCGTGTCGCCGATCTTCAGTTCACCACTGTCGAGCGGCTCCAGACCAACGATGGTCTTGAACAGGGTGGTCTTACCCACACCGTTGGGGCCGATGATTCCCACGATGCCGTTTCGCGGCAGGGTGAAGCTCAGGTTGTCGATGAGCACGCGGCCGTCGAACCCCTTCTGGAGCTTCTTCGCGTCGATGACCTGGGCTCCGAGCCTCGGTCCGACCGGGATCTGAATCTCTTCGAAGTCGAGCTTGCGCGTGCTCTCCGCGGCGGCGGCCATCTCTTCGTAACGGGCCAGACGCGCCTTCGACTTGACCTGGCGCCCCTTGGCGTTGGAACGCACCCACTCGAGTTCGTCGGCGAGGCGACGAGACAGCTTGGCGTCTTTCTTGCCCTGAACCAGGAGTCGTTCCTGCTTCTTCTCGAGATAGGTCGAGTAGTTGCCCTCGTAGGGGTACAGGTGGCCGCGGTCGATCTCGGCGATCCACTCGGCAACGTGGTCGAGGAAGTACCGGTCGTGTGTCACCGCCAGCACGGCGCCCGGGTACTTGGCGAGGTGCTGCTCGAGCCACAGCACGCTCTCGGCGTCGAGGTGGTTAGTCGGTTCGTCGAGCAGCAGCAGGTCAGGCTTCTGCAGCAGGAGCTTGCACAGCGCCACGCGGCGCTTCTCTCCACCGGAGAGGTTGGCGACGGAGAAGTCCCCCGGCGGAGTGCGGAGGGCATCCATGGCCTGCTCCAGCTGGGAATCGAGGTCCCACGCGTCGGCGGCGTCGATGGCCTCCTGCAGGTGACCCATCTCTTCGAGCAGGCTGTCGAAATCGGCATCGGGCTCACCGAGCGCAACGCTGATCTCGTTGAAGCGGTCGACCTTGTCCTTGATCGGACCGACGCCTTCCTGAACGTTCTCCAGAACGGTCTTGGTCTCGTCGAGCTGGGGCTCCTGCATCAGGATCCCGACGCTGTATCCGGGAGAGAGCCGGGCTTCTCCGTTGCTGGGGGTATCGAGGCCCGCCATGATCTTGAGGATGGTGGATTTTCCGGCACCGTTCGGTCCCACCACGCCAATCTTGGCGCCGGGGAAGAACGACATGGTGACGTCGTCGAGAATCAGCTTCTCTCCGATCGCCTTTCGAGCGCGGACCATTGAGTAAATAAATTCGGCCAATTCTATTCCTAAACTATTGGTATGACTACGAAACCCCGCGCCGTACTGTACGTTCGCCTCTCGCGAGAGAGCGCCGTTTCCACGTCCATAGAAGGCCAAAACGCGGACCTCTATGCACTTGCCGAGCGCGAGGGCTGGCAGATCGTCGCTACTTTCGAGGATAACGGTAAGTCCGGGGGCAAGCAGCGCGAGAACGCCATCGGCGCCCTAGACATGCTCCGCAACAACGAGGCTGACGTGCTCGCAGTGTACGCGTACGACCGGTGGAGCCGTATGGGAATCTCCGACAGCGCCGACGTAATCAAGGCTATCGACGCCCGCAAGCGCGCCGCCAAGCGGGGCAAGAGTCCCGAGCCGCTATTCTTCGCGGCCCGCGAGGGGATCCGCTCGGATCAGGAAGGATGGGAAATCCGCGTCGCGTTCGCTGCCGACATTGCCCAGAAGGAACGGGAACGAATGGTCTCGCGGCGCACAGCCTCAATCGAGCGAATGCGGCGCCAGGGGCGCAACCCCGGCAACGGACCCGCGCCGTTCGGATACCGCTCTGCGGCGTTCGCTGACGGACGGCCCGGTCGCCGTTTCGTCGTGGACCATGACGAGGCCCAGGTAATCCGGGAGGTTGCCGACCGGCTCGTCTCCGGCGCCTCGGCGAGCGCGCTCGCTCGCGAGTTGACGAGTCGCCGTGTGCCAATGCCCCGCAGCGCCCACCGCCTCGCGATTCTCAAAGGTGAGCCAACCGTGGACGCCGCAACCGGCGAGCCGCTCGCGACCGGCATTTGGTCATCCTCTCGCGTGTCTCAGGTCTGGGCGAGCGAGCACCTTCTAGGCCGCATCAGCCACAAGACCACGCACCTCGCGCTAGCGACCGACGACGACGGGCTCCTCACCGATGACAAGCAGCCTTCCACCGCCGAGGAGCGCCACCTCGCCAGGTACGGCGAGCCAATACTCGACCCGGCTACCGGCCTTCCGCTACAGGCGTTCGAGCCTGTACTCGACCTTGAGACCGCCCTCGCCATTCGTGAGCGGTTCGCGGGCAATCTGGGGCGCGGCCAGCAGCGCAAGCGACGTGCGGCCCGGCTTCTGAGTGGGCTCGCGTTCTGCGGTCGGTGCGCGGCGCCTATGTACGTCGTGAGCTCCAAGGGCTACAGCTACTACCGATGTGCTGGCCCGTCCAAGGGCCTCGACTGTACGGGCCTGAAAATCACGGCGCCCATTCTGGAGGAGACCGTTACCGCCGAATACCTCGCCCGCTTCGGCTCTCTTCCTGCCGTGGCAATTGTCGAGCTCAAGGGGGCGCCCGAGGTCGGCGAGGCGATCACGTTGCTAACCCAACAGCTCACCGCAACGGTCCAGAAGCTGACCGACGCCGACGCAGATGTCCCGGCACTTATGGCGCAGCGTACAGCGCTGATCGCGAGCCTCGCCGCACTCCGTGCGGTCGCACCAACGACCAAAATCGAGCGCGTCGACCTAGGCAAGACCTGGGGCGAGGTCTACGCCGAAGCCGTCGACGACGGGGCCCGGCGCGGCTACCTGGCCGCTGCCTACGACCATGTAGCGGTTTACCCCTTCAGCGCTCCCGAGCGAGTCAAGTACGTTGTAAAGCCGAGTGTGGAGGAGAGCCCCGACTACTACCTCCCGGTCGCATGACCGCCCTACGCGCGAGGCCTGGCCCCTCCGGCGCCTCCGCGTGACTGGAGCGTGCAAACGCTCCCCTGGACTCCGTCGACCTCACACACCCGATCCACGCCGCGTCGGCACCCCGTTCGCCCTAATACCCATTTGAAATGGCCTCAGTGGCACCATAGACAGCCAACGAGGTAATGTGCGTCGGACTGGATAAATGCGCACCTAACTCGCCTACGGGCCGCCTGCGGCCTCCAGCACGTCAGGCCCCGACCGGCGCCGGACTGGCCGCTCGCGCCAGCGGAAGTGACGAAGTGACGAAAGTTGCGTCACTTCCCTATTCCGGTATAAAGAGCTCTCTCTTCTAAAGAATAGGGAAGTGACGTAAGAACCGTCACTTCGTCACCTTGTCGACCGTGAGGCGTACCGGGGTCCTCGCTTAGCTGCACCTTCGATGCATCGGCGAGCGCCGCCACCTCCTCACCCACTCCGGCGGTCTCATGCGCCGCCACAGATTGAGCGAGCCGCTCGTGCGCCGGGGAGTGATCAGGCTGGGATTTCCCTGTAGAGGGTCGCTCGGGAGACGCCGAGGTCCGCGGCCACCCTCACGCGACTCCACCCGGCGTCAAGAAGGTCGCGGGCCTTGTGCCGGTTTTCCGGCGTCATAGATTTCGGTCGGCCTACCTGGCGACCGCGAGCGCGAGCTGCCTCCCGAGCGGCGTCGGCGCGCTCCAGGATAAGTGCTCGCTCATATTCCGCCATTGCTGAGAAGATTGCGGCCATCATCGCGCCCGTCGGCGTCGCGAAGTCCAAATTCTCGCGCAGACTGCGGAGGATTATTCCGTTTTTTTGGATCCAGCCGAGTAACGCGACCATGTCCGAGAGGGAGCGACCAAGCCGGTCGAGAGCTACGACCACCAGCGTGTCGCCGGGGCGGAGATGCCGTTTCAACTCGAGCAGACCGGGACGGTCCCACTCTGCGCCGCTCCGGACGTCACCGAAGATGAACTCTTCCGGAACCCCGGCCGCGATGAGGGCGTCGAGCTGCTGGTCTACGGTCTGCTTCGCTGTCGAGACTCGCACGTAGCCGTGCACCCGTCCGGTCGTGTTCGTCATATCGCAAGCGTGTCACAATTCGGCGCACTCGCGAAATTCGGACAGTGCCCTTTCGGACATGCTTCTGCGACAGAATAAGGCCCCTTCGGCGAGCGCCGCACGCCTTTTCAAGCCACTGTCCGATACCTAGGTATCGGACAGTGGCTGTCCTGTCGGTTCAGCTCTGACCGCTGCGCCCTGTCTCCAGGTCACTTACTAGTCACCTTCTATGAAACCCGCGAACTGTGCATACTTTCGCAAGGTCCCGCGAATGGCGTCGCGAATAGACGACGGTCGAGTGCCGTCCGTGGAGAATGCCTTCAGCTCCAGACAGACGATGCTCTGCTGAGCACCTTCGCGATTGACGACAATATCTGCGCGCACATTGCGATGTGGCGAGCGCAGTTGACCCTCATGTTTCGACTCGAAGCCGAGAAGTGAAAAAACACGCGCGATGCGTTCCCCTAATGCGACCGA